>JANXXL010000226.1 GCA_025350625.1 Bryobacterales bacterium | reverse complement strand
TTCGGCTCGCGGCGGATTTACAACGGCAAGACGCGGAGCGTGCACCAAGGCCTCGATTACTCAGCCGCGATGGGCACGCAAGTTACCGCAGCCAACTCCGGCCGCGTCGCGATCGCCCGCAACTTTTACTTCGAAGGCGGCTTCATCGTAATCGACCACGGGGAGTCTATCTTCACCCTGTACATGCACCTCTCTGAATTTCTGGTGAAGGAAGGAGCCGCCATTGAGAAGGGTGTGCCCATCGCGAAGAGTGGATCGAGTGGCCGCGTCACCGGCCCTCATCTGCATTTCGCCGTGCAGTGGCAAGGCGCTTACCTCGAACCCTCCACGCTGCTGGGTCTTTGGCGGGATCCCCCCGCCTGATCGAGATTTCGCGGGCCCTCACCCTCAATTGCGATTAAGGGAAATTTGATAGATATGCAGCGTGCCCGCGATTTTGCTATCGAACTTCAAGGACGCCTGCCGCACCAGCTTCACTTGAATTGCTTGGGTGCCCCGCGGAACGGTGAAGTCCACGCTGGCCGACGACTGCGAAATATTGCCGAGGAGCGGCTTGGTTTCAACCGTAAGTCGTCCGGGATTCTCCGCGTCCACAATCTGAAACGCCACGCCCTGGTCGGTCGTAAGATGATCGGCGCTGATCTGCGCGGCAAGCCGGTAACGCCCTGGCTCAACCAGGGCGAACTGCTGAATTCCGGCGGAGGTGAGATTCTCCCGTCCTGAAAAGCGGACTTCCAGACCGTCGCGCCGGACCAACTCCACGCCGGCACGGGGAGAAAAGTTCCAATCAAACGGAGTTCCATTGGGAGCTTCTTGAAAGCGGGTATTCGCGAGAAGTTGCGGATGCGGATAGTCGCCGCTCCGGGGACCCAGCCATTCCGTCCATAATTCCTGCGCGGAATTGTAGCTCTTGCGCTGCCACAAAGCGTTAGCAGTATCCACCGCCGATTTCTCATCGGCGAATCCATTTTTTTTCATCCAGGCCCAGGTATCCAAGATATCTCGGTCGGTGCCGCGAGAGCGCACCCAGCCGAGCCAGGAACGCGCGGCACGCGGAGCGGGGGGAACGGCGGTTCCGAGGAGTTGGGAAACCGGTTTTCCTGAGATCCCGAGGTAAGAAAAAACGATCCCATCGAATTCCTCAGTCTGCGCAAGAATTTGTCCGGCTAGATGTAAACCTTCTTCGGTACGGTCATGTGTGAAATCGAAATTCGCAACTCGCATCAGCACTGACGACACACCCGATCCCAGAATCAGGGCCCGTTCAAAGGCCGCCTGGGCTTTGTCGGTTTCGCCACGAGAGCTCAAAAACTCTCCGTAGGTGCACCAAATGCCTGGATCCGCCGGCGCTTCGTTCAGCAGCGCTGCCGCAGTGGCCGGAGTCGCAGCGGTTGCGAAGATCTGGTCATAGCGGCAGCCGCCGTGGAGGCACACCGGAGAGTCCGCTGGGCGTTCCGAAAGTTCGACGGCGATCGATAAAGCGGCGATCGCGAGCGACACCAAGGGAAACAGGAAGCGGAGCATTCTATGTTTCCCTTAAGCCCGGGCTGGCCGCAACCCCGGCCAGCCAGGCGAGCGCAAGCGCGTTAGCAGGTATGTAAAGGTTGAAGTCTACTAAGCTGTGAAGCCCGATTGCCGCAAACGATCCAACCAGACCCACTGCCAGGGCCCAATGCCTGGAATCGCGTTCGAGGATGATCGCCAGAGGTCTCCATAGGATGACAATCGCCAGCGCCACCACCAGCAGGGCTCCAACAATCCCCAATTCAGCGAGTATCTGCAGGTAATCGTTATGCGCGAAGTCGATGGTGACGGCGGAGCCGAATTTTCTAAATGGGTAGAGACCGTATTCGTAGGCTCCAAGGCCTGTTCCGGTCCACTTATAGGCGCCGATAAGTCCCATGGTTTCTTTCCAGATTTGCACCCGCCCGTCAGCGTTAATTTCGCCTAATCCAGGGGTGTCTGCAAAGCGACGCACCATCGCGTCGGGTGCTACAAACGCGAAAATTGCGAGTGGCAGCAGAGCCGGAAACAGCCAAAGCCATTTGGGCATTTTAGAATGAGCGGCTCGCTCATGCACTAACAGCCACCCTAGGCCGGAAGTCGCAATGGCGGCGAGCGCGGCAATAAATCCCATGCGGGAAAGCGATCCAATGACGGCGACTAAGATACACGCAGCCACAATCAGTAAAGCCGAAGCTTGCGCGGCGGCGCCGGCCGATCGCGGGCTTCTGTGCTTCTTTGCCCGGGTCCAAACGGAGACCGCCCACATGATGACCAGAGGAAGGGCGAGTTCCAGAAGTCCGGCAAAGTGATTGCGGTTTACGTAGGTTCCGCTGACGGGTTTGGTCTCGCTAGAGGCAGCATGGACTGCATAGAATTGGGTCAAACCGAGCAAGCTCTCTAAGACCGCGACTCCGATTACGGGCACCACTACAATCCAAAGCCGCCGCCCGCCCCACCAGCGGCCCATCTCGCGGGCAGCTACAAATGCTGCCATGGCGGGAAGCACATTCAGGATTTGTTCAAGAGTCGCCGCGGGAGCTACGGAGATCGGCAACCAAGCTGTTACCTCGCCCCCGGTTGCGATACGCGCCGCCAGCGCGCTATTCCAGCGGTGCGGCGAGAAGAACTCGACCAACGCTGGTGGAAGCGGGACCATCTGCAGGATCACCCAGGCCATCAGCGCGCTCAAAATACTCAATTCCGGCGTAGCTGCGCCATAGGTCGTTCGCCGCGATCGAAGGGCCACACAAAGACCTGCCGCCAGGGAAATAAAAATCGCGAGCCATTGCCACTGTACGGGATCGACCCCACCTTGAAGCAAAACGGCCGCTGTCAGGCAGAAAGCGAGAATTGCAAATGTGAACCACCGGGCTGCGTCGCGCAGTTGAGAGCCTCGATTCCACCCTGGTCTATTGTTGATTCTGGCCCTGGCAATTGTTGTTGCCTTGCTGGTTCTGGCCTTTGCAACTTGCCGACTTGGCCTTAGCTACGCCAACGCCTAAAGCGGTAGCACCCGCCGCGCCCCCGATGACCGCCAAGGTATGGCCCGTGGTCCACCATCCCGCCGGAAGCTTCTCGCTGCCAATTACCAGATCGCCTATCACATCCTTGGGGTTGACCGTGACTTTGAGTTCTTCCAATTTCACTGAAGACAAGGTCTTCAACATGTAATGAGCGGAACCACTTTGTAACTGGAAAACCGGCGTCTTTCCGGCAAGGTCGACCTTCGCTGTACCCCCGGGAGAGAGCACAATGCTGGACCCATCTGAAAAGGAGAGAGTCAGTGGAGTCTGCCCGGCCTGGATGATATCGCCGGGCATCACCGGCCAAGAAGGAACTCCTTGACCTGGCGTCACCCCGACTCCCCGTAGCTGGAAGGGACTGGTCGAAGTAATGGTGGCTACCTGCGTCTGAGCCACGACGACTACTGCTAAAGCGGTAACCACCGCCAAAAACTTTACTGATCTACGCATGTAACCCCTCTCATAGCGTTGCTCTTGAAGTACCCACAACACACTTGGGTACTAGTTCTCCCTATAGTCCATCCTTTCACTTTAGAAATCAACCCCTTCGCGGCGGTAGTACTCACTTTCGGTCAGGTCCTAGGCGCATCAGTACAGCGCGTATATCGCCTGAATAGGGGAAAACCTGTATAAGGTAAGTGACTTAACTGCGTATCGGTTCTCAAGCTCGCAAGCGCACTTCCGATACGTGTGTCGACAAAGTCACGGTTTCGTGGAGAAAAGAGGATTTCATAATGGGTAAAACACTGATAACTATGATGCTGGTTATCGTACCTGCGTTTGGGCAGAATTCTCTGCTATCAACCAAACCGGTAAACATAGGCGAGATTACTGCTCCGCAGGCCATCACAGGATTCGCGGCCAGCACGGCGGATTTAAAGAAGACGGCTTCACCGGGACGCACTCTATACCGGTGGTCTATTGCAATCATGCTCGCAGCGAACGTGGCAGACGTCGCCTCCAGTTGGAGCCAGCAGGAGGCCAATCCGCTGGTTGCCGGAGGGGGCGCCCAGTTCGGAACCACGTCAATCGCGATCAAGACCGGATTCGTGGCAACGTCACTATTGATTCAACACGTAGCGTTGCGTCACCGGCCTGACTTGTACAAGAAGCTGGCGTGGATGAATTTTGGAACGGCGGGGCTTTTGGGAGGGGTGGCGAAATACAATATGGGAGTGCGGTGACCTGGGATATCTCCCGTATTTGCTGGCGTTATCTCTTCCGGCGTGAACTATTCATTAAACAATCCAACCTAGTTTACCTTGTTACAGCGCACAGCGACGTGGTGTTTCGATAAAACGAAAGTGGGGCCGGAGTGCACCCCAGACGAAGCTGGTCTCTTAGGGTCGGTCCTGGGCACAGCTTTACCGCATATCGGACACTGGCGAGGTTGGGAAGATGACCTTCGGCTGCCGGCGATTCATTGAGCCTCCATGGGGTGTTGCTCGCCCGCTTTGAACTATGACCGCAGATCTGCATCACCTGAAATATACTTGGGGCAGTGAGAATCCTCGTGACGGGCGCCGCCGGATTCATTGGAGCTCATCTAGTTAACCGCCTCTTTTCCACCCATGCCGGTGACATTATTGTCCTAGACAACCTCCACCGTGGGTACTCTCGCGATTCCCTTCCCTCATCCGTTGAATTTCATCGGGCGGACGTTCGTGACCAAAAAGCGGTTCGCGATGCTGT
>JANXXL010000210.1 GCA_025350625.1 Bryobacterales bacterium | reverse complement strand
TATTTTCATGCGGCCGCCGCGGCTGAACCCTTGCTGGCGGCGCCACAGTTCGCGATCCAGTGCAGCCACGCAAATGGGAACCCCCGCCGGCAAACCCGTTAGTGTGGCGACGAGAGTCTCGCCATGAGATTCACCTGCGGTTTCAAAGCGAAGCATGGAATCTTTTATGGTAGCAATAACCAGTGAAAGTTCCAGACGAGTTTTATGAAGAAGGCGCGCGGGAAACGCGAATCGTCAGCAGAGAGAAGAATGGGCCACTTTGACCCATCCAGGTGTCATTGCGGCGCAACCGGCAAGTCGGATTGCTCAGCCTCGTCCGCCTTCGGAGACGAAGAAAGCGTCTCTAAGAAGAGTGAAACGATGAGAAATCCCGCAATAGCCGCTCCAACGATCATGACTTGCACCCCTTCTGCACGAATCTTCTGATGCAACCGGAGGGCCAGAGGATTCTATTAAAATTCGAGTTATCATACTGGCAGGGACTAAAGCCGTGCGCAGAATCCTCGGATGGAATCTCGTCTTGCTAGTTGCGGGGCTGGCCGCTGCGCAGGATCGCCACTTTCCGCAAGCCTTAGGCGCGGGTCTACCGCCGCTTCATCCTGCCGCTCCCCGTATCGCCTCGCCATCGCGCCCTTCCCGTCAGGCATTTCCGATTATGGGAGCCGGTTACGGTTGGGGCGGATATGCGATGAGTTATCCCGAACTCGCTCCAGCGGTCAATAATCTCGTGATCGTTGAACCGTCATCGACCCCCGCGGCCCCGATTATGCCGCCTGAACCCATTCGTTCTTCTATTCAAGATCTGAAGCCGGCGGCGAGTGACGGGCCACCGGTTTTCTTCGTCATCGCTCTTAAGAACGGCTCCCGCCTCTCCGCCGCTGCGGTGTGGGTGCAGGGCAATGATCTGCGTTATGTGGATGCCGACGATCAGAACCGCCGCGTACCCCTCACCGATGTGGATCGTACCGCAACTCGCCAGCTTAACCAGGCTCGCAACCTAAATTTGCGACTTCCGCCCGCGCCATAAGCATGACGAGGTTGTCGACGGGAGAGGGCAAGTGCAACTTCGACCAAAGCGGAAATTGGTAAAGGGTAAGCTTCCAGAACGGTAACGCGGGGCAGGAAAGGCAGGAAGGCCGAGGCTTTTTAGCCCCGGACTTCCTGTTAAAGACGGGTTTAACGCTTCTCGCGAGGCGAAGTGCCGCCCAAAGTAGAAAGCAGCCGTCCGGCCGCTGCCGTCGGGGTCATGTGACCATCGATTACTTCCTTTGTCCCCAGTGGTTTGCCATACATCGCTTCATTCTCTTCCCGGTCAGGCCGCATGGTGGCGCCCTTCAGAGCAATTCCGGCGAAAACGCCGCGCGAACGCGACCAGGAAAGCATTTCAGCGCTCATTTTGGCATCGGTCTGTGCCGACGCGGTCCGCCCTACCGGACCAGCAGCGACTTCTCCCTCTCCGCCGACTGTGAATTTATCCTGCATCAAACGATCCGCTCCGCGCTCATTCATTACCAACATCACGACGTCGGTCTCAGATCCGCCAATCTGGAACCCGAAGCTGCCGCCTTCCATTCTGATGGCGGCCGGCGCTGACCACCCGCGGTCGTTATTGCCGCGGCAGGTTACGAAACCTTTGCCGAACGACGCGCCCACGATAAACGCGCCTTTCTTTACGCCGGGTACGATTACGGCGCACTTGGCCCGATCCAATAGATCCTGTGGAATGCCCTTGTCCGGAGCGCTCATGATCTCAGACAGGGTTGCAGACGCTTCATTTAATCTTTTTTCTGCCTCTTCGCGACTGGAGCCAGCGGCCCATAGGGAACCGGCGCACGCCAGAATTCCAATTAATGCTTTTTGCATGATATAGCTCTCCTTCCGGCGTAAATTGAGCAAGTCGCCTGCCGAAGATGTAAAGGCTTTGTTTCAGATGGCAAGCGCACTCCGACGCGAACTTTTTGCCGGGGTCAGGCAGTTTTGACCGCCGCGTATGCTACATTGAAAAACTTGCATGGCGATGGATCTTACGCACGGGCTCATTTCTTTTGGAGCGGGCTTGATAGCTGGCGTCATGAATGCGGTGGCAGCGGGCGGCACGCTCCTGACCTTCCCTACGCTGGTATGGCTGGGCTTGAATTCAATCACCGCCAACGCTACCAGCACGGTGGCCGTTTGGCCCGGAGTGATGAGCGGCGTGGTCGCTTACCGGAGAGAATTGAGAACCCTCGAACGGCGATTCCTTTATCTGGCCTTGCCCAGCCTGATCGGCGGCCTGGGGGGCGCCTACCTGCTGCGGCAGACGCCAAGCACCGTCTTCGATCGCCTGGTTCCCTACCTGATTTTATTTGCCACCCTGCTCTTCATGGCGCAGGAAACCATCCAGCATAAAACGAAAAACGCGCCTCCGGGAGCCCGCAAATCCAACGCGTGGTTTGCAGGAGCCATCGTTTTTCAGTTGATCGTAGGTATCTACGGCGGCTACTTTGGAGCGGGCATCGGAATCCTGATGCTGGCGGCGTTCAGCATTCTGGGAATGACCGACATCCATCAAATGAACGGCTTTAAGAACCTGCTGGGGGGCGCCATTAACCTGCTGGCCGCGATCTATTTTATTTCACAGAAAATGGTCTATTGGCCGGACGTGGGAATCATGGCGCTGGGAGCGATCGTTGGCGGTTACGCCGGCGCGGGAACGGCCCGCAAGTTGGGACGTAAGGTGGTTCGCCGCATCGTCATCCTGATCGGATTCGGGATGGCGCTTTCGCTATTCCTCAAACGCTGACGCTGGGCGCAACTGACGCCTTCCCTGTAAGTTGGAGGATCTGTCTCGTGTGCGGAGGGTTAGTAGTTTCCCTGAATCTTCACGGAGAACTAACGTAGTAGGGTGCCTGAGCCGATAAATATACGTGATGCCATTTTGGCCCGAGAAAATCGAGGAGCGCAGTTTGGACGAAATGTTCCGTCTCCAGGCGGAAAACCGTGCGTGGAGCAAGCAGTTACGCGTGGAAGCCCAAGCGCTGGTCAACACCCGGCTGGCGAAGGGTATCAGCCTTGAAGAATACGCGTCCAGCCGTTTGCTGGCCGCCGAAAGTTCGGCCGAGTGCCGGCGCCGGGCAGCCACTCTGTCTCGGCAAATCGAAAACCGCGGCGCCCATCCGCTTCCGCAGATCGCCTAAAAGAGATTTAAGCGACAGGAATTGGCGGGCAGGGCCACGCATTACGGTGCCGGAACACACACGAACGGCACCGCTCCACCGTCCCGCCTGTTTTAATTGTCTGGCGAACCGGCGAAAATATCCTCCCTACTGGCTTTCAGTGCCCTCTTAAAGCGCTTTCAGCCAGGGAAGCACCGGCAGATTCCCGTTCTGGTGGTTGCACTGGGTGCCTAGCTCCCGAATTAGGCTCTCTTGGCGCGTTCGACGGGATGTTTCCGCATTAAGCTCGAAGCTGAAGCCGGTGGGATTGAATCGCCGTATGCAGACCTCGGTGTCGCTCAGATGAGCGAGCAAGGCCTGCCGGAGGTCATCCCCCACGCCGACGTAAATCCACTGGCTCCCGTTGAATATCCCATAAATGCCCGCGGCCGCGGGAGCGTGGGCCCGCACGGACACTGGTGTAAACGCAAAAGAATTTTCCTGGGGAAATGGCATGAGGATCCTCTCGATACTTCGGCTATCCCCGTGCGCGCCGGCGCGTGGGGAGGGCTCGTTGCTTCTGCAGCGGCGTCAATTCAGCAATCAGGCGGTCACGGCGAGCGATACGGCTATACGCCGGGCTGAGTTCAAAGGAGAACCCGGACGGCAAATCGCTCGGCTGGCCGGTAAAGTTTGCCAGTTGTCCCATTAAACTCGCCCGAATGTTTTCCGATTCTTCAATAAAGATCCAGCATTCGGCATTTGAAATCCCATAAACGCCGGATGCAGCGGGGGCCTCGCGTTCGATAGTAACGGCCGTAAACGAACGAGCAAAACGGCTCTCAAACGGCACTATAACCTGCTTCGCTTTGGGATATGAGTAACAGATCGATTCTCGCCAAGGAACCGGACGGGTGCGGCGCAACGCATCCAGCTAACTAAGAAAAGGAAGGCTCAGGATTCTGCCCTAGTACAAAATGCCCGAAGCGCCGGCGAAAATGCACGGCACTGGTTTAAGTATGACCACAATTGGGCCAAACAGCAACGCTAGATCCGCAAAATACGGATCTAGCGTTTTGCTCTCGCATTAGCGTGCGCCGTATTGATCGTGGCGGACGCGAAACTCGTGCATTCGCTCCAAGTCATTAGCGAGAATGTCGTGATCGCGAGCATTCAGCCGGTTCGAGCTGACGACAAACTGCAATGCTTCTGTCGCTTCGTCAAGCTCCATTTCGTCATAAACCCCCCGCGACAACTTCTGTTGCAGTTCATCCAACTCGAATTTAGTTCTCGCCAGGCGTGCCTGATCCCGGCCGAAGGGAGCAGTATTGGCAGCTACTTGCTCCAGATGTTCACGTATGTTCTGAAAGAACATCGCTTGCCGGTTCTGTCCGCCAAACTGCTGGCCACGGTTCGCGGGGTAAGCGCCGGCGACATTGCGAGCGCCATAATCGTCATGACGGACGCGGAAATCGCGTAAGCGAGCCAAATCATCGCTTAACATCGCGCGCTCGTCCCCGGCCAAACGGTTGTTTTGCAAAACTCCCTGCATGGCCCCAATTACTTCATCCAGCTCGCGCTGATCGTAAAAGCCCTGCGCCAGTTTCTGTTGGAGTTCATCCAGTTCCATCTGGGTTCGCGCGAGTCTCGCCCGGTCACCCGTGAACGGAAAGGCGCCCGAGGTGACATGATCCAGATCTTGGCGAATCCGTTGAAAAAATGTCGACCTCCAATCATTGCCCCGGAAATACCCTTCGCGTTCCTGATGAAAGACGTTCCCATCCGGCCTTCCGCGGTCGCGGTCATAACCCCGGTCCTCGCGTCCGTAGCCTGGTCCGCGGTCCTGTGCATAGCCGCGGTCATTCTGGCCTACCGGGCCACGGTCCTGTCCAAAGCCACGGTCGTCACGGCCTGCGGGGCCCCGGTCTTGGGTGGAGGGAGCGCCGCCGCCCCACATGACCCGAAACGTATATCCCTCTGAACCACCCGCCGGATCCTCGATACGAATGACGGCAGGGCCACCGTTTCGCGGATCGCGCACCAGTTCCTGTTTGCCTCGCCCGTCAACGCCTTCAAAACGGAAACCAGCCGGATTAGACGGCATGACTGCAGTGCATTCGAACCGGCGCCATTGCGGGGGATTACCCGACAGATTTCTCAGCACGGCGTCCCCGGCCACGCCAATATCTACCTGGGCTGAGCCATCGACCACCACTTCGACGGTACATTGGCCATTATTGGGACTTCCCCCTCCGGTCACGGTCGCCCGGCGCGGAAAGGACTGAGCGCCTGCAACCGCTCCAATCGCCATCATTCCTAGCAGAATACGTGTGTACATGTTTTTCACCCTCTTGCCATCAACCTGCATTTAACTGGCCACTCGATCCGATTTACTTGGTTTACATCATTGCTAGCTAAATCAATTGCTTATGGCGAACGCCCCTCATAGAGGGCGACACGTGAGGGTGGTGCTTCTGGGCCGGACCTGAAATAACGGCCACTTGGTCTGCCCCGGCGATTTCTGAGTGAAAGACTGATAGGATTGACTAGCAGGAATAGGAGAGTTTAGAAATGACAACGATATTGCGCAGCCTCCTGATGTCGACCGCAGGAATTTTGGGCGCGTCCCTAAGCATCATGTACGGGGAGCAAAAGCCCGAACCTCCCAAACTTGATCTTGCCTTTGATCTGCACCTCGAATTGGGCAAGCCGATGGACATCGGCAAGATTGGCACGGCTGGCATGCGGCGGGTGGCGCCTGTGCTCGGCGGCAGCCTGCAGGGACCAAGCCTCAGCGGGAAGATCCTTCCGGGCGCCGATTATCAGATCATTCACCCGGATCTTCTCACCGAAATCGACGCGCACTATGTGGTGCAACTGGAAAGTGGAGATCTGCTCTACGTAACCAATCGCGGCGTGCGTCACGGTCCCATGGAAGTCCTTCAGAAGCTGGCGGCGGGCGAAAAGGTCGACCAGTCGCTAATTTATTTCCGCACGGTGGTGACAGTGGAGACGGCAGTCCCTGCGCTGCAATGGATGAACCGGACGATCTTCATAGCCAGGGGCGAACGGCTGCCGAATGAAGCGGTCATCCATGTGTTCCGCGTGAATTGAAGTCCACATCGGTCAAAACGGGGTCCACGTTCCCCGCTGTACCCATCCGGTGTTGATGGTGCCGTCAGTATCGGCGCCGTATAAGTAGATGTTCTGCAGACCGGTGAAGCCACTCTTGAAGGTAATGTCGAGGGTGATGGTGCTCGACAGGCCCGCAGTAGTGGCCGTGGCTGCGCCAACGATGCATTGGCTGTTTTGAAGGATGATTGGCGAGTCTAGCGCCTTCTTATCAGCGCCTCCTACTTCGTCCCATTCCAGTTGGATCGTTCCGCGGTTGCGATCGTAAATGACAAAGCAGGAGTCGGGATAGGCCAGCGAAGGCGCGAACAGCATGGCTACCGCCGAGAGATTCGCCGCATCCTGACTATCGGAGAAGACGAAAGTGAAAGTTTGCGCCGGCCCTCCGCCGCTGCTGGGTGAAACCGAATCGGCCGACGGAATGGGAGCGCCCACCGTATTCACCAGATAGACTCCCCTCTGCACCCAACCGGTATTGACGGTCCCGCCGGCGTTGGCCCCATATAGGTAAATGTTCTTCATTCCGCTGAAGGCGCTTTTGAAGGCGATGTCCAGGGTAATCGTGTTCGTGAGGCCCGACGACGCGACTGCACTTGCCCTGACTTCGCACTGGCTGTTTTTGAGATGGATGGGGGAGCCGACCGGCTGCGCGGAAGCTCCCGTAACGTCATCCGATTCCAGTTGAACGGTCCCCCGGCTCCGGTCATAAATAATGAAACAGGAGTTGGGATAGGAGAGCGACGAAGCAAAAAGCATGGCGGCGTCCGCTAGATTGGCGGCATCCTGGCTGTCCGAGAATACGAACGTAAAAGTTTGGGCGGCGCCCGCGCTGTCGTCCGGGGCGACCGAATCTGCCGACGGTACTGCGGCGCTCAGTGCGGTCACGGTATAAGTGCCCCGTTGCACCCACCCGGTGTTGATCGCACCGCTGGTGTCGGCGCCGTACATATAGATATTCTTCAATCCGCTGAAAGTATCCTTAAAAGTAACCGCCATAGTGATGGTGTTCGAGAGAATCGAAGATTTGACCGAGGTTGCTCCGATCAGGCACTGGCTGTTTTGCAATGTGCCGGACGGGCCGACCGGTTTCCCGTCCGCGCCGGAAATATCATCCCATTCGAGTTGAATGGTGCCCCGGACCCGATCGTAAATGACGAAGCAGGAGGCCGGATAGGCGAGCGACGGCGCGAATAGAATAGCGGCGGCCGAGAGGTTGGCGGCACTTTGGCTGTCTGAGAAAACGAATGTAAAGATTTGCGTGACGCCCGCGCCGGCGCTGGGCGAAACCGAATCCGCGCTGGGTAGGGGCAGGGTATTTATGCTTACCGTAGCCGAGTAGCTGACGCCGTTCAGAGTCGCAGTGATGCTGGCGCTTTGAGCGACGCTAATATTTCCCGCCATGGCTTGAAAGGCGGCATCGCTCTGGCCCAGCGGTACGGTTAGGCTGGCCGGGACTGAAATGGTTGGGTTGTCGCTCGACAGCGCCACAGTGGCGAGACTTGACGCGGCTTTATTCAACAAGACTCTGCAAGCGGTGGAGCCTCCGCCTTTGACGACGGCAGGTGAACACACCAGGCCCGTCAATTGGACCGGCGCCAACAGGCCGAGAGAAATCGTATTCACAGCACTGCCGTACGCTGCCGTAATCGTGCCCGCTTGGTCGGCCGTTACTCCAACGCTAATGGCTGTGAAACTACTGGAAGTTTGTCCCGCGGCAAAAATCACGCTTGCAGGTACTGTCAGGGAGGCGTTATTGCTCGAAAGCGCAACCACCGCCCCTCCCGCGAGCGCCGCGGAAGTTAGGGAAACGGTGCATAAAGTATTGCCGGGCGTATTAATGGCTGTAGTCGCGCAACCTATCCCGCTCAAGGCAGGTTGTAAAGACAGGGAAACTGAGCCCGTGCCGACCGCGATTGGAATGGAAGTGCCCGCTGCCGTGGCCGCGAACCCGGCCATGATTTGAATCGGAATCGTGGTTGCGGCAGGATTGGAAGCGATCTGAAAAGTCGCGGTAGCCACAGTCCCATCTGGGATTATCAGCGTATTGACCCCAGCTAGCAGGCATTGGGTTCCATTGCAGTAGAGTGACTTCTGAGCGCTGGTAGCGGAACTTCCCAAGTTAACCGTGACGCCGGTAATGTCGCTTGTATAGGTCAACGACCATTCGACGCCGGCAGCTTGCGCTCCTCCCGCGGAAGTAATGGAAAGCGGAAGCACGACCGAGCCGCCCGGCGTTCCTAATCCGGACGCGAGCGACAGCGTAACACTCTGCCCTCGGGATATAGCACTGAATCCGAGAAAGCCTAGCAAGGCGATTCGGAGAAATAAGCGGTTTCCGCGAATAGTCATAGCTCTTCTAGGTAGTGCGCTCAAACTGGGATTTAGCTCACAACCGTTTTGGAACTAGGGCGGGCGCGAAAGGTTAACCCAGCGTGCGGCCGCCGTCGACCGCGAGGATGGTTCCTGTGGTGAAGGTGAGAGTGGTGATGACCGCGGTAACCGCGGCGCCAACCTCTTCGGGCGTGGCCAGCCGCCCCAGCGGAGTTCGAGCGGCCTGTTCATCGCGCCACGCTTGATCGAGAGACTTGACGAATTCTGTATCCACCAGCGCCGGCGAGACCGACACTACGCGGATGCGCGGTGCCAGCGCTCGCGCAAGCGACTTGGTCATGTTGTCGAGCGCCGCCTTGGAGGCGCAATACATCACATTGCTCCCCATGGCGATGTTGCCGGCGGCAGATGACAGGTTCACCACTACGCCCCCGCCCGGGAGCGTGCTCTTTTCGAGCAGCGGACGGAAGGCGCGCACGGCCGCGAAGGCGCCCCGCACGTTGGTCGCGAGAATGCTATTGATTAATTCGTCATCCAGTGAATCAAGATCGGAGTGCCGGACGAAACGCGTCACCCCTGCGCAATTCACCAGCGCGTCGCAGCCCCCATAATCCTTACCGACACTGGCGGCGAGCGCGGTGAGTGCGGCGCTGTCGGTTACCGCAGCCGGACGGGCCGAGTGTCCGTCACCTGGCAGAGTCTCGACTAACCGGCGCGCAGCCTCGGCCGAGCGATGATAGCCGACGACCACTCGCAGCCCGGCTTCCGCCAGCTTCGCGCAAATGGCGGAGCCGATGCCTCCCGCGCCTCCGGTGACAACCGCCACCGCTTGGCGGTGCGTATCCGGAGTGGTCACGCGACCTGCGTGCTGTAGCGGCGCACGCGCAGATCCGCCTGCTCCTTGTGGCCGGAGAAGTTTTCAATGGCGCAGAGGCGCGAACAATATTCGCCGATCATGGCCGAGGCTTCATCGGTCAGCACGCGCTGATAAGTGCAGGTCTTAATGAATTTGCCCACCCACAGTCCGCCGGTATAGCGCGCAGCTTTCATGGTGGGCAGGGTATGGTTAGTGCCGATCACCTTATCGCCGTAGGCGACGTTGGTGCGATGGCCCAGGAAGAGCGACCCATAATTGGTCATGTGGCGCAGGAAATAATCCGGGTCGCGGGTGAGAACCTGGACGTGTTCGGAAGCGATGCGGTCGGCTTCAGCCACCAGTTCGTCCTGGGTATCGCAGAGAATGATCTCGCCGTTTTTCTCCCAAGCTTCGCGCGCGATGGCCGCCGTGGGGAGCCAGCCCAGCAATTCCTCGATAGCTTTTGGAGTTTCGGCGGCGAGTTTCGCGGAGCTGGTGAGCAGCACCGCAGGACTTCCGGGCCCGTGCTCAGCCTGTCCGATGAGATCGACCGCGGCCATCTCGGGATCGCAGGAATCGTCGGCAATGATCAGGGTCTCTGTGGGTCCGGCCAACAAGTCGATGCCGATGCGGCCGAATAACTGGCGCTTAGCTTCGGCCACGTAGGCGTTTCCGGGGCCGACGATCATGTCGACGGGCGCAATGGTCTCAGTGCCGAGCGCCATGGCGGCCACGGCTTGGACGCCTCCGATGGCGTAAATTTCATCGGCGCCGCCAAGGTGCATGGCGGCTACGATGGCAGGATGCGGGGCGCCGTCAAAGGGCGGCGCGGTGGCAATGATGCGCTTCACGCCCGCTGCTTTCGCCGTCACCACGCTCATATGCGCCGACGCCACCATAGGATAGCGTCCGCCGGGCACATAACACCCCACGCTATTCACCGGGATATTTTTGTGCCCCAGCACGACGCCGGGAAGAGTCTCGACTTCGACATCCTGCAGCGCAGCGCGTTGCACCAGAGCGAAGTTGCGAATTTGGGTTTGCGCAAACTGGATGTCTTCAATCACCTGGCGCGGGAGCGAGCGAATACACTCCTCTATTTCCGTCTCCGAGAGCCGGAAGGAGGGCGGCGACCATTTGTCGAATTTCTCCGAATATTGCCGCATAGCCTTCTCGCCATGAGCCCCGATGTCGTCGAGAATGCCTTCGACGGTGTTGCGGACCTGCTGGCTGTTCTCCGCTTTCGTGGCGGCGGACTGGCCGCTCTTCAGATACCGAATCATGCTGGAATGTTCTCCTCTAAATCTAGCGTCTCCACTAGCCTAACATCCCTACTTTTTGGCAGGCGCGGGGAGCGGCGGCGGGAGGGGCGCGGGATTTTCGTACCCGCGAGTGCCGTCCTTGCGGATGGGTCCTGGGCCGAAGCCCAGATGCTCGCGATCGACGTTGTTTTCACTGCACGAGTACTCGTGAATCTCTTCGTCGGGCTTGCCTGCGATCCAGGTTCTCGAGTAAGTGATCGGCCGGGTGTAAAACTTCGGGTCTTCAATGAGCGTTTCGACGTGGAGGTGATCGAAATCGGGCCGGGTCCAGCGTTCGACGACGTGCAGTGCGTCGCTATGCGGACTGCCGTTTTCGTCGGCCCAAACCTGGGTGTCCTTGAAGCCGATCGAGTCGATCACCAGAGTGTTGCCCTCCCAATGACCAAGTTCCTCGCCGAAAAAAGAGGGGTCGGGATCTTCGGAGTGTTTCCGCGCAGGATCAATGGGGATGAGGCGGAAGTAACTATACCAGTAAAGAAACACAATTTTCTTCGCGCCATGCACGATTTCAAAGGGAAGTCCACTGGCGTTGTGGCGCGGGATGCCGCCGATGATACACAGCGCTTCAGGGTCGACGGTGGCGGTGACGTTGTGCTTCCAGGCGGCTTCTCCAGCGGGGGTTAACGGAAGCTTCAAGCCGGGAAGATCCTTCGCGATATTGCCGCCGGGGACCATCCCGCGCAAGCCTTTCCAATATCCGCTGAAGTCGGGATGGCCATCTGACATCCGAGGGGCCGGCCGGGAGGGCCCGGAAGGTTCCGGCGCCGTCATCTGCTGCGCGAGAACCGGCAAGCACAGGAGCGCCGTCAAAGCCAGCCGGGGGATCGCGTGGTGGACGTTCATGCAGTATTATTCTATAGCTAAGCACATTCGATGGAGGTGCCACGGTGAAGATGAAACTCGCGGGATTGGCAGCAGCGATTGGCCTGATGATACCGGCCGCGCCCCCGCTATGGGCGCATCACTCGTTCGCGGCAGAGTTCGACGGGAATAAGCCGGTGCGGCTCACGGGCGTACTGACGAAGATCGAGTGGACGAATCCACACTCGTACTTTTACATTGACGTCACCGACGATAAGGGGAACGTCGTCAACTGGGGATGCGAAGGTGGAGGCCCGGGCGCTCTCTCCCGGCGCGGATTCAAGCGGGGCGACATTAAGCTCGGCGACAAGATTGTAGTGGACGGATATCTCGCGAAAGACGGGTCGCATTTAGTGGACGCGCGGCGGGTCACGTTGCCGGATGGCCGCAGAATCGACGGCGGGTCTGAAGGCGACGGCGGACCGGCGGGGCAATAGAATCGAAAGACCTGATGCACGGTTTCAAGCCGGGCTGAGCCGCTGAATCACGAACACGGCACGATGCGGGACGCGGCGGATACGGCGAGTGTAAACTGAAGTTGTGCCGGACACGGACATCCAAATCGTCTCCAATGAGGCCGGGGAGCCGACCGCTGTCATCGTTCCCATCGAACTATGGCGCGAAATTGCCTCCGAGCGGGAAACTGCATACCTCTTGAAATCGGAGACACTGAAGCAGCGTCTGCTGGCGGCGGCGAGGCGCCAGGACGGGCTTTCTCTCGAGGCTGTCGTTGAGAAGCTTGGAATTTGATCCTTCCGCGTTTGAGGATCTGGCTTGGTGGATTGAAGAAGATCGTGCTCAGGCGTTACGTATCATGCGCCTCGTACGGGAAATTCAGCAGGGCTGGGCAAACCAGAACCACTAAAGCACGAACTCTCCGGATGTTGGTCGAGGCGTAATAACCAGGAACACCGGCTGATTTAACAGATCCTACCCGACAAGATCCGAATTCTCTCGTGCCGATACCATTACTAAGCGGCACCCACCATACTGCGCTGGCGTTTCATCCGTTGGTCATGCTCTCCCGCGAAGCGCTGAATTCCAGCCAGGATCGACGCCGGATCAAGGTGCGCCTCGGCAATAACTTCGAGTTCCATCCCACTGGTGAGCCACTGATTATCCCAATCAGACGTGAGCGAATACTCGTCGGTCAGCGGCCCCAGATTCCGCACCGGCCACATACGGCGGGTGCCCGTGCTCACCACCATCGCGTCGTAGTAAGCTTCCGGCGGCAGTACGGAATTTCGATAGGTTTCGGACTGGCGATCATACAACTCTTCACTGATCGCGGCGATCACCTTCACGTTAATTCCGGCCTTATCCAGGCTCGGCAATTGGTTCACTAAGTTCACAGTCGAACTGGAGCCTTGTGAAATCACATAACCATGGCGGGGGCCCGGCGCGAAATCACGGATGACATAGAAGCCCTTCGCCGCGGCCTTGAGGTCAGTGTCGGCGAACTTCGAGCGATCGGCCACCGGAAAATCGGGGCGCGCGACTTCAATACTGATGATGCCGACCTTGGGATCGCGGGCGGCGATTTCCGCCGCTGCGAAATAACCCGCGGCCACGTCGTTGTAATCCCAGAAATTCAAATGAATGGTCTGGCCGCGCGGGAACAATTTCCACACCTGGGTAGCGAAAATGCCGAAGTGAGTGCGCCCATCGGCGGCAGTCTCAGGACCCGAGTGCCCCGCCAGAATGTGCAGCACTCCCATGCGGAACTTGCTGTCCTGGGTCTGCTGACTGAACACGCGCGCGGGCGTGTACATCAGAGGCGTAAACGCCCCGTAGGTTCCACTCAACGCCCACACTCCAGAAAACTTCGCAGGATCGAGACTCGCGCTTTGGCTCACGAGCCCGATGGCCGAAGAAACGTTGCCCGCCTCCTGAATTGACGCTTTGATGCGCGTGCCGAGCGGATTAGTTTCCGGGTCGTAGTGGCCCCACAAACTCCCATGCTCCACATTGATCGAATCGGAAAGATCCGCAGCCAGCGTGATGAAGCGGTTATCGGTGACATAGTTCATCCACTTGATGATTTCCGAGATAGCGCGCCGCGTGCCTGCCACTTCTCCCGCCGTACGGAACAAAACCACGGCAGCTTGCTTCTGAGCGCCCGAAAAACGGTTTTGCACGGTTACAGTCTGCGGTTCGACCGGCAGATTGGCAACGCGCAGACGATCATCCTGAAAAGGATTACTCTTGAGGTCGAAGTGAATCGGCGTGTCATCCTTAACGGTGTCGCCGATTTCGACCAGACGGTCAGCCAGCCAGTCGCCCAATCCATTGCGATCGAGCAGTGACATCACGAT
The DNA here is from genome assembly GCA_025350625.1 of Bryobacterales bacterium. Classification (GTDB taxonomy): domain Bacteria; phylum Acidobacteriota; class Terriglobia; order Bryobacterales; family Bryobacteraceae; genus Palsa-187. The sequence continues at coordinate 16,999 of JANXXL010000210.1, read as the reverse complement.
ATCGATATTAGTCTTGAACTGGATCAAGCGCTCGCGAGTATCGTTCACCGCACCCTTGCGGATGCCGTCGAATTCCACCCCGTAGTGGTCCTCAAAAGTCTTGGCCAGCGCAACGAAATAGTCCGAGTTCATTTTCATCGCGTAAGGATGGCTTTGATAACCCACCACCTGCGAGCCGTGTCCCGGGATCTTGCCCTCCACCGCGCGCGGCCAGTAGCCCTTGACGGTCTTGCCGATCATGATCATGGGACGGCGGTCCTGCGGGTCCCACTCCTCCATGGTCTTGAGCGCCGCGATCACTTGGCCGTAGTCGTTGCCGTCGTCGACCGTGAAGACGTTCCAGCCGTAGGAAGTCCATTGATCCACCAGCCGGTAAGCCTGGTACTTGGCGTCAATCACGCCACCAAGCAGGATATCGTCGATGCCCGCGTTATTGTCGGAAAGCATGATGCGCAGGCGCTTGCCGACCTTCATGGCCAAAGCCTGCGTCTTGATCTCCTGGGCGTGGCCCTCAGTCATCGCAAACTCGCCCTCAAAGGCGATGATTTTGGGGGATCCAGGGGCCCCGACCATGTCCCAGAACGCGGCTTTGCCGGCGGCGGTCGCAATGCCCACGCCGGATGGTCCGCCATTCACGTCGTTGGTGACGTCAATGCTTTCCGCATGACCGGCCAGCGCCTTGATGCCGCGCGCTTTGGCTTGAGCGAAAAGCGGGTGGTCCGCGAGCCCGTTCTCTTGCAGGATAGTTTTCATCGGCGCGGCATTGCGGCGGAAGCCGATGGCGTCGATGGGCAGGATGGCCACCGCGGGATCGACGTAGTAGCGCTTGTCCCCGGTCGCTTTGAATTTGCGCTCCATGGCCTGGGAAAGGATCATCCACAAGGAGTAGCAAGTCGGAACGCAGTGCCCGCCCGCGAGCATGAATTTATCGCTAAACGGGTGCTTCGGACGCCGCAGGTCATAACGCAGGCCGCCTAATGCCGGACCAGCCAGATGCACCGCCACATTGTAAGGCGTATAGGCGAGCGGTCCGCCGAAGTGTCCGGTCTGCGCGTAATTGCCCAGCAGAGACAGCGTCATGCAGGTCATGAACCCGATGTCTTCGAGACCTTCGCGGTCATAGGGGACATTCAGTTGTTCAATCGGCGACAACAAAGTATTGGTGCTCAAGGGTTCTTCTCAGCCTTTCCGGTGGGGGTTGCGCAAGGTGCGATTATACCATCATAGGAAAATGCGATTTCCGCCGCTCAGCCCGTAGTTGAGTGGGACTTTCAGATGACCTGCCAGCGCTGCAAAATTCCGATGAAAGAATTGAAGGGACACATCTACCACAAGATGCGAAAGTGGAAGTGCCCCCAATGCAACCGGGTCAGAATGCAGACCGCCAAGCCACCGCGATGACAATCATCTGAAGTCAAAGGATGCCGATATGGCATTGAGCCAGGTGATCCCTAGTCCGTTGCGCGGAGAATTCTATTATCTGCGTGCATCTGTGTTTATCTGCGAGCCGGACAATTTTGGTTTGGCTCGCAGAGGATTGCGAATAACAGCCTCAAGCGCCTTCCGCCCCATCCTCTAACTCTTTCCAATGCCGCTCGATGGCGGTGCGCACCAGTTGGGAACGCGTTCGCACACCGGTTTTGGCAAAAAGCTGCTGTAACACGGCCTTCACCAGAGACTCGGATATGTTCATATCGTGGGCGATCTCTTTATTCGACTTTCCCGAGAACACACTGCGCAGAATCTGGCGCTCCCGCGGCGTGAATGGCCGGACTTCCGCCTGGCCGGAGGGATCGAATTGCCCCAAATCGGCAGGCTGCTTTTGAAGCTGTCCCGCGGGCTCCTGCATCACCTCGCGAATTCGTTCCACCAGCAATTGCGGGCGCTCATGTTTCAAAATAATTCCGGAACATCCTCTTTCGATAAGACGCGCGGCTTCAGTTTTACTCACCCCCGCCGTCACCACCAGCACCTTTCCCTGAAAGCCCTGTTCCCACGCCAGATTGAGAAAAGCGCCGCCCTGCTGCAAACCCAAATTAATATCCAACAGGACCACGTCGGCGTTATCCGTTCGCAGGTGGTTCAGTCCTTCCTCGACAGTGGCGCATTCGCCCACAACTTCAAAATCCGGCTCCGCTCCCAGCAACCGCGCGATGGCTTCGCGGAACAACGAATGATCGTCGATAAGAAGAATGCGTATAGGGACAGGCATATCCTAATCCCCCGCCGCCATCGCGGGAAGTTCGATGATAAACGAGCATTCTCCCGCTGGCTGCAGATGATGAAGCTCGCCTCCAAAAGTCCGGATGATGGCCCGCGAGACGAACAACCCCAAGCCCGTCGAGGAAGCTCCCGGTTGAAACGGTTGGAACAGGCGTTCCGCCGAGGAAATTCCAGGTCCGTTGTCGGTAAATCTTATAACCACGGAGGCATCCAGATAATATGCGGCCACGCGAATGCGCCCGTGCAAAGTGTTTTCGAGAGCGCTGCGGCTATTTTTCGTCAAGTTCAAAAACACTTGCAGCAGACCCGAGCGGTCCACGCGAATGGGAGGCAACGGGTCGGCAATCTCCCAATCCGCGCTAATGCCTGCCTCTTCAAGCGAGGGCGAAATGATGGCGCGCAGCTCTTGCAAAAGTTCGCCCACATCCACCCCTTCCAGAACTTCTTCGCGGGCGTCCGCTAACTCCGTCGAAGAAAGTTTAAGTATGCTCTCGACCACAGTTCCCAGCGCCTGAAAGTCTTTATTGCTATGATCCGGCTTAGGCTGCTTTTTCAGGTTCAGGTAGAGCACGGAGGCGGCCGCCGCCAGGTTCCGCAGCTCGTGCGACACCGCTCCGGCGACGATTCGCGAGTTGGTAAGCAGCTGTTTCAGCCCGCTCTCCTCGCGATCGCGAATCAATTCCGTGGCGTCTGAAAGCACCACCGCCAGCCGCGATCCCGAAGCGTCGTTATAAGACGATACCCAGGCTTGCGACAGAAACGTTTCACCCGTCGGACGCCGGACCGTCGCTTCAATTTTAGTCTGCATCAAGTTCGCTACCTGAGGGGATTTGAGTAGTCTCGCGAGTACCGGAATGTAGCGTTCAATAGGGTCTCCTTCGGGTGAATCGGAGACAAATCCCAGCAGCCGGCAGGCGGCCTTATTCGCCATGCCGATCCTTCCTACGGGATCGATAGTGATCAGCCCCACGGGACTGCTCTCAAGGAGAGCCCGCATTTCCGTCACCGCATCCAGGCGAACCCGCGCCTCCTCCTGAGTCTTGCGCAACAATGCCATGGTGATGCGGCGATTACGCGCCAGCTCCCCCGCGAAGAGTCCGCCACCCGTGAATGCCGCGATAGCCACCGCCAACCTTCGAAGCGACTCCGGACCCCAGGCATAGGGGCTGAAATATTCGCTGCCGATCGCGGTGGCGATGGCCAGGAGAAAAATCGACCATCTGGAGACGAAGGCCGCGGCGACTGCCAGGGGAATCAGGTAAAATCCGCCCAGCGGCTCTGTCCGGCCGGAATACCGGCCCGCCAGTGTGATAGCGGCAATCGCTAAAATGCAGCTTCCCACCACCGCAAAGCGTTGAACGCGGGAGACCGGATTTAGGAGATCAATAGCCATGGACGTCGCGATAAACCACAGGGGACCAAATTACTGGGCGCACGCTTGAAGGAGCAAGATCAGTGTACTTGAATGAGGGGAGCGAGTGTACCTGTTATACGAAAGATAGGTTGAACCACGTGGAGCTTAAATGGTTAAATCCAATTGCAACGTCCGGCGTGCAGACTAGTTTCAGCTAGCGATTGCGTGAACCTCCAATCGCACAATCGTCAGTTGAAATTGGCGGCGCCGGACCAGCCCTTTCATTTGAGGCCATCCGGCGGCGCAGCCTACGGCCGCTTGTCTAGGTAATCCCACTCGGCAGAGCCTCTTTTGGCGAGGCTGGGCACGTCCGCCGGCAATAGATAACGTTGCCCGGCGAGCGCTTGCGCGGCGGCTTCGAATTTCTTGAGATAGTCTTCCTTGCCGGTATAACGTTCTTCAATCGAAAGCCTGGAGTCGCCGGACTTCATCCGTTCGGCCTTAGTCCGCGCAAACGGTATGAACGAACCGATCTGCGTCGACAACATTTCAGGCGCGCCAATTTCCGGGGCGCGCAGATTCCAGCCGGTGTAGGTGGCGAGCGGAACCGCCAGCTCCGGCATACGAATCCCAGCGATGTCGATACCATCCTGATCCACCTGTGGAACCATCAGCGGATAGGGCTTGCCAAGTTCCGGAGGTTCCTGGGTGGCGATACCCTTGGTGCGGAAATCCGGTCCAAAGTTAGCCGGATAAGCCAGGTGCATGGTCTTGGGGAAAGCGATGCCGGGGATTTTAGGGAACTGCACCCCAGCGAGCGGCACCAGTTCATGCCCCGCCATGTGAGGATATTTCGAAGGCGGTGGCTCGACACCATCTTTCACCCAGGCGTCCATCGCGCTGAGCAGGGCGCGGAACGTCCAGGTGTAGGGGTTCGGGTTCGGCAGGTTCTGCGTGCCGCGCCGCTCCGGTGGAAATTGCGCCGGACCATGCTGGCCTCCGCTGAACATATAAATGCGCGTCGAGGACGCCAGTTTCGCGTCGCCTGTTCCATCGAGGGTGATGTGGATGAGAGACGCCGCGCGTCCATAATATTCATACTCGGAATTCATGTAGAAGATCTTGGGCCAGAACTCGGGGGGAAGGGAATGAGTGAGCAGGCCGTCTTTCACCCCCGTCTGCGGGTCGGTTTGTTCCAGGTCCGTGAAGGGAAAAATATCGACGGGCGTCAGCGTGTTCTGAAACGGGTTGCTATCGCGCGAGGGTTGGGCGAAACGCATGTTAAAACCGCCGCGGCCACCGCCGGCGACGTCCGCGAGGAGTCCATCAAATACCTTGCGCCCCCGGTCATCGCGATTGAATCCGAAATACATCATGGTGCGAAGCATGCGCCCGCTCTGCGACACCCCGAAACCGTACGCGCGTTTCATAACCACGTTCGGCTCCGGCGCGCCCGCGACAAAGCCGCCATATCGCAGCCAGGAAACCATGTCACGCACGGCGGCGAATCCCGTGCCGGCGAGCGGAGGGTTCTCCGAAGTGTAAACCAGCTCGTAAATCCTCCCCGGATCGAAACCATTCTTGGGGGCGATGGTGTAACCGTTTTCGATGTGCCAGTCCGCGCGCGGAATGGTGGTTCGCGGACCCTCCACCTGATCGCGAACGGTGAGACGCAGAGCCGGGTCGTCAGGATTCAAGACGATGTACGGCTTGTGATTGCGGTCGGCCACACTGGAGCGCGCTTCATGGCGATCCGGCGTGAGTTCGAAACGGACGATTCCTTGGACGCCCTGCGCAACCGGCGGATAGAGATACACCAGATTGGGCACATCCGGCATATCGAACTGCCAGCCTACCCACAGCAGCGTGTAGCCCTGATTCATCAGCAGGCCGTCGCCAAACTCGTCCGCGTTGCGCGGGTCGAGCGAACCCGCGGCACGGTTGAAGTGCGTCAACATGCTCTTCGATCCGCGATTCGAGACTTCATAGAGCACGCTGCCATTGCCCTTCTTGGGATCTTTAGGACGCAGGATGACCACGTCGGAGGAAAACTCCACCAAGCCGTCGTGATTGCGCGGGGCTTTGTCGATATCGGCAATGGCTTGATTCGCAGGCAGCTTGGGATTCACGGCGAAGTAAGCTTTGCCGATGATGCGCTCATAGGCGCCGGCATTGCCAAAGGATTTGCCATCGAGGATATCGGAACGTTCCTTGATCTCCAGACGCACCACCGCAGCATGGGCCAGCGCCGCAACAAATAACCAAGCGAAAAATGCTCTCTTAAGCATGGGTGCCTCCTGCGATTACATACCGTTGACCATGATACATTGAACCCATGAAACGTAGAACCTTTGTGCAAACGGCCACCGCCGCGGGCATGGGCACGCTCGCCGCCGCAGGCATGGCCCCGCAATTGAAGGCCGAAGAGTCGAAAAGCGCTGCAAAGGATGTCACCCGCAAGCTGGCGCGTTACGTAGTCGCAGCCAAGTTCGACGACCTGCCGGCTCCAGTTCGCAAAGAAGCGCAGCGCACACTATTGAATTGGGCAGGCTGCGCAATCGGCGGCTCCCGGCATGAGACCGTGGACATCGCGATTTCCGCGCTAACGCCCTTCGCCGGACCCGGCCAGGCCACGGTGCTCGGCCGCAAAGAAAAAATGGACGTCTTGCATGCGTCGCTGATGAACGGGATCAGCTCGCATATTTTCGATTACGACGACACGCACCTGCGGACCATCATCCACCCCGCCGGGCCGGTAGCCTCCGCCATCCTGGCGCTGGCCGAATATAAGCCCGTCTCTGGACGTGACTTTTTGAATGCCCTGGTATTGGGCGTCGAAGCCGAGTGCCGCATCGGCAACGCCGTCTGGCCAAATCACTATGACATCGGATGGCACATCACCGGGACAGCCGGAGTGTTCGGCTCGGCTGCGGCAGTGGGCAAGCTTCTGGGATTGAATGAACAGCAGATGGTTTGGGCGCTTGGACTAGCGGCCAGCCAGCCGGTGGGCCTTCGCGAAATGTTCGGCACCATGACCAAGAGCTTCTCTCCGGGGCGCGCCGCGCAGAACGGGTTTACAGCGGCGCTCCTGGCCTCGAAGAACTATACCAGCTCGGACCAGGGCATCGAAGCGCTGCGCGGCTGGGCGAATGTCGTGAGTACCGCGCACAACTATTCGGAAATCACAGAGAAGTTGGGCCAGACCTACGAAATTTCGCTCAACACCTACAAGCCGTTTGCCTGCGGTATCGTGATCCACCCGACGCTCGACGCCTGTATCCAGTTGCGCAATCAATATAAGCTGACGGCCGGCCAGATCGAGCGCGTCGAATTGAAGGTGCATCCCCTGGTGCTGGAGTTGACCGGCAAGAAGACCCCGCAAACCGGCCTCGAAGGGAAGTTCAGCGTGTACTATGCAGCTGCTGTCGCGCTGATCGAAGGAGCAGCGGGCGAAAGACAGTTCAGCAACAAACTGGCCCAGGACCCCACAGTTGTCGCGCTCCGCGACCGGGTGGTAGCAACCATCGATCCCGCAATCGGCCCCGAACAGGTTCGCGTCATTGTGACCTCGAAAGACGGAAAGAAGTTGGAGAAATACATCGACAACGCCATCGGCAGCGTGAAAAATCCCTTGTCCGACGCGGCCCTCGAAGCTAAGTTTGCCGATCTTGCCGACGGCGTGATAACGGCGGCACGGGCGCGCAAAGTAATGGACCTCTGCTGGGGCCTGGAAAAGTTATCCAGCGCGGCCGACCTGGCACGCGCGGCAGCCGCATAATAAAAAAATGAGAATTTCAAAAATAACCAGACGAACTTTCGCATCCGCCGTCCTGCTGGCGCCATCGGCCGCGTTATTGCACGCGCAAGGCAAGAAGAAAAGCTACGTGTTTCACGGGAAAGTGGAATCAGTCGACGCCGCGTCCAAGAGCATGACGGTCGATGGCGCAAAGGTAGAGGGGTGGATGGACGCCATGTCGATGAAGTATGACGTCGACAACGCCGACGTGCTCAAGACGGTGAAAAAGGGCGACACCATCGAAGCGACCGTCTACGAGGGCAATATCAAGCTATATAAGGTGCACGTAGTAAAGCCGGATTCAAAGAAATAGCTTCTTATAATCAATTACATAGCGTATACCAGACCAAAATGATTGTCGGTAGCACGTGAACTTGTCCGCTTTTCGTAGCACGTGATCTGTCCGCTTTAGGTTTCATGCTACCCTCTTCGCCTTGGGTTTGGGAGAGAGAGGGGAAATAGTCGCGGCGGTGGAAATGTGGGAAGCGCCGGAGGCGGTTTCCAAGCGGCGGTGGGAGCGGTGGGAAACCTGTCTTTGGTTTTCCACCGCTTCCACGGGCGCGTCATTTCCACGGCCGTTCGGGAAACGAGCCACGCGATGCGGCCCCCAGTAAATCGAAACTCTGCCATCCAGGTGCTGGTGGATGGTCACCGTCTGAGTCGCCAGAGTCCCCTTCCAGCGGCACTTCTCGATCTGCCACCAGCGGTCCCCGATAGCCACGGTGTTGTCCTTGGCGACCACGCGTTCGGTCTGGACCGAGAACACCAGATCCAAATCGCGCCGTCCGCATTTACGAAATGCAGTGTCCGATTGCGCCGCCTTCACCGTGAACTTGCGGTTGAACTCGGCGATGTAGCGCTCGCACAGAAACCGGTTGGCCTCTTCCAGGGTGCCGATGCCGGCCACTCGCAGTTCCTGCGGCAATCTCCCCTGCCAGGTCAAATAACTGCGTTCCATCCGCCCTCGAGCCTCCGGCGAATAGGCCGCAATCATGTGAATGTTCAGTTCCCGCAGGGCTCGTCCAAACTGCGTGAGCCGGCCCTTATCGACGGGCTCTCCGGCTTTCGGTGTGTAGAAAAAGTGGCTGCCCCGATCACTGTAGAGCGAGCAGAACAGGCCTTTGCGTTCGATCACCTCGCACACCGCCGCCATCGTCGTCACCGTCGATTCCTCCTCGACCAACTGCGCGTAATAGATCTCGCTGGTGGCGTCATCCAGAATCACGATCAGATCGTAATAGCGATCATCCTGGAACCAGGCGTGTTTGCTGCCGTCGATGTGCAGCATGATTCCGGGCATCTCCTTGCGCGGCCTTCTCTTGCGATGTGCCGTGCGTTTCTTCTTGCGAGCCACCAGGCCCGCACCTTGCAGCGCCCGCTTGACCCAGGTGTAGCTCAGATGGATGCCATGTTCCTCGTTCAGCTTCTCGTGAAAGTGCTTCACGTTGAAGTCGTAATAGCGCGTCTGGTACAACTCCAGCACCTGCTCGCAAGTCGCCAACTGAACCCGCTTCTGGCTGGGCCTGCCCCTGCGCCGATCGCGCAGACCGTCGTAGCCATGCTCTTGCAGGCGCTCCCTCCATCGGCGCATCGTCCGCGGCGTCACTCCAATGATCTCGGCCGCCGACAGCCAACTGATCTTCTTGGCCATCGCCTTCAATAGCACGTCTTGTGTCTTCATCATCCGCTCCACTTCGCGGAACGGCAGGTTCTGGTTGGCTTCCACCTTCCAGCATCGCCATCCCGGCTCAGCGGACAGATCATGTGCTACTTCAAGCGGACATATCGTGTGCTACCGACATACCAGACCAAAATGATCTGACAAGACCAATTCAGTCTGATATACTAAATCCGGATGTTAAAGCTGACCAAGAAGGCGGACTATGGCCTGATCGCCCTCCGCCATCTAGCCGTGGCCAAGGCCGGTTCAAGGTCGAGCGCATCCGCAAAGGATATTGCCGATTCTTACGGAATTCCGCTGCCGCTGCTTTCGAAAGTCCTGCAAAAGCTGGCCCGCGGCGGGCTGCTGATTTCCGTTCAAGGCACCAACGGAGGCTACCGCCTGGCGCGCGAGGCCAACAACATCTCTGCGCTCGAAGCCATCCGCGTCATCGACGGTCCAATTATTTTGACCAAGTGCTTCACCGAACACGCGGGCTGCGATCAGACGGCATTGTGCCCGGTGCGCGAGCCGCTCCGTAAAGTGCATGAAGGCATCCTGAGTTTACTGGCGAACATTTCTCTATCCGATTTGGCGAGCGAAGAGATGCAGATTCCGAGCGTCCGCCCGCCCTTGCAAAACATCCAATTAACGAGGCTTTCTGGGACTACTTAACGGCAACACCATGAAACTACCGATTTACATGGACAATCACGCCACCACGCCGGTAGATCCGCGCGTGTTCGAGGCGATGCGCCCGTATCTGACGAACATCTTTGGCAACTCCGCCAGCCGCAACCACAGTTTTGGCTGGGAGGCAGAAGAAGCGACCGAGAAGGCACGCAAGCAGGTAGCCAGCCTGATTGGCGCGACTTCGAAGGAAATCGTTTTCACCAGCGGCGCCACCGAATCGAATAATCTGGCGCTCAAGGGCGTCGCCGAGATGTATGCCGAGAAGGGCAATCACATCATTACCGCCGCTACCGAGCACAAAGCGATTCTCGATACCTGCAAGCGCCTGGAAAAACATGGGACGCGTGTCACCTACCTACCGGTTCAACAAAACGGCTTGGTCGATCTCGATCAATTGCGGATGGCCATCACGGATAAAACGGTGCTCATCAGCATCATGCATGCCAATAACGAAATCGGCGTGCTGCAACCGATTCGCGAGATCGGCAAGATCGCCAAGGAACGCGGTGTTCTGCTGCACACCGACGGCACGCAGGCGGCGGGCAAGATTCCGGTAAGCGTGCTGGATGACAACATCGACTTGATGTCGATCAGTGCGCATAAAATGTACGGGCCGAAGGGCGTCGGCGCGCTGTATGTGCGGCGCCGCAATCCGCGAGTTCAATTAACGGCGCAGATGGATGGCGGCGGCCATGAGCGCGGCATGCGATCCGGAACCTTGAACGTACCGGGAATCGTAGGGCTAGGTGAAGCATGCGCCCTGGCGCAAGCGGAAATGCCCGCGGAATCCAAACGCCTCGCGTTCTTGCGCGACAAGTTGAAGGAGCGGTTGATGAATTCGCTCGACGAAGTTTATATTAACGGTACGCTCGAGCACCGCCTCCCCAACAATCTCAACATCAGCTTCGCCTACGTCGAAGGCGAGAGCCTGCTGATGGGGATCAACGAAATCGCGGTATCGAGCGGGTCGGCCTGCACATCGGCGACGCTCGAGCCCAGCTACGTGCTGAAGGCCCTGGGCGCGGGCGACGATCTGGCGCATTCTTCGATACGGTTCGGCTTGGGCCGTTTCAACACCGAAGCAGAAGTGGACTACGTTGCCGGGAAAGTGATTGAAGTAGTCAAGAAGCTCCGCGAGCTTTCCCCGCTCTATGAGATGTTCAAAGAAGGAATCGATTTGACCAAAGTGCAGTGGACCGCGCACTAACCAGTTTAAAAGGAAAACACTATGGCATATTCAGACAAAGTCATCGACCATTACAACCATCCGCGCAACGTCGGTTCGCTCGATAAGAGCGATCCCAACGTAGGCACCGGCATGGTGGGCGCACCCGAGTGCGGCGATGTGATGAAGCTGCAAGTGAAAGTGAACCCGGCGACCGGCGTCATTGAGGACGCCAAGTTCAAGACGTTCGGCTGCGGCAGCGCCATTGCCAGTTCGTCGCTCGCAACGGAATGGCTGCGCGGGAAAACTGTCGACGAAGCCCTGGCGATCAAGAACACCGACATCGTCACGGAACTGAGTCTGCCGCCGGTGAAAATCCACTGCTCGGTGCTGGCGGAAGACGCCATCAAAGCGGCCATCACGGACTACAAAAAGAAGTCCGCACCCGTCGCCAGCGAGGCAGCGCGAGTCTAAGGCTCGGTTCACATGGTCACCGTCACCCCCAAGGCAGTCGGAAAAATTCGCGAGGCATTTGAGCGCGAGGGCGTGAACGGAGGACTGCGTCTGGGCGTCCTCGGCGGCGGCTGTTCCGGCTTAAGCTATCAGTTCAAGTTCGACGTGAAGCCGCGCCCGACAGATCAGGTCCTCAATTTCGATGACGTGAAGGTTTTCATCGATCCCAAGAGTCTGGTTTTTCTGGATGGCATGACCCTCGACTGGAAGGATTCGCTGATACAGTCGGGATTTGTTTTCGAAAATCCGAACGCCAAAAAAAGCTGCGGCTGCGGAACGTCCTTCTCCGCCTGATGCAATTCTACGAGGCCCTGGGGCTTGAGCCTCGGCTGGTAGTGGACTCGGAAGACCTCAAGAAGCGCTTCTACGAACGCAGCCGACAGTGGCATCCCGACCGCTTCAGCCGCTCCAGCCCAGCCGAGCAACACCAGTCGCTTGAAATGACCTCGACGCTCAATGACGCCTTTCGCACGCTGCGCGATCCCGTGGCGCGCGCCGAGTATTTTCTCGAGCATAACGGGATTGTGCCATCCAAACATGTGCCTCCGGAATTGCTCGAAGAGGTCTTCGAGATGAATATCGCGCTCGAGGAGCTCCGGGCAGGCGATGAATCGGCTCGCCCACAGTTGGCCGAAGCGCACCAGCGCTTCAATCACATGCGGGAAGAGATCGACCACGGACTTTCGGTCCTCTTCATGCGCTATGACGAAGGCAAAGATAGCTCCCACCTGCTGGCGATTCGAAGCGTTCTCGACCGGCGCCAGTACATAGCAAACCTCATCCGTGATGTTGAGAAAGAACTGAATGTCCACGTTCCAAATTGACTTCGGCAACCAGCAGGGGCCCATCGTTGGCATCGACCTCGGCACCACCAACAGTCTGATCGCGGTCATGGAGCCTGCTGGTCCGCGTATCTTGAGCGGCATTGTCCCGAGCGTGGTATCGGTTGCGCCCACAGGAGAAGTAATTGCGGGAGCCGCCGCCCGCGAGATGTTGATCACGCATCCCGAGCGGTCGGTCTATTCGGTGAAGCGGCTGATGGGACGCAGCGCGGCGGATATCGAAGATGAGCTGAAACTGTTTCCATTTCGCCTGGCAGATTCAAGCGGCTCGGTGCTAAAACTGCAACTAGGCGAGAAGGTGATGACCCCCCCCGAAGTATCGGCTCACATTTTGCGCAAGCTGAAGCTGGACGCCGAAGCGGAATTGGGCACGCCCATCACCCAGGCCGTTATCACAGTGCCGGCGTATTTCAACGACGCGCAGCGCCAGGCGACCAAAGACGCGGGTCGCATCGCAGGTCTGGACGTACTCAGGCTGGTAAACGAACCGACCGCGGCTGCGCTCGCCTACGGCCTCGATAAACGCAAGGAAGGCATCGTTGCCGTTTACGATTTCGGAGGCGGCACTTTCGACATCTCCATCCTGCGCCTGCACGAGGGAATTTTCGAAGTGCTGGCGACGAACGGCGACACCCACTTAGGCGGCGACGATATCGATAACCTGCTGTTGCGAATTGCGTTCGAAGACATCCAGGCCGAATGGGGCGAAGACATCTCCTCCAAGAGCGATGCGGTGCAGTTGCTGCGCCGTGCAGTGATTCATACCAAGGAAAAGCTGTCGTTTGTGCCGTCTGCCGTGATTGATTTCGAGTACGCAGCCAAACGTTACCGGCGCGAAATGCCCTTGGAAGTATTTAATCGATTGATCCAGCCCATAGTAGAGCGGACGCTCGCGCCGTGCCGGGCCTGTATTAAGGATGCAGGCGTTCGTGTCGAGGACATGAATGAGGTAGTGATGGTAGGCGGGTCGACGCGTATTCCGCTGGTAAGGGCAGAGGTGGAAAAGCTGTTCCGCGCCCGGCCCCACACCGAGTTGAATCCGGACGAAGTGGTAGCGCTCGGAGCGGCGGTTCAAGCAGGAATCCTCTCGGGCGACGTTCAAGATCAATTGCTGCTGGACGTGACCCCCCTCTCGCTCGGCATCGAGACCATGGGTGGACTAGTTTCAAAACTAATCCACCGCAACTCGACCATCCCGGCGTCAGCCACCGAACAATTCACTACGGCTGTCGACGGACAGAAGAATGTCTTGATCCATGTAGTGCAGGGCGAGCGGGAGCTAGTGAAAGACTGCCGCAGCCTGGCACGCTTCGATTTGAAGGATCTTCCTCCCATGCCTGCCGGCCTGGCTCGCATCGACGTGCGGTTCCTCATCGATGCTAACGGCATCCTTAATGTCACCGCGCGGGACGTTCGCACCGGCAAAGAACAAACTATGGACGTCAAACCGTCCTACGGGTTATCCGACCAGCAGGTAGAGGCGATGATCCTCGAGTCCTTCGAAAAAGCCCAGGATGATTTCAAGGAACGGCAAGTGCGCGAAGCTCGCGTGGAAGCAGATACCATCCTCGCCGCCGTCAAGAAGGCCCGCAACGATGAAGCATTCCGTGAACTCCCGCCAGACGCTCGCGCCGCCATCGACCGCGACGTTGAACAATTGCTCACAGTGTACAACGAGAATGATCATCTGCTGATCCGCGAGAAAATCGATCAATTGAACGAGTCGACCCACGCCCTGGCTGAGAACATGATGAATACCGCCGTACGTGGCGCCCTGAAAGGGACAAAGATTTAAGGGAGGCCCATGCCTAAGCTGACTTGGACCGATATCGAAGACATCGCCCTGGCGCTTCGCGACAAATATCCGGATCAAGATCCGTCGTTCATCCGCTTCACCGACCTGCACAAATGGATCACCGAGCTGGACGGGTTCGAAGACGACCCCAAAAAGTCCAACGAATCGAAGCTGGAAGCGATTCAAATGGCATGGTTGGATGAATTCCAAGACGAGTAAAAACGCGTTGCGGGTTGCTGCATTGGCCGCTTCTCTGGCCGCCCTCGGTTGGTCGCAATCGCCACTTCCTGCGCGGCGGCCCATCCACGCCCGCGCGACCGCAGAGCCTGTCGGCCTCACTCCCGAAATGCGCATCGTCGCAGGCCACATCACCGCGAATTCTCTGCGAGCCGACGTCTCCTTCTTAGCATCCGACTTATTAGAAGGCCGCGACACACCATCCCGCGGATTGGATATCGCAGGCGAGTACATCGCATCAAACTTCCGCCGCCTGGGATTGGAACCGGCAGGCGACGATGGATACTTTCAGACCGTGGTGGTTCGGCCGGAAGATGCCGATTCGCCGAAGTCCCGCAACGTAGCAGGAATTCTGCGTGGATCAGATCCTCAATTAAAAGACACCTACGTGATGCTGAGCGCCCACTACGATCATGTGGGCCTGGCCGAATCCGGTGAGGACCGGATCTTCAACGGCGCGAACGACAATGCCAGCGGGACGGCAACGGTCCTCGAAGTGGCCAACGCTTTGGCGACCCTGCATCCTCGCCCCAAACGCAGCGTCTTACTCATATTGTTTTGTGGCGAAGAAAAGGGTCTCCGCGGATCGCGCTACTATGCAGACCACCCGCTGGTTCCTCTGGACAAGACGATTGCGGATCTGAACCTGGAACAACTGGGTCGCACCGACGCTCCCGAAGGCGCACACCTCAATAGCGCCAATGTGACCGGCTTCGATTTTTCCGACATGGTGCCGCTGCTGGTCGATGCCGGGCGCCGCGCCGGCGTCACAATTTTAAAGAACAAGCAAGCCAGCGAC
The DNA here is from genome assembly GCA_025350625.1 of Bryobacterales bacterium. GTDB lineage: Bacteria > Acidobacteriota > Terriglobia > Bryobacterales > Bryobacteraceae > Palsa-187. The sequence continues at coordinate 1,922 of JANXXL010000210.1, read as the reverse complement.
CTATACTTTGACCGAAGCGACAACGGTCCCATTGCGCGAGTGGGCATACCCGCGCACACGCTAAGCGTCACCTACGAGTTTCCGGATTATCATGCTGTCGGAGACGAGTGGCAGAAGATCGATTACGAGAACATGGCGAAGGTCGATCAAGCCATCGGCATCGCGATACTCCGTATGGCCCAGGCACCCACGGTGCCGCACTGGAACGAAGCTTATCCGGCAGCCAAACCCTTCGCGGAAGCCGCCAGGAAGCTGCACGAATAGTATTCCCCGCTATTTGTTGGCGCTTAACGCTTTCACGATCTCGCCCACGAACCCTTTAGCGTCGCCGAACAGCATCAGCGTGTTGTCCATGTAGTAAAGCTCGTTATCGATCCCCGCGAACCCCGGGTTCATGCTGCGTTTGATCACCATAACGGTATGAGCTTTGTCGACATCGAGTATCGGCATGCCGTAGATCGGACTCGTAGTGTCATGCCGCGCCGCGGGATTGACGACATCATTCGCGCCGATGACCAAGGCTACGTCAGCTTCGACGAAATCTGGATTGATGTCTTCCATCTCATGCAGCTTGTCATAAGGAATATCGGCTTCGGCAAGCAGCACATTCATATGCCCCGGCATGCGCCCCGCCACCGGATGAATCGCGAAATCCACCTGAACGCCGCGCTTGGTCAGGATGTCCGTCAGCTCGCGAAGCTTGTGCTGCGCTTGCGCCACCGCCATACCGTACCCCGGAACCACGATGACGCGGCGCGCACTTTCGAGGATCTCGGCGGCATCTTCCGGCGTAGCGGAATGAACGGGTTTAGTGGAAGCTTGCGCGGCGCTAGTGGCCTGCGCGGCCCCGAATGCGCCAAAAAGTACATTCGCGAAAGACCGGTTCATCGCCTTGCACATGATCACCGAGAGAATGAAGCCCGAAGAAGCGTTGAGCGCCCCCGCGATAATCAGCAGCCGGTTTTCTAAAGCAAAGCCCATAGCCGCGCAGGCCGCCCCCGCGTAGGAGTTCAGCAGTGCAATCACCGTAGGCATATCCCCGCCGCCGATCGGCATGATCAGCAGGATTCCGAAGAGCAGCGACAATGCCGTGAACGCCGGAAAGACCCAGGGGGGAGCTGGTGAAACAATCATCCACACGCCCAAAACAGCCGCTATAGCAAACAGCAGGAGATTGACGACGTTTTGACCTTTATAAGTCATCGGGCGCGTAGGAACGATCTCCTGCAATTTCCCGAAAGCCATCACGCTGGCAGTGGTGGTCAGATAGCCCAGTAGGCTCTCGATCACAATCGCGACCATCTTGAAACCGGTAGTAGGATCGCCCGCCGCGACGTCCTTATAATATTCCGCCGACCCGACCAGCGCCGCAGCCAACGCGCCAAAGGCATGCGATAGCGCCGTCAACTGCGGCACCGAAGTCATCGGCATCAGATACGCGAGCGGAGCCCCCACGGCCGCACCCGCCACAAACGCAACGGCGATCCACTGGTAACTGATCACCTCGTGGCGCAGCAATGTTCCGATCACCGCCAGCAGCATCCCAAATTCGCCCGCGCGGACCCCGCGGCGCGCCGTAACCGGAGAATTCAGCCACTTGATAGAGAGGACGACGCACAGCGCAGCGATGATGTACGCTGCCTGCCAGAAGGAGTCGTTCATTTGCCCGGCGTCTCCTTCTTCTTGAACATCTTGAGCATGCGGTCGGTGATCAGAAACCCGGCAACGATATTGATGGTGGCGAACATCACCGCAATCGTGCCCAGCACCTTGCTCAACATCGGTGCCGCGCCGTTGCCCGAGACCAGAATCGCGCCCACCACCGAAATCGCCGAGATCGCATTCGTCAGTGACATCAGCGGCGTGTGCAGCAGGGGCGACACGCGTCGCACCAGTTCCAGCCCGAGCGGTACCGCCAGCAC
>JANXXL010000181.1 GCA_025350625.1 Bryobacterales bacterium | reverse complement strand
GTAATAGATTTGCAGAGCGTAGGCATAGACCGCGAGCAGCGTTTCGGCTCCCGTGTAGAGGGTAGGGAAATCAAACACTCGGTTCACCAGGTTGCTCGATAGATAATCGGCGATCAGCAGCTTTTTCATCAATCCCATGCCAATCAGGAATAAGGCGCGGCTGCCATCGGCGGGGTCGAGGGGCTTGCGCTTTTCGAATTGATCGATGAGCGACGAAACCCGCGTGATGGGTCCGGCGAGCGTAGTGGGGAAAAAGGAGACCGCGGCAAGGTGGGCCAGATAACTTTTAGTGCCTTTCGCGTCGCCACGATAGATGTCGATGGTGTAGGTGAGAGCTTGAAACACATAAAAAGAAAGGGTCAGTGGCAGCGCGAGGGTACCCGCAGGAGCGTAGCGCAGCGTCGCCAGCAAACCAATATTCATGACGATGCTGGTGGTGACCAGCGCCCGCCTGAACAGAGCGTGAGTCGAAGACTGCAAGCCCCAGCCCAGGAAAAAGTCGCAGGTCGAAACCGCCGGAATCAGCGCCAGATAGCGGATGTCCCACTTGGCATAAAAGAAATAATTTGCGAGCAAAATTACCGCCAGCGCCATAGCCCGGACGCGCGCCAGCGGCCAGTAGAGCAGAAAAATCGCCCCTAGAAATATGAAATAGGTTGACGAGGAAAGGAGCAACTACCAGGATACTCAAACCCAGCCGGGCAGGGAATTCGTGCCCTAGCGGCTACTTCGCCGCATACGTTTTCGAATATTTATTGCGTGGATTGTACACCGTGAAAGAACCATCTTCCGCCGCAGAGACTTTCAGATACATCCCCTGGCAGGGCTCGTCAAGGTTGGCGATAAAGGGATCGGCGGAGTTGCGCTCCTTCCCTCCGGCGACAGAGAAGTGCACCTGCCACAGATCTTCGAGTCCGGGCATGTCGTGCAAAAGCTTCCAGGCATTGGGAACCCCGCCTTTGCGCGGCCCGTTATTCATCACGATCACGCGCGGCGCCAGGCCGTATACGGATTTGGGCGACACATGCGAGCCGTGGTGTGCGGTCAGGTAAAGGTCCAGTTTGCCAACTTTATTCTCCGGGCATTCGAGCGCGAGTTCTTCGTTCCAAATAATGTCTCCGGGATCCGCGAAACGGAACTTGCCGAATTGGATCAGGACCCCGGCAGATTGCGGATTCTCGCCCGATTCGTGTTCGACGGGCGCGATGCCTGCGCAAAAAGGGTTGGCGACGCCCTTGCCATCGAGATGTTTGCCGGCTGCCGTAAGTATGGTTACGTCCAGCCCCTTCACGGCTATTTTTTCGCCGGCTACGATCACTCTATGCGAGCCGCCGGCGATGGCCTTTTCGTAGGGCCCCGGATACTTGCCTCCGTCCTCGACGCTTACCCCATGGTCGAGAAAAGTGGTCACCGGCAGGCGCTCCAGCAGGTTCGGGACGCCACCCACGTGATCGGAGTGGAAATGCGTGGTCAAGAGCGTGTCAATTCTCTTGACGCCGGCCGCTTTGGCCGCGGCCGCGATGCGGTTGGCGTCGCGCCCGCTGTTTCCGGCATAGCCAGTGTCGATCAGCAGCGTCTGGCCGGAGGGCGGGACTACCAGCGTGGATTGGCCCCCTTCGACATCAACGAAGTAAATATCGAGAGTTTTCGCCCCGTGTGCGGCCATCGCCAGCGCGGCGCCCAGCAGGATGAGGCGGACTGTGGGAACATTCCTCATGCCCGTATCGTACAGGATAATAGAGTCGTAGAAAAAGACAATGCCTTACTGTTGCCAATGCGGAACGCCGGCCGGGAACGCTGATAAGTTCTGTGCGAGGTGCGGGGCCCAGCAACCTACGGTAACCGGCGAAACCAAGCAAAGCGATGCGCCAAAAACTCCTCCCCCCGATTTTCTCGGCGATCTGAAAGGCAAGCACGCCGCGCTGCTGTGCTATATCCCGTGGTTTGGATGGATCGCGGCGATTATCGTGCTGGCGAGCAGACGCTATAAGCGCGATACACCCGACGCACGCGAAGTGCGCTTCCATGCTTTTCAGGGTTTGTATCTTTTCGTAGCCTGGCTGATTGTGGATTGGGTGGTCTCCCCCGCGCTCCATTTCGGCACGATGGGAGCGGGACATGCCTTCGGGCCATTGGGCGGACTGCTGCACTTGCTGATTCTAGCCGCGTGGATCGTGATGATGGTGAAGGTGAGTCACTCGGAACACTACCGGCTGCCGATTATCGGTGAAATGGCGGAGCGGTCCGTCGAAGAACAGCGGGCATAACCCGCTCCGCCATTTCCGCTATCGTCGCGAATTAACCAAACCGGCTGTTTTTCGTCCGGTCTTGTTCTCCATCTCGTCGTCCGCAGCAGCTTCTTCTGCTCCATAGAGCTCGAAAGCGACGTCGGTCAACTTTGAGTCGGCAGCCTTTTCCTCGTCTTCCGTCTTCCTGAGTAATTTGGCGACCTTCTGATTTCCCACTTTTTCTGCGATGGTTCGCGCGGTGCCATAGGCGGAAATCTCATAGTGCTCCACCTTCTGCGCGGCGCCGATAATGGAAAGATCGAGCATGACGCCCGGCTCCTCTTCACTCAACAATTCGCTACCTTCGTCTAACAGCCCACGCATTCCTTTGCAGGGTTTGCTCTTGGCGGGTTCACCCAAAATCTCAAATGCTTGTTCCAGGCGAGAAACCTGCTCTTTGGTCTCCTCCAGATGATTGCTGAGACCGGCCTTGAGATCGGCGTTGCTGGCGCCCTTGATCATTTTGGGCAGTGCTTTCACAATCTGCTTCTCGGCGTCGTAGATGTCGCGAAGACATTCTACGAGCAGTCCTTCCAATGTTTCTTGTTGCATGATGAATCCTTTTGGTAAAAGTGAGGTCCTCGGATTAGACTGCGTGCGACGGCAGATGTTTCGAATACACCGCTCCATGCAAAACAATTCTTACCGGGAGCGGAATTCTGTCCGATAAAAGGAGCATCCCCCGCTCCACTATGGGCATCCAACCTAATAAGATGTTGAAAGAGCTGCAAGTTCTGCGGACAACATCTTCTATGCGTCAATCCTCACATCAACTTACAGCACATCTATTTCTACTTGCCATCCTTACCTCTGGATGCGGGGCCCCGGCTCGAAGCGAGAGCGCTGCACCCCCGCCGCCGCCCGTCCTGGTAACGGAGGCGCGGACTGCGGATGTGCCGATTTATTCCGAATATCCGGCGCAAACATACGCTCGCGACTTCGTTGACGTCAGAGCGCGAGTCGACGGATACATTCAGCAATGGCTTTTCCGCCCCGGGCAGGAGGTGCACGCGGGTGACACCTTATATGTGTTGGACAAGCGTCCTTATGAGGCCGCTCTGGACCAGGCAAAAGGCAACTTAGCGCAAAGCGAAGCCGATCTCGATTTCGCGCAAAAGCAGGTGGCTCTGCTGCAAGCGCAGGCCAACCTGGGCGTTGCACAAGCGAATTCGGTCAAGGCGCAGCAGGATGTGGACCGCTTGGCGCCCTTGGTCCAGGCCGACGCGGCTTCCAAGCAGGAGCTGGACGCTGCGAGAGCGGCGCTGGGCGCGGGTCAGGCAACCGTACGAGCCAATCAAGCAAACGTCGACCAGGCCCGGCTTTCCACCCGGACTCAAATCGCCTCGACTGAAGGAAAAGTCGAAGCGCTGCGCGGGGCCGTTCGGACCGCTCAGATCAACCTCGATTACGCCACCATAAAAGCGCCGATTAACGGCTTGTCGGGAGACACCTTGGTGCCCGTGGGCGGATTGGTTAATGCCACCTCCGCGCAACCACTTACTACCATTGTTCCGCTGGACCCCATCTGGGTGCGCTTCAAAGTAACCGAAACGGAATACCTTACTTTCAAGAAGCGCGGGAATTTAACGCGTTCCGAGCTTACTCTTGTCCTTTCCGATGGCAGCGAGTTTTCTCAAAAAGGGCGGGTCGAGAATACTGTGAACCAGGTCGATCCCAAGACCGGCACTCTGGAACTGCAGGCCCGGTTTCCCGATCCTCAACACGTACTTCTTCCCGGGCAGTTCGGCAAGGTTCGCATCGAGACCAACCTTCGTAAGAATGTCATCCTGGTTCCGCAACGCGCGATTCAGCAGTTGCAAAGCCTGCAAACGATTTTGGTGGTGGGTTCCGACAATAAGGTTGAGTTGAAAACCATTACCACGTCGGATCGCGTGGGCGATGCGCTGATCGTCGACCAGGGATTGAAACCGGGAGACCGAGTGATCGTCGAAGGCCAGCTCCGCGTGCGTCCCGGGATGCCGGTTAGTCCTGCGCCCTATAAGGAACCTGCCGGCGCGATGTCCGGGAAATTGGGCGGTTGATGCATGGCTCGATTTTTTATTGACCGTCCGGTATTCGCGATCGTGATTGCAATCGTGATCATTATTCTGGGCGGCGTGGCGATTCCCACTCTTCCCATCGCCAGCTTTCCTGAGGTAGTGCCGCCGGTGGTTCAGATCACCGCCAACTATCTCGGTAGCAACGCTCTCGATCTCGAAAAGACGGTCGCGCAACCGATCGAGGAGCAACTCGCCGGACTCGACGGCATGCTGTACTTCCTGTCGAGCAGTGCAAACAGCGGATCGATCACGATATCCGTCACCTTTAAGCTGGGAACCGATCCCGATATTGCGGCCGTTCAGACCCAGAATAAGGTGAACATCGCCCTGCCGCGGCTGCCTCCGGAAGTCCAGCGGCAGGGTGTGGTGGTCAAAAAAGTATCCAGCGCTTTTCTGATGGCGGTGGGCTTGCAATCGACTGACGGCCGCTATGACTCGCTGTTTCTCAACAATTACGCCCAGATCAATTTGTTAAACCAGATCGGCAGCATACAGGGCGTCGGCGACACCCGCCTCGCTTCGCAGCTGGTGTATTCGATGCGCGTGTGGGTGGACCCCGACAAAATGGCGAAAGTCGGAGTCACTGCCACCGACCTCAGCAACGCGATCGCCGCGCAGAATCGGCAGAATCCAGCCGGCTCGACCGGACAATCCCCCGCGGCGCCGGGCACGGATTTTCAATATTCCGTCAACGCGCCGGGGCGTTTGTCCGATCCCGCGCAGTTTAGCGACATTATTGTGCGCGCGCAGCCCGATGCCTCGTTGCTCAGGGTGCGCGACGTTGGCCGCGTCGAATTAGGCGCACAAACTTATTCCGGTTTCAGCCGGCTCGATCGCGAGCCCTTCGGCAACATAATTATCTATCTCTCGCCGGGGGCCAACGCCGTCCAAACGTCCGACAAAATCCAGGCATTTATGGCGGAGGCGAAGAAAAGCTTCCCGCCCGGGGTCGGATACGTCATTCCTTACGATTCGACGATGTTCGTGCGGGCGGCTATCTCGGACGTGGTAATCACACTGTTTGCGGCGGTCGGCTTGGTGATTCTGGTGGTTTTCATATTTCTGCAGAACTGGCGCGCCACCTTGATTCCGCTGCTTACAGTGCCGGTCGCCGTAGTCGGAACCTTCGCTCTCTTTCCGCTGCTGGGTTTCAGCATCAACATCACCAGCATGTTCGGCCTGGTGCTGGCGATCGGCATCGTGGTGGATGACGCGATTGTGGTCGTCGAGGCGGTGCAGCGCAATATGGACGACGGAATGCCGCCTCGCGAAGCCACGCTCCGCGCCATGCAGCAGGTGTCGGCTCCGGTCGTCGCGATTGCGTTTATTTTGGCGGCAGTGTTCATCCCGGTGGCGTTCCTCGGCGGCATTAGCGGGCAGCTCTACCGCCAGTTTGCCCTCACCATTGCCGCATCGGTCCTGATCTCGGCGTTCAGCGCGCTTTCCTTGAGTCCGGCGCTCAGCACGCTTCTACTGCGGCCGCGCAAGTCCACTCGCGGCTGGCTCGCACGGCTTTTCGATCGTTTTAATCGCGGCTTTGAGTGGGTTACGCATAAGTATTTGGGCGGCGTCGCCATGCTGATCCGGCGATCCGCGCTGGCGCTGATCATACTGGCCGTTTTTTGGGTTTCCGCGGGCTGGTTGTTCAAGAAGATCCCGACTGGATTTCTGCCGGATGAAGACCAAGGCGCGTTCTTTGTCGCGGTCCGCTTGCCGGATGGCGCTTCGCTCGACCGCACCGACGCAGCCACGGCAAAAGTCGAGAACGTGGTCGCGCACCTCAAAGGCATCGATCACTACTTTGTTTTCGGCGGGACGGACATTGCGACGCAGACCAGCGGCTCCAACGTGTCGACCGTAATCGTCACACTAAAGCCGTGGGATAAGCGGAAATCGGCAGACTTGCAGCTTGACGCCATTCTCGCGGACGCCCGGCGCGGGTTCAGCCAGATTCCCGAGGCGTTCAGCTTCGCGTTCGGTTTGCCGCCTATTCTCGGTTTAAGCCTCACGGGAGGCTTTCAGTTCATGCTGGAGGACCACACCGGCGGCGACATCCAGCGCTTAGGACAAGTGGCCGATTCCCTTGTGGACGCAGCGCGCCAGCGGCCGGAACTCGGCAACATCATCAGCACCTTCCGCGGAAATGTTCCGTCCTACAATCTCACGATGAACGTCGACAAACTCCAGACGCTGGGCGTGCCGGTCACCGACGCTTATAATACTTTGCAGACTTTCCTGGGCGGTCTTTACGTAAATGACTTCAACGCCTTCAGTCACACCTGGCAGGTGCTGATCCAAGCCGAGCCGTCGTTCCGCAGCAGCCCTTCCGATATCAGCCGCTTCTACACTCGCAGCACTGACGGCACTATGGTGCCGCTTGGCACGGTGGCGACGGTCACGCCCACCAGCGGGCCGGACGTGGTGAACCGCTACAACCGGTTCCCTGCAATCCAGATCCTCGGCGGTCCGTCGCCTCAAGCCAGCAGCGGGCAGGCCGTGGATGTCATGGAAAAACTGGCGGCTTCGCTTCCCACCGGCTACTCGTATGAGTGGACGGGAACCACGTATCAGCAAAAACAGTCGCAAGGAAACGAGGGCATGGTGTTTGGTTTTGC
>JANXXL010000171.1 GCA_025350625.1 Bryobacterales bacterium | reverse complement strand
TTTTGCACAATGTCGCCCATGTAGGGGTCCTCGAACATCAGTACGCCGCGGGGCTTGAGCAGGATCCGGATGCCGGCAGCAACAGAGTGCAGGTAGGGGATGTGGCACATCACATTGGCGCCGAGAAAGGCGTCAGCTTGTCCGTGCTCAGCCACGATGCGGCTGGCAAGACCCTCGTTGAAGAACTCCGAGATGGTTCGGATGCCCTTGCCGCGCGCAACCTCGGCGACATTGGCCGAGGGTTCGATGCCCAGATGGCGCACACCCGCGCGCGAGAAATTCTGCAACATGATGCCGTCGTTGCTACCGATCTCAACGACGAAAGGATCGGACGGAGCAAGATAATCCTTCATCACCCCCTGCGCGAAACGCTGGAAATGCTCCCCCATGCGCACCGAAGTGGAGGAGAAGAAGGCATAGTTCTCATGGAACATCTTGCGCTCGTCCACCAGTTCGGCCAACTGCACCATCTTGCAGTGTGGACAGAACGAGGTCTTAAGCTCAAAGAAGTGCTCCTCTGCAAACTGCTCGGGAGTGAGGAAGCCATTGGCAATCGGCATTTTACCGAAAGACATGAATGGCTCAATTGGTGTCTTACAAATAAGGCAGTTTATCAAAATAGATTCTCCAGGTAGGGATGTTCAGGGCCGGATGTGGAAATAGGCCTCGAAAAAGTCGGCAGGCACCGCGCATTTTCTCCAATACTTTTTCCCCCAGCCTGGCCGTACGGGATAACTGTCCGAAGACCATGTTATCCCATCAAAAGGTACTTTTGTATCTAGCCAGCACTTAAAGTAGATGTTCCGCGCAAGACGGTCTGCCTCTGAAAAATAGAACTCGACTTGGTTTGGAGTCATTTCATGGAGACAATCAATAGCCAAGAACACATCAATGGACGCTCGCCCGACGAGTTTGAGCTGGTGGGGCATCAGGAATGCGATGTCCGAAGCCTCAAACTCCTTGGCAATATCCGAATAGGCGTTAAAGGGGCGAAATGCAAATACCTTCTTATCTTTGAACTGTGATGACAGGAAGTGTTGAGAAATGAACAGCGCCGGGGGGACATCTACGATGATGTATTTAGCTTGTGGGATCAGTTTCAGGAAGCAGTAGGCCGTTCGCCCCGAGCCAGCACCGACCTCCATGATCACAGGGCTAGAGCCGAGAGCTTGCCCGTCCTGGACCGAGCGAAACTCGATCGCTGAATTTAGCATGTCCTGCGAGATCCGCTTCCCGTCAATCTCGATGCAGGGTGGGTTGCCCATTCCAGACTCGTCAAGAGCACTGAGTGGACTGGAAAGACCAGACGCGATTACATATTCATGCAACAGCACCGTGACGAGATTATGCTGCACCGATTCATCCAGCGAGAACAAATCATGCCTTCTGAACAACTCGCTTAGTGACGCTTTGGACTTAGCGGACTGTGCTTGCGAAATCAAATTACGAGTGTAAGAGTTGTCCAGAGATTGCCCAACCCAGGTAAAGTAATTCTTTGCTACTGTTTGACGATAATTTCCCAAACCTTCTGAGGCAATTTGTTCGATGTTCTTTTTATTGAGCCAATGCCAATATTCCGATAGCTTTCGATAATCTTCGGTCTGGACAAAATAGTCGACCATGTCAACAAGTTGTTGCGGAAGAGTTTGGGTTGTTCTAAATGCTCTCCACCAAGGCATAAAGTCGCGCCGCTGGAACCGCGAACGAACTCGGAGAATTACGGACAAGAACAAAGGAGGAACGAGCCCCTTTATTAATTTCAAAGCTTGATCATCAAATCCCTTCATCTTCCTACTCCAATACCTGACGGTCAATTAGCCTACTTTCTCATCAACCTTCCAACCTTATTTCCGTAAACATGGCAACCCACAGATGTGGGATCTTGCCGCATATCGTGTACTAGATGCAGAGCACCACCGCACAGGAAATAAATGGAAGATCTATCCGACCTACGATTTCACCCACTGTCTCTGCGATAGCTTCGAGGGAATCACGCATTCGTTATGTACCACTGAGTTTCTTCAGTCACG
>JANXXL010000098.1 GCA_025350625.1 Bryobacterales bacterium | reverse complement strand
AAAAGTGCAGCAAAAAAAGCCGGAAACAGGATCGCTGAATCGCTGACAAATCCGTGGCAAATCTCTGGACAGAAATTCGCCGGTAGCATCGCGGCTGTTCAATTGAACTCTGCATCACCCGCACCGAAACGGTTCACTTTCGACCATGCGGCTAGCCGGTGTGGTTACCGAACGGGCTTTCGTCGCCTCCCTGTGCGTATGGCCGCACGCCGACAGGCGCAGTGGCTCGCATGGGGCCGCGTCTTCCTCGACGGCCCAAAGCGCGTCCTCGAATCAGGACGCTGGCAGTCCGAAAGAGCCATGGCCGCACTCGATTGGTTCGCGTGTCGACGTGGTCCGGGCGGCGGACTTCAACTCTCGCCAGTCCCAATGCGGTAAACGCAGCGCCGGGCACCGGCCAACATGTGCTCCACTCTCTCGATGGTGACGCCCTCGCCAAGAACGGCATGGAAGACTTCCATCTCCGCATCGCATAGCTTGGGGCACACGCTGGCTGCGGTGCAAATCGGGCAGTGATTCTCGATCAGCAGGAACGAACCGTCACGCGGGCCCTGCACTTCAGCCATGAAGCCTTCTTCGTTGCGGATTGCAATCAGGGTGCCCAGGCGCGCTGCGAGCGGGGCACGCACTGGAATGCGTGCACGGAAATCCGCAATCTGCTGTTGGGCGCTTAGGTTCACGAGGCGCTGAACGCCCTCTTGGCCGAAGATCTGTTCGGCCGCGTTCAGCAAATTCACACTCAAGCCCGCATGGGCGTCTGGAAAATGGAACTCGGCCGCCGGGGTCAGACACCACATCTTGGCTGGCCGCCCGATTGGGCGTTGCTCTTCCTGGTAGTTCACCAGTCTCTGCGTGCGGAGGGCGTAGAGGTGTTGGCGGACGGCCATGGCCGAGATCTTCAGTTGTGAGGCCAGGGTTTCCGAATCTCTCGGCCCTTGTTGCTTGAGCAGATGCAGGATCGCTTGCCGATTGGGGACCAGCTCTGATTTCTTGCGGATAGCACCGCGTTTCTTCATGCGGGAGAGCTTACGGCAAACCTGTTTCGCAAGCCAGCCGCATGAACGATTTCTTTCTAAAGATAATTCTTTGGAAATTCGCTTGCCAGGCACAGTTGCGCGGTCGATTCTTTTCCAAAGCGTAATCTTTAGAAAGTCGCGCGCTCGACGCCGAACCAACTAAGGTGACCTGAGCCCGAGGGCAAGAAACTAAAGAGAATCTATGGCTGACATTGCGAATAAATATGCGGAAAACACGACTGGAAAATTCTACGTCGATGATCAGTGCATCGACTGCGATCTGTGCCGGGAAACCGCACCGGCCAATTTCACGCGCAGCGACGACGGCGGTTATTCCTACGTTTTCAAACAACCCACCACGCCGGAGGAAGAAGACCTCTGTCGTCAGGCAATGGAGGGATGCCCGGTCGAAGCGATCGGGGACAACGGCGAAGGCTGAGCCTGCTTGAACCAGACAATGAATTGCCCAGCCAAACCGACGCAGCGAACGGTCAAACCAGAAGCACCCGCGAAAGCCGGCATTCCGGAGCGCTTTCGGCGTTTGAAAGGGAATGAAGTGGCGTGGCGTGGCGACTTCCTCGCAGATAAGCGCCTTGGGCTTCACCCGTTTGTGCGACCAATTTACCGGCGGGAGGAACCCACAAGGCTCCGAGCGACCACAAGCAAAAAAGCAAAACAAAACGCAAAACATCAATGAACCCACCAAAAATCATCGCCTACTTGAAACCCTCCTGCGGCTGGAGCCAGGGCGTGCGCGCCATCATGCGCAAATACACCCTGGCTTACGAAGATCGCGATGTCATCAACAACCGATCACTCCACGCGGAGATGGTTGAGAAAAGCGGGCAGATGCTTTCGCCCTGCGTGGAAATCGATGGCCAGATGCTGGCCGATGTCAGCGGCGACGAGGTGGAAGCCTACCTGCTCAAAGCGGGACTCGTGCAGGCGACCGCCGTCGCCGCCGATGCGCCGACCAATCAGGCCTGTGACGCGCATCACCATGAATAACGCCTGACAGGAGCCAGAGGCTCCGGCTCGTTCAGCGACCATCAAACCGACACGAGCATTATGGCAAAGCTCATCAAAATAGCGGCAGCCAAAGACGTGCCACCTGGCCAAACGGCTGCGTTCACAGTCGAGGGCCAGAGAATCGCCCTCTTCAATGTCGAGGGAACTTATTATGCCATTGGCGACACCTGCACGCACCGTGGCGGACCGCTGTCGGAGGGCGACGTTCAAGGCACCAAGGTCACCTGCCCCTGGCACGGCGCGGATTTCGATCTGAAAACGGGCGCGGCCCTGGGGCCGCCAGCGCAGCAGGGCATTCCGAGTTACAAAGTCGTGGTCGAAAGCGATGACATCAAAATCGAACTATAAAATATCATGAGCACATCC
>JANXXL010000062.1 GCA_025350625.1 Bryobacterales bacterium | reverse complement strand
TCGGCTACCGAGTTGAACCCATGGGGGCCCAAGCAGGAGTTTCGGCATGACTGACAGGGATTTTCGACCCTGGACGTCGCCGGTTCGACCCCGGTCTCCCGCTCCATTTTCAATAACTTACAGACACCTTGCTACACCCTCCATTGAGAACTGGCCGTCCCCAGTTGGCTGGCGTTTGGTCACTAACTCATTGATTTTGCGATGCGGCTGAATCGACGTCCAGCCTGAACAGCTGGCACTAAATCGGAAACCGCATGCATAAAGAAGGCAGGACCCCGGCGCAATACGGACTGGGGCTGGGAGCAGATGATTAGAGCGTCGTTTTACCGATAATGGACCGGCTCCAACTGTGGAGCGTCCGGCGAGCGAAGCGCCCGGTAGGCAGGCAGCGTGTTGGAAGCTGCGGCAGCCGGCCTGAAGCAGATCCGCGAACAGAAATGATCGGCGAGGATGGCGTCGAGGATCTCACGGTAGATATCAAGACGACTACAACGCATAAGGTCCCATTGTTCAAGCTTAAGGCATGGCTGGAAAGCAGTGGCCGCTATCGGCGCGAGGCAGCTCTGAAATCCAAACTGAGATGATGTGACGCGATCCACTTCGCATTAGCGACTGCGCTATTCTTCCGAGATGGACATACTGAGAATGCTTTCTGACCTCCGCCAGGAACAGATTGGCGAGGCGATCATCACTTTGGAACGCCTCGCGCAAAAGCACGGAAAGCGACGTGGGCGTCTGCCCGCGTGGCTGGCCGCTCAGAAGGCTCTGCCTAAAAAACGTGGCCGCCTTCCGAGCAGCAAAAAGAAGACTTGAAATCGTCGACCGAGAAAGCTCGATCGTTCGGTCCGTCATCGAACATTAACGGACCTTTGCCCGGCACCTATTCGAAGGGCTTGCAAAGACACAAAAGCTGCTGCACGAGTGGTAGATTCGGCTGGGTCAGCTCACATGCTATCTTCTGGTGGTGGCGTACGACCGAGGGAACGACAGGCAGGACGAATCCATCGCTAGTCATGCATGATTTCAGCCCGCGCGCTAATGCAGTTTGGAAGGCGATCTTGCCAGTCGCCATTGGCATTCTCGTGGCTTTGGCGCCGCTGCCTGCTGGCTTGGCGCCCCATGCCTGGCGGTTTTTCGCTTTGTTCGCTGCGGTAATTCTCGCGCTCATACTCCAGCCGCTCCCTGGCGGGGCGATTGGCGTGATAGGCGTAACGCTTGGGATTGTATTCGCGCCTTGGGTCCTGTTCAGTCCCGAACAACTCGCCGCCCCGGGCTTCCGGCCCGCGAACGCGGCCCTCTCCTGGGCCTTATCTGGATTCTCTGACGGAACAGTGTGGCTCATATTCGGAGGGTATATGTTCGCCTTTGGGTATGAGAAAACTGGACTGGGGCGCCGAATTGCGTTAGTCCTCGTTCGGCGGATGGGAGGAAGCTCACTGGCACTTGGCTATGCCATCATGCTGGCAGACCTCGCGCTCGCCCCTTTCACCCCCTCGAATACCGCGCGCAGCGGCGGGACCATCTATCCGATTATTCGTAATCTGCCCGGCTTATACGATTCCTTACCTAATGACCCGTCGAGCCGCCGCATCGGTTCTTATCTTATGTGGGTCGCCATTGCCTCGGTTTCGGTCAGCAGTTCGCTCTTCCTTACCGGAATGGCGCCCAATCTCCTTGCGGTTCAAATAGCGTTCCAGACCGTCGGCTTTGAGATCTCTTGGATTACGTGGTTCCTGGTCTGTGCCCCGGCAGGCGTCATCCTTCTTGGGTTGGTGCCGGTCCTGACATATTGGATCTATCCGCCCACCGTGAAGAAAAGCAGCGAAGTCCCGGCTTGGGCCTCGCGCGAACTGGAAAGGCTGGGTCCGGTAACCTGGCCTGAGATAATTCTCGCTCTTGTGGTTCTGCTGGCGTTGGCTCTGTGGATTTTTGGAGGCGCATTTATAAATGCAACCAGCGTGGCGCTGCTGGGGATGTCGTTGCTGCTCGCCGCGCGAGTGTTCAGCTGGAGCGACGTGCTAGGGAATGCGCAGGCCTGGAGCACACTTATCTGGTTTGCAACACTGATCACCCTGGCAGATGGGTTGAATCGCGTCGGATTTGTGGGTTGGGGCGCCAGGTCTGTGGCCAGCCGTTTAACAGGAATCTCCCCGTTGGCAGCGATGTTTGTTCTGTTGACTGTCTTTTTTCTTTCGCACTACCTGTTCGCGAGTATTGCGGCGCACGCGACCGCGCTGCTTCCCGTGATGATTACAGCCGGGGCATCCATTCCGGGATTGCCGGTGCATCAGTTCACCCTGTTGCTCTGTCTCGAACTCGGAATCATGGGAGTGATTACGCCGTACGCAGCGGGTCCTTGTCCGATCTATCAAGGGAGCGGATATTTGCCGGCTGCAGACTACTGGCGTCTGGGAGCAATCTTCGGCTTGTTTTTCTTTTTGATACTTTTGTTGCTGTGCACTCCATGGAGCGGTTTCATTCTCTCTCGCACCTTATGATCCCCTGGCCCCTCACAGGTTCTTCGCCTCTCGTCCGGCTCAGCCTCAAAGCCTTCTGCCGCCGGCGAATTTGGAGCGGGTGGCTTACTGCTATCACGGGATTCTCCGGATAGCAGCACTTGAAGATGTGATCCGTTCCGATTGTGATAATACGAGGAGTTATAAGAGATGGGATGCTTTGAGATCCGCGCTGGTAGTTCTCATTTTGTTATTCGCTGCTATTCCGAGCGTTGGGCTATTCCGATTTGAGCTTCCTTTCCTCGGGTTTATTGTCCGGCAAGGATCTGCACTATTCGAACAGTATTTCTTGGCGGTTGCTGGCTCGCGTCGCAATATCCAGTGCGATTTGATCAGCCAACCCTTGGAAGCTCAAAGTAGAACGTTGCACCTTCGCCAACCGTGCTTTCTGCCCAGATTCGGCCTCCGTAACGTTCTATGACGCGCTGGCAAATTGCCAGACCCAACCCAGTGCCTGGATATTCAACCCCATGCAGTCGCTTGAAAAGCCCAAAGATGCGTTCAGCATATTGCTGGTCGAAGCCAACGCCATTGTCCTTGACCCCCACGATCCATCGAGATTCTTCCAGATAAGCCCACACACGGATCTCCAGAGACCCGTATTTCTTCCGGTATTTGATTGCGTTGGATAGCAGATTCTGAAAGACGTGCGCCAACTGTTTGGTATCGCCCAAAACCGTGGGCAGCGGAGTAGCAGTGATAGTTGCGCCACTTTCCTCAATTGGGCTCTTGAGCACCGACAGGGCTTCGGCCAGCGAATCCGACAAGTCTGCGATGCCCTGAGGCTCTTCTTCTCGTTGAGCCACGCGGGAATACGTCAACAGATCCCGGATGAGCGTCTCCATTCTCGTAACGGATTGCTGTATCAAATCACCGAAGCCGCGGGCGTCAGGGTCCCCCGTAATCCGCTTCATAAGGAGCTGCGTGTATATATTGACAGCGCGAAGGGGTTCTTGCAGATCATGGCTTACTAGAAAAGCAAATTCTTCCAATTCGCGATTGGCCCTCTTAAGCTCCAGCTCGTGAGCCCGCTCCTCGGTTACATCGCGGAAATAAACAGAGATGCCGCCCTCCGTGGTGGGAGAGGTTTTAATGGAGAACCAACGCTTCCATTCCTTGAACAACCATTGGAATTCCAAAGCCACTTTTTCCCGTGCGACCTGCCGATATTTCTCCTCAAGCTCCGTCCCCACGATTTCGGGGTAAGCTTCCCAGATGCTTTTGCCAACTAAATCTTCGCGCCGCGCCGCAAGGATCTGCTCCCCAGCTTTATTAACGTAACTGACGCAAAAGCTGCGGTCGAGAGCAAGGAAGCCATCTGTGATGCTTTCAAGAATGGACGTAGCCTTATCACGCGCGATCTTCAACTCCACTTCCGTATTCTTACGCTGCGTGATATCCATGGCGGCGCCCGGAAAACGCGATGCGACCCCGTCCGGGTCACAATACGCATGGCCCAGAGCGTATATCCACAGATCCTCTCCGTCTTTTTGTGGAAGGCGAAACTCGACTACGTACGGCCCCATAGAGGCTATCGCGGCTTGCGTGGCGTCCACGACAATGTGCTGATCTTCAGGATGGATCGCAGATATGTAGGCTGCGGAAGGGGCTCCCGTGGTGGAAGCGACTATGGGATCGACACCGAAAAGCGTAGCGAAACGCTGATTTGCGTAGATGAGATCGCTCTTAAGGTCCCAATCCCAAGTTCCAACCCCTCCGGCGACTTCTAGGGCATAGGCTAGACGAGCTTCGTCTTTCCACACCATATCGCTGGTCTTCTTCTTCGGCAGTTCATTGGATTCTGATTTGCCAGACACGTAGATGACTATATTACCCCGCCGTCAATCCGAGCCTGAGGTGTCCCCCTCCAATTGGCTCCGAATCATATGCTCTTCGGCCACTGGAGTGCGCAAATCATTCAGAGGTGGGAATGAGCAAGATCGAAGTGCTAGTGATCGAGGACGAACTCGCTGATCGCATGTGGCTAAAATCCCTACTAGAAGGGATTGGATTGCTCCTTTTCCACTGCAATTGATGGAGAACAAGCGCTAGATTTCCTGCTGAAACGCGGGGATTGCTCTCGGTCTACTACGCCGGATTTGATTTTTCTGGACCTTCATTTGCCGAAACTGGACGGGATCGAAATCCTCCGGGGGGTTCCCAATGCGCACGAACTGCCGATCTGCATACTCACAAGTTCCAATGAGGAACGAACATTGTTCCGACAAGAGTTTGGGATTACGAATTCGAACTACCTAATCAAACCCTTAAACCACCTTAGTTTACTCGGAACCTCGTATTTGCAAAGTCGTCTTAAAGGGCCTCAACTGGCATCGCCGTAAATTTCCTTCAGGCATCCCGTCATTGTGCTGCGGCTAGCTAGCCGATAATGGTGGTTAACAGCGATCTTGATTCCAGCGCCGAATGCGGATCGCTTTTTCAAATTCGTGTTCCAGGCCGCCGTCGCCTTCCCCGGCGAGATTCGTCGGTCTCGCTGCTAGTCTCAGATTGAAATAAGCGCCGCGCGGCCATGCAGATCGCTTTAGCAATTGTCCGTTCGCAGGCGAGATTGCCCGCGGCCGCTCGTCTTCTAAAATCAGATCTTTTTTTGTCACACGGCGGCATTGTGCCTCCTGGATTGCGCCTGCGATGGTTCCGATCCGGCCGCTCGTCATCCGCGCAGCGAGCTCCTCTTTCGTCAGGTTTTGGCATTCCTTCGCTTGTAGCACCCACAAAACGCAGTTCAAGCCGGTACTATGTGAGATATTCATCATGAACACCTCGATTCAATTCACGCTATTATTCGCGCCCGCTCTAGTTGCGCTTT
Source organism: Bryobacterales bacterium (assembly GCA_025350625.1). Classification (GTDB taxonomy): domain Bacteria; phylum Acidobacteriota; class Terriglobia; order Bryobacterales; family Bryobacteraceae; genus Palsa-187. Next base: position 44,716 of record JANXXL010000062.1, on the reverse strand, counting down.
TAGCCCAAACTCCAACATCGGCGCTTCCCACTGATCGTCTGCTTGGTGAACTCGGGCCCACGTTTCAAATTGCGGACCACCAAATTCCAAAGCTGATAACGCTCATAGCCTATGGGGACCAGCGCTTCACCGATCCAGCCAACACACAGCAGGCCGATCCGCGAATCCGCCAGTGGCTGGTGAGCCGGATTGCTAAAGAGCGTCCCAGCGCTGTAATCATGAATGGCGACGTACCACTTGCGGGTAACGTTCGTAACGATTACCTGGTGTTTCAGACGGAGACCAAAGCATGGCGCGATTCGCACATCCTCGTATTCCCAGCGCTGGGCAATCACGAGTTTATAGGCGATCCACAGCAGGCTCTGGAGAACTGGTGGCGGGCTTTCCCGGAGATGCGCAACCGCCGCTGGTACTCGGTGCAGCTGGGTTCACGGGTTTATCTTTTGGCCTTAGACAGCGATGCCTCGCTGCTACCTGGCAGCGATCAGGCTCGCTGGATCGAGAAGCAGATTAATGGCCTGCCTCCTTCAATTGATTTCGTAATAGTTACCTTGCACCATCCTCCGGTCGCGGATGTACAAGAACATATCGGGGTGGAAGATAAACCGCGACCGAATGAGATTGCATTGCGGGATTATGTGTCGACGGCAGCCCGGACTTCTCACGCCAATTTTCTGGTAATCGCGGGGCACGTTCACAATTACGAACGCAACGTGGTCGCGGGCGTAACATACCTGGTTTCTGGCGGTGGTGGGGCGCCGCCCGATTTCGTCGAGCGCACGCCAGGCGATCTGTACAAGAGCATCCTGTTCCCCAACTATCACTACGTAAAGCTCACCATTGAAAAGGACCGCCTGCATGGGGCTATGTACCGGATTGCGAACCCTGAGGCAAAGAATCTAGCGGTCGAGCTCAAAGACAGTTTTGACCTTGTTACGAAGCCTAGAGCTTTGGGTGGATCTCATCACGACAACGTCGCCTCGAGTTCCCCTCAGTAAGTTGTATCGACCAATGATCGTGATCGGCTGGCCAAGTTGTTCCTCTAGCAGCGCGAGGTGAAACTCGGTGTTTTCATGCGGCAGCGGAAATCATGCGAGCAGTCTTCGCCCAAGCCCCGAGTCGCTTGTCCTAAGGCTGCTTCAAAATATCGAGGGGCGTGTGATACCTCAGGCTGTAGTCTTTACTTCTTGCTCGGCGACACCACGACGAGGCCTGCCAATTGGCCGAGCTGCGAGTGCGCGAGATACACCGTGCCATCCTTCGTTACGACTCCATTACGAGCGCCCTCCTGGGTCTGCACCACTGCAACCAAACTGAGCTTGCCCGCGGCGTCGACGCGGGCCACCGTGAGCCGCTTGTCTTTGGCGGCCCCAACGTACAACGTGTGAGTGGCTGGCGAGTAGTAGAGATCATCCACACCGTCGCCGGTGTCGATGGATGACAGCTTCTCCCCATTGTGACCTGCATCCAACACCTCGACCTGCGTGCTGCAGGCAACGAACAGGTAGCCGGTGGCTTGATCCACCGACAGACCATGGGGACCTTCCTTTCCACACGACGGTTGCCACTTCGCCACCGTTTTGTGTGTTTTAAGATCAATCGCGGTCGTGAGGTCGTTGTCTTCGTAATTCATGTAGAGGCGGCCGCGCTTTGCATCGACCGAATAGCCTTCGGGCTGGCCTTCAAATGTCAGTTTTTCTTTCTGACTCAAAGTCTGGCTGTCTAGAATACGGACAGATTTGTCCCCAGGGACGGTAACCCAGACTTCTTTTGTGGGCGCTACATAGACAACCCCGTCGGGGGTAGCATCGATGTGGCCACAGGTCTTGCGCGCGAGGGTTCTTTCATCAATGGCGCATATACTGGAGTCGGCCCGGTCACCGATATACACCACGCCCTCACCAATCGATACGCCGCTGGGCCCCTGAAAGCGCTTGCGACCTTGGACTTCAATTTCCTTTGTCGCAAAGCCCGAGATCTCGCGGACGCTACCGTTGCTGGTGTCCACCACATCGACAGAACCAACGTTTATCGCTGGGACCCAGACGTATCCCGTTTTAGGGTCATAGGCGATGTAATCCATTGTGATGGTTCCCTGGCCGTGATCGGGCAGGGCCAGGATGTGAGTCGTGTAATTTGCTTTTTTCTCGTCGGCAGCCTGCAATCCAACAGCGATTGCGCAGATAGCCACTACGACGACTAGCAGAAGAGAATTTCGCTGTTCCATAGCGATAATCCTAGCACCGAATTTCGAGGACATTCCAGCGAGCCTCGCCGTGTTCTTAGGAGCTTTTTACTTTGCTCGCTTAGGAACTTCTCACGTTGCTGCGACAATTGCGTGGACAAGCGCGGCGCGCCGCCACGCCCAGTTGTAGTCTAGTAGACACGTGCTTGGAATTTGGCGCATCTCCCAAGCGCCGCGGTTCCACGGATCCTGGAGTGAGACACAGCGCCCATTTTATATGCGAAGCATAAAGCCACAGTTGTCAGTTTCGAATCCAGAGGGGAGCGACGCAGAAATGCTTCACGGCCTCCGGTGTGCGGCATTCAATTATTTCCGCACTCAAGTCAACCCTCGAACCGGCCTGGTAGCAGACAAGACGCAGCCTGGATCACCTTCGAGCATTGCCGCGGTGGGAATGGCGCTCAGTGTATATGTGATGGCAATCGAGCGAGACTTGCTTTCACGAAGTGAGGCAATCGACAGGACCCTGACGGTCTTGAAGTTCTTCCAGTCCAGTCACCAGGGCCCAGAAGCAGATGCCACGGGATACAAAGGTTTCTACTATCACTTTCTCAACATGCAGACCGGCCGCCGAGCTTTGCAATGTGAATTATCGACGATTGATACCGCCATACTCCTTGCAGGTGTTTTGACGGCGGCCAGTTACTTCTCAGGAGAAAGTGATGAGGAAGGTGAGATACGGGAGGTCGCTGAAAGCCTTTACCAGCGTGTGGACTGGCAATGGGCTTTGGATGGTGGCAAAACCGTTTGCCACGGATGGAAGCCCGAGTCGGGATTTCTGCCGTACCGATGGGACACGGGCTATAGCGAAGCTCTGATCCTATACACACTGGCCTTAGGATCACCCACGTTTCCTATCGCTCCGCAAGGATACCAGGAATGGATCTCAACTTTTGAATGGAGGAAAGTCTACGACATACAATACCTGTACGCCGGGCCCCTCTTCATTCATCAGATGTCCCATCTTTGGTTGGACTTTCGCGGGATACAGGACGACTTCAATAGGAAGAAGGGGATCGATTATTTTGAGAATTCCCGGCGGGCCACGTATGTTCACCGACAATATGGAATCGAGAATCCACTGGGGTTTGCCGGCTACCACGAATACGGTTGCGGATTGACCGCGAGCGACGGACCGGGGCCTGCCGTTCTTGACGTGGACGGAGTCCAGAAGGTGTTTTTCGATTACGTCGCGAGAGGCGCTCCCTTTGGCCCGGATGACGGCACTATTTCACCATGGGCGGTCGTCGCCTCTCTCCCGTTCGCACCTGAGATCGTGCTCAAGACGGTCCGTCATGCTGTCGACCGTCTCAAATCGAGAGGACACAGCCTCTATGAATTCGATGCCAGCTTTAATCCTACGTTTCCTCACACCAGGCCCAATCTACATAACTGGGTTTCACCCTGGATTTTCGGTTTGAATCAGGGTCCTATCCTTCTCATGATTGAGAACTTTCAATCGGAGCTGATCTGGAAGACTATTCAGCGATGCCCCTACATCGTTGAGGGCCTACGACGCGCCGGCTTCCGCGGAGGCTGGCTTCACAATCTGCCTTGACATTCGAGCCTCGACTCAGCGAGTGTCGGCCGGACAATGACGAACGAATACGCCGGGCCAGTTGGAACGATAACGAACATTAACGGATGTAGTTTCGGCAGCGAACGCAACATCTTGAAGCACCGATCTGGCCAATGATCTATCAGGCCCCGACATCTGTACGCCGGGTATATCGTGGAATCTACGCCGGTGACAGTCAGCCAGCTATCGCTGCCTGCGTGTCGGCGGATGGGCCGTAGATACCCGGGACGTTACCGCCCATCGCGCGGAGGTAGGCGCTCAGCTGGCCACGGTGGTGGACCGAATGCTTAATAGTCATGGCCAGAAAGTTAACCCCGGGCGCCTGGACCATTCCAAACAAGTCGATTACGTTGCTTAGCTGTTCCGCCGACATTGCACGCACGCGATCAAGGGCGGCCGGAACTTTTTGTTTGTAACGAGCCGCGGCATCGGCCGGGTTCATAATGCCACAGGCATCGGAATCGTCGGGCGGAGGCGCGAACTCGCCATTCGCGATGCTGTTCAGCAGCCATTCATCTTCCAGCGTGAGATGCCGGACGAGCCCCAAGCCGGTCTTCGATTTCGAGTCAGGCTGGTAGTCGAGACGATCATTGGGAACTGCGTTGATCACCCGAAGGGTTGTCTGCATTTCGCTTTCGAAATCAGCGATTAGGAAATCAGCTATAGCCTTGGTTTGCGTGGAATCCATAAAATGCTCCTTTTCCTATTCAATTGGGGTTCACGTTTTCTGTCGACGGACTGCTTTTATACCCGCTACGGTTGAGCCATGCACCATCCTAAGCCTCCCTTACCCAGAGACTATGGCCCGGATGTCGAACATATGGGAGTCCCCGGCAACGTTCCTGCGGCGGGCCATTGGTTGTCCGGTGCCATTTCTATAGCGATCTCCCTCACTCCAGCGGTTGAACGCGGACGAGGTAGCCGTTGTAATCCACATACCAGACGGTTGCCGGTTTGGTGGAGGTATCGATGACGGTTCGCCGGTCGTAGGATAACGGCTCGGGCATCTGGTACGCGACCCAATGGTCGGTCTTGGGGTTGTAACGAAGCATCTGGCGGCCGTGCAGCACGCCGGCCCAGATCTCGCCGTTCTTGTCCGGCATGGCTTCGTAGAAGTCGGTGTAGGGGTGCGGGGCGATGGGGGGCCAATGTTCATCAATGCGCTGTTCCTTCGCATTAAGCTCGATGAGAGCGCCATCCGCTCCGCCCCACCAGGTATTTCCGGAGGGATCGAAGCCGCCGCGTTTCGCGGTCATCATGTGTGAGCCGCTGTTCAAATTCAGGATTTTCCCGGTCTCAATCTCCAGCATCTCGACCGTATTGCCCCAATTCGCCGGCCCGCTGCCTCCCCAAAATTTTCCATCGTAAGAAATAGTGTTGTCGTAGCTGCTGTTGGCCTGCAGCGGCCACTCCTTCAGGACCTTGCCAGTATCCGGATCCATTTTTACAATGCGGTTCGCGCGGGCGTCCCACACAAAGCCGTCGGCGTCGAGCGTAAAGTTTCCGAAACTGGGGGCGTTGAGAGGAGTCTTGCTTTCAATGCGGACTTGCTTGACATCTCCCGTCTTCGGATCGAGCCGGTTGAGCTGATGCGCCCAGTTTTCCGAGATCCAGGCGATCCCGTTCTTGTCGAATTTGGCGTGGTGGCTTCCCGGCATGACGCCGGGTGTCATCGGCAGCGTGTAGTCGGTGAAGATCCCCGTCTTGGGATCCATTTTGCCGACGTAACGGGTCTTATGGCTGGTGTACCAAACGTTACCCTGGGGGTCGAGGGCAGCGTCGTGGAGCATGAGCAATTGCCGCGGCAATTCGAATTCGGTGACGACTACTCTCGTCGCCTGGCCGCGGGGACGCGGAAAGACGCGAAGCGGAGCGTCCTGCGCGTTCGGACCGCGAATGCGCGAGAGCCATTTGACGAGCAGCGTGTATTCAGGGTCGGGATCCGACATCGCCCGGTTGCGCACGGCAATCGCTGTACCGCTAAAGTGCATCATGCGGTCGACGATCAGGCTCCAGCCGTGTTCGTCATAGCGGCTCCTGAAAATCTGCTGCCAGGAGTGGCACCCGGAGCAGTTCTTCTGCAACGTGGCTTTTTCTTCTGCCGTGCCCGGCAGGTTCCACAGGATCTCCGCGCTGCTCAACTGGGACTCCAGTTCCGGTGAGGCAGGCAGATTGTCGGAGTTGGCAACCCTTTCGAGCACGATGTCGTCAAGCTTGGTATCGCCGTCGATCGAAACCGCATCGCGCCGGAAAGGCCTGAATGGCACCGGCGTGGCAATGCGCAAGGTATAGGAGCCGGCTTGCATCCTGGGAAATTCAAATTTGCCCGCCGCGTTGGTGTATACGGTGGTTCGGACACCGCTCGGTGCGACGATCTGGACGGCTATGCCTTCGGGCGAGTCCCCGCTCTTGATCCGCACGACACCGGTAGCCCCGCCGGTGAGGCCGCTCTGCACCGGCCATTTTTGCGTCTCCGCCCGGTACGCCGGGTTCAGGGGCGGATTTTCACCATCCGCGCAGCATTTCCCCGAGTGGAAATAAGCTTGCAAATCCGCTACATCGGAATCCGACAGGCTGTGTTTAAACGCCGGCATGCCGGGACCGCCTTCTTTAATTTTGGCGCTGACGGTATCGTCGTTGACCGAGGCGCCCCCTACCAGGTTCTTGCGCTGATAGAGATCCTTCAACAAGGGCGCGCTCTTGGCGTATTGGTTGTGACACATCCAACACTTAAAGAAGTAGATGTTCTCGCCGCGCCCCGCGCCGCTATCGCCTAGTATTCGATAGGTATCCAGCCTGAGCGAGCGCTGGAGATCGTCCGTGGCGATTTCCTTATCGGCCGCCGCAGCCGTCGTCGCAACTAACAGAGCCATTCCGCTGGCGAGCGAAAGTAGAATTGCTCGGGATCGAACATCTCTTGGGTTTTGTATTGGCATATTTTACCCCTAGGATTTCCTTTGGGCTCTCTGGCCGTTATGGATTATACCTCCCCGCCACTGACGCCGGATTGGAGGTCATCGCCATTACCCAGGAGAGTGGGCAAACACGGAACCTGCGTATGAGTCTGTTGACTCAAAACTACTCTGAGATTTATGGAAGCATGGTCGTGTATATACGCACCCTTGGAACACATCTTGGGGGCGCGAAATCGCGGCGTTTAGGTGTACAAGAATCTTCAAGCTGGATTTTGTACTGCGGGCGTAGGGAAGCTATTTGAACTCTAGGTAGTCGATGAGCGCGTTTATCTCGCTGGACGTCAACTTCCTGCTGAATGCTGGCATGACGTTTCCGCCTGAGCGGATCTTAGCGGCCACGTAAGAGCGGCTCGGTTTCATTTTCGTACGTGGCATTTGTTCTCGCTGGAACAAATGATAGAAACTGGGTCCGAGTTTTTTAGAGCTCTCCGCGTCCACATCATGACAAACGACACAGTTCTCACGGTAGAGCGTCTGTCCAATTCTTAGCGGATTCTTATCCCACGGCAGCACGCGCCGGACTTGAGGATTCTCGGGCACAGCCGGGCTGACCGAACTACCTGGGACCGATTTCTTCCTCTGAGGCGAGTCTTTGCCAGTTGCTTCTTTGCCGAAATGTTCAGTAAGGTAATCGATGATTTCATTGAATTGCGCGGTAGTGGCATCGGCACCCATATCCTTCATCAATTTGATGATATTAGTCCAGCCGCTGCGTGTCTGGCGCATTTGCAGTGCAAGGTCCACGTCATGGCAGCTGGTGCAGACGTTCGCAAACGTTTCGCGCCCTTTTCCAGCGGGTAATTCTGCGGCCGGCGCCGGCCCTAAAGCGACGGCGCAGATCATTAACGAAATCTTCGGCAGAACCCCACAGGCCGGACTTTTGCTGCGGGCTCTACTCACGCGGACCCTTCTTCTCGATTGCTACGGCACCGGCATGATTCAGGATCCGCTCCGCGCGCCCTGCGATATGATTGTCGGCACAATGAATGCGCAGACACATCGACCCCGGAGGGACCAGTGGTACGGGCGCACTCTTGTCCCGCTTATGAAGCAGCCGGCTTTCCCACAAAAACCATCCGAATGTGGACAATATAGCGCCCATCATCGTCGTTTCGTAAGTGATCACACCCGAGCCCCAAAAAGAGAAGATCGGCATGCCGCCGGTAACCAAGGCATAGTTGTGCTGTGCCGCGTAAACGCCCGTGGTCGCAAGGCCTCCCATTATGATCGCTCCCAAGACCGCCACCAGCGACATACGGCTGGGCCTATCCAGGATTCCCCGGCGAAACTCCACCGGCTCTTCCGAAAACAAATCCATGTCGAGAACGCCCAGACCCTCCGCCTTCAATGCCTGGATTGCGTCTTCTAATTCGGACTGATCCTGAAACTCGGCTATTAAATACACCTCTAATCTTCCTCCACCGGATGGGGCTTAAATTCCCAAACGGAAATAATGGGAAACAACTTGGAAAACAGCAGATACAGCACAATCATCCCGGCGAACGTTGCAGCGGTGATGGAAATTTCCACCCAAGTCGGGGCGTAGACGCCGGACGCTGCAATCATGCGGGGATTCCCCAGCGTGGGCGCGACGATAAGATAACGTTCCAGCCACATTCCAATAAGCACACATACCGAGCTGATCATTGCCGTACTGATATTGCGCAACCTGCGAATCCCCAACAAAATGAAGGGAACGATGAAATTACAGAACACCATAGCCCAAAAGAACGGCGAATACGGGCCGCGGATCTTCGATACGAATACCGCCATTTCATTGGGCTCGTTGCCATACCAAGTGGTCTGGTACTCGGCAAACGTGAAATAGAACCACAGCAGACTCATTAACAGTAGGAGCTTGGAGAGATTATTGAAGTGGTGCTTGGTTAGATATAAGTCCAAGCCCAACGCCCTCCGGAGCACGCCCAACACCAGCAACAGCGCAGCGATCCCGCTGAAGATTGCGCCCACGACGAAATAGGGGCCAAAAATAGTGCTGTGCCACATGGGAGCAATGGACATAGCGAAGTCCCACGCGACCACGGTGTGAACCGAGATGGCCACCGCAAGAATGATGCAGCTCATCAACTTTATGGCACGTTCAAGCGCCTGCCATTCGCGATCACTGCCGGTCCAGCCAAGCGAAAGCGCTCGATACAATTTTCTGCGCCACGGGACATTATGTTCCGCAAGCTGAGCCATATCTGGAATCAGCGGCAAGTAAAGATAGATCAGACTGCCAGTAAGGTACGTGAGGATGGCCGTCAGATCCCACAACAAGGGCGAGCGGAAGTTCGGCCACAATAAGCGCGCATTGGGGTATGGAATCAGCCAGTAAAATCGCCAAGAGCGCCCTAAGTGGATGATCGGGAACATCCCGCCGATCATAAGGCAAAAAACCGTGATCGCTTCCGCCGCTCGAGTAACGGGTTTGCGCCACGTCGCATCGGTAAGCCGCAGAATCGCCGAGATCAAGGTTCCAGCGTGTGAGATGCCGATCCAAAAAACGAAATTAACGATGTAGAAGCCCCAAAAAACCGGCCGGTTCAGTCCCGTGACACCCATACCGTTGCGGATCTGGATGGACCATGCCACGCCGCCAAGAATGACGACCGATAACGCCGTCAGAAGGGTAATCCAGTATGCCCGGCCGCCACCGGAAAGCGGGTGAAAAAGATCGTCCCGAATTTTTTCATAAGGTAATAGCTCGGGGGTTATTACTGCCATCTACTTGGCCTTTTCCAGATAGAACACTTTTGGTTTGGTGCCTAACTCTCCTAACAACTGCGTCGACCGTCCGCTGCGCGCAAGTCCGGAAACTTTACTTTCAGGATCCGCCAGGTTACCAAACACCATGGCCTCCGCTGGACAGGATTGCACGCATGCGGGCTGAATCTCTCCATCCTGCAGCGGACGATTCTCTTCTGCGGCGTTTCGCTTGCCCCGCTGAATCCGTTGCACGCAGAACGTGCATTTCTCCATGACCCCAGCCGGGCGAATCGAGACATCCGGATTATGCTGCAACTGCAGGGGCTCGGGCCACTCCGGCGCAAACCAGTTAAAGAAGCGTACGGTGTAAGGGCAATTGTTAGCGCAATAGAATGTTCCAACGCAACGGTTGTATACCTGAACATTCAATCCTTCAGGATTGTGATAGGTCGCATAGGTTGGGCAAACCGGCTCGCAAGGCGCGTTATCGCATTGCTGGCACAGCACGGGACGATACTTCACTTTCACGTCCGGAAATTCACCCTCATAATAGCGGTCGATGCGAATCCAGTGCGCCGTGCGGCCTTTCTCGGCTTGCTCAGGGCTTGAGAGCGGCAAATTATTTTCGGCATGGCACGCGACCACGCAAGCTTCGCACCCGGTGCACCGATCAAGGTCGATCGCCATTCCCCAGCTATTTTGCATGTGTTCTCCTATCCGCGCCCATCAGCGGTGAATGTCTCTTGTTTCGCGGTCTGGCGTGGAAAATTGGATCCACCCCTTAGGGCCACTCAGGCGCGTAATCTTCACTCGCGTACCACCTAGGACCAGAGCTCCCGTAGAGGTTTCATACAGCGGAGCCAAGATCGAAAGCGGATTTGCACCGCGGCCGGAAGCATAGCGGCCGAAATGAGTGTGTCCATCGCCGATAGGCATGCTGACCACGCCCGGAATAGCGCCCGGATGCACGTAGGCTGGGGCATCGATGGTCCCATGCGGCGATTCAACGCGCACCATATCACCGTTAGAAACACGCAGGCCCGCAGCCGTTTTCGGATCCAGCTCCACCGGAAGCCCCCAAATAGAACTGGAAACCGGATCGGGCAATTCCTGCATCCATGGAAGGTGCGCCGCCGAGCCGTCGTGGTACTGAAGCGAGGTATACGGCTGGAATTCCAACGGGAAGAGCGTCGCATCGTCGCGGGCACCCATCGCGGAAATATCAAACTTGGCAGCGCGTACCTCGGGCACCCGCGCTCCGCCTTCGATCGCCTCTTCCCACACGCCACCTTGGCGAAGAATTTCATCAACCGTCAGATCCCCGCTCTCAAAAGGCTTTACAAATTCCGTCACCCCTAGGGGTTCATAAGAGATGTTCATCTTTCCCGCAAGATTCGCCAGCGTGTTCTCGACTGGCCGCGTATCGTAGAGCGGACGAATGAATGGGCTACTCGCCGCGATTGCCCGGCTCCTGGAGACCGCGGGCACTAGCGCAAGCTCAGACTCAAGCGCATCATGGTCAGGCAAAATCAGGTCCGCCCATGCCGTGGAGTCATCCATGAACGAACCAAAACTGATGACTGTTTCCATCTGTTTTAGCGCTGCTTTAAATCCGCTTGCGGCCGGCAACAGGTATGCGGGATCGGTATCGATGAGGAGCGCCACTTGCGCGTTCCTTAGCGCTTCGGTCACCCGGTAATTGTTGGCGGGAGCCAGGGCGACCGGTCCAGGTGCCAGGACTCCGCCCGGCCTACCTACGTTGCCGAGCATGACGTTGATGTAGTGGGATGCGATCAACGCATCCAGAGAGTTTGTTTGTAGAACCGACGCTCCTCCGATCACGAGCGGCGCCTTGGATTCACCCAGTTCCTGCACTACTTCATGGACGCGTTTTTCTTCTAGCCTGCAAGTCTCGAGCAGTGTCTTCACATCGGCGCCACGGAAAACGTCGGCCGCCGCTTTAGGAACGTCTTTTAGATTGCGTGCCAGTCGTTTATCGATGAGAAGCCGGCCGACGGCGGCCAGTAATTGTGGCTCGGTGCCAGGCCGTAGTGGCAACCAACTGTCCGCTGACGATGCCGTGATGGAGAGGCGGGATTCTGCTTGCACCAGACGTCCACGCACGTTCTTACGCCCCTGGCGAAAACTGCCAAACTGGCGCGCGTAGTAAACCGGAGACGTCCATCCACCAAGAAAATCCGCGCCGACTCCTAACGCAAAATCCGCGTTGGCGAGGTCATAGACGGGCTGGCCTGTCCAACCGAATACCATCGCGGCCGCCGTTCGCTCCACTGGATGATCCGTAATGGAGCAAACGACGGGGGACGCGGCATTCAGCGCCTTCGCGAACCGCTCGAGCGCCGCGGATCGCGACCCTACAATTCCGCTGGTGAGCAAAACGATCTTACCGGGGGCCCCGGCACGAACCTTGCCGATTTTCTCGGCCGCAAAGGCCAGCGCAGCGTCCCAGGTGATAGACGTAAATTGGCCGTTGCCTCGTTCCCCTGTACGCTGCATGGGGCCGCGCAAACGGTCCGGATGATAGAGCGATTGCACCGCGGCCTGCCCCTTGGCGCAAAGTTTTCCGCCACTGATGGGGTCAAGCGGATTACCTTCGATTTTCTTGATCGCGGCGACGCGCTCCCGTACCGGTTGACCTTGGTCGCTGATAACGCGCTCCCCTTCCATTACGCGAACCAGCGTCCCGCAACCTGCGCCGCAACTGGTGCAGACGGACGAATGCCACTGTTCTTCCCCGGGTATCAACTGCTGTTCCGGTATCAGCAACGGTAGCAATTGCCGGGTGCCCGTTCCGCAGCCAGTAGTCAGTGCGGCGGAACTAGTAGAGAGGATACGAAAAAATACTCGGCGATCCATGGTTAACTCGTTCTCGCGGGAAGTCCAGGAAGGGTTAGTGGTGACATGTCGCGCAGTCCTCCGAAGCGTGATTCTGGCGATGGCAACTTAGACATGTTCCCATCGTGTGCTTCACGAGAAGCTGCGCGGTAGTCGCCTGCGCCATGTCTCCGTGACATTTAGCGCATGCGATTTTGGCCCGGAAGTGTGGAGAATGTCGAAACTTCACTAACGCGGATGAGTCGAAACCATAGACGCGCTCCCACGGGATCTCGCGCCTGGCGGCGGCATACCCGGCAACCTTTTTGATTTCCGGCGCATTCGTGGCGATCTTGGCGTGGCATAACATGCACTTGTTAACGGATGGAAGTGTGGCACGTGCACTGACATCCGCGCCGCTGTGGCAATCCAGACATTGCAGGCCAGCCCCAATATGGACCTTGTGCGAATAGGCGATCGGTTGACCGGTCCCTAGAGCGTTGAGGTCCCAGACTGTTAGCGCCGCGAGCGCCAGCGCCGCCACATTCGAATTGCGCTTCATGAGCTATGCCATTTTCTCATGTAAATATTATGCCATTAGGCCCACTCCCTTTTGCCAAAAGGGCAATCTCCGTGTCGACAGAAACGTTTATACGCTGCCGCGAGCATACAGTCTCGATCAGCCGCCTGTTAATTTACTTGGCGGCCTCAATTAGCGGTGCTGGCTCGGCATTCCCGCCTAACGTCACCGCAACGGGCGCGCCAGGTAAGACTTGAAACAACTGCGTCGTAGCGACAGTGCCGGGGCGCACCGTCGTTACTTCGTGGTATTACGTCGTGGTTCCCGCCCTAACCGACTTTTTTGAGGGGGTGCGCGAGTCGGAGGTCAAAATCGGAAATTCCGGTTTACGGAACCACGTCAAAGACCAAGATTTCCGCCGCCTGCGGGGCCTTCGTCGAAGTGCTGACATAGTACTTATTGAGCTCCGGAACCAGAAGGGCATTCCTGGCGCCAGGTTTGGTGGGGATGTTTGCAAGTACCTCGTAGTGGTCGGCGTCCTTTTGCTGGATTACCGTGACGGCTCCCACTGCTCCGCCCAAATTTCCGCCTGGAACATAGAGGCGATGAAGGACAGGATCATAAGCCAGATCGTCAACTGAGTCTGCCGTCGGAAGACTGGTGACTTCCTTCCCCGTGTCCGTATTCACGACAACCAACCTGGAAGGCTTGCGCGTGGCCACGAATAAACGATGCGTGGATTCGTCGTACTGCATCGGCACGTTTTCCACGCCTGCGGTGATGGGCCACGTCGCAATCAGGGCTCGTTTCTGGCGGTCGACCACTCCAATTGCATTGGCAGTGGCCATGTTGACGAAAAGACGTTGACTAGATTTTTCAAGCGCCATGGACTCTAGCCGGTTGGTATCGAGCTTGATATCCTCCAGCTTCTTGCCAGTCACCGAATCCACGACACTGATGAGGCAGTACGGTGTATGAGCTGCGCGGCCGCCATTTACGATATAGAAATACTTCGTGGCGGGATCGTATACGATGGGGTCTGCGTCGATACTCAACGGGGTATGGGCCACCAATTGGAGCGTCTTGTAGTTGTAGATCTTGAGCTCCGAGCCCTCCCCATCCGTAACAAATATTTTATTCATCTGCGGGAAAGGTAGGACGTTGTGCGGCCCCTTAAGGCCGGTGATGGTTTGGATTTTCTTGTTCGTATGCAAGTCAAGAACTTCGAGGACCGCATCTTCTTCTGAAGTGGCAAAAAGCCGGTTGCCTTGCACATCCGCACCCATATGGTCCCAGTGACGCGAGACACCCGCAAATGATACAGTTTGTACGAGCCGGAGCGGCGCCTTGTCCTGAGCTCGAGACTTCACTCCCCAAGCCAGTATCAACGCGAGAACTGCTACCAGTTTCTTCATGTTCTGCTCTTTTTGTATAGTGAGTTTCCGGCAGGTGGATTAATCCACAAAAGCCTCCGGGTGTCATTAATGATCGCACGGATTCCATAACCGAGAGTACGGGACTTCATGGGTAACACATCCCGTGACATGGGTCAACGGGAGGAACAAAAAGTGGAGGAGTAAGGTCCCTCGCGTCCTCCAATGGGACGTTTGGACCGGACCTGGGAAAGATAGTGGACGGATGCGGCCTCGGCTCTAGTAGTGTGTGTTGCACCCGAGCGGACAGTTCTTGATGTGAATCGCCAACACGGCCACGGCAATCACGACTCCTATTCCCACAACGATCAGAACGTTGCGTGTGGTGTGCGACTTCTTGTTCACTTGTTTCACCGAGGTAACGTCGTCGAAGGCAATCTGGCGGTCTCCGGCACCTGGATTCACGAGGGTGAAGCCGGAATCCGATACGTCTCCTCTCGTTCCCCGCAGTGCTTGTTTGTTCTTGAGGCGAACCTCGATGTTCGCCCCGGTTGGCATTCCGGTAATCTGGCTTGTCACGTTATCCGCTCCGAAAGCCGCCGGCCCCAAATGCGTCACCATGAGCACTACCAGAGCAAGACACAGTGCCTGTCGCATATGCTCTCCTTTGTTTAGCCAGGATTTCAATTTGGCTTCCCGAGCGCAATCAAAGTACACCGAAACTCCGCGATTTCGCGCCGCCAAGATGTGTTTCGACGGTGTTCACGATCAAGGTGAAGCACCGGCTTCAGGGGGATTCCGAAATTTTGGAGTAGGCTGCACCGAAAGCGAGAAAGACCGCGCCGACACGGGGTTGAAGGAACTCCAGGGAAGCTGTTGCTCCGTCCCGGAATTAGTGTTCGCCGTCGCCGTCCAGCGGACTACGCTGGCTATAAACGGGAAACGCATATCATACAAACGCCCGTGTAATCTGGAACTGGCGGTTCCCGCTGTAATGAATGTGGGTGAGAAAAAGCCGCCATACTTCCCGGCACAGCGTGGAAATCTTTGTCAGGCTGAATTTGATGGTTCCTTAGTCGGCGTACATATCCTCCGGGGATCAGATGATCGTGCGCGGATCCTACCGACCATGTTTGCGCAAGGCTGGCAGAACGGTATTCGAGTAGTAAGTAATGGCGTGGCTATTCCGAGATGCCAGGAGGAGACGCATTTCCAGGAGTACACCCACCCCCTTGCGCGACGCGCTTACTGTAAAAGCCGCGGTGTAGCGCTAGAGTCCATGGAAGTGGTCCCAACCGCCCTTCCTACTCACCTGGCGTCATGAGGTGGGCGGTTGTCGTGCCCGCATTCATGATCCACACGCCACCTTGCTTATTATTGTCGGGCAATCCGAGGGATTGGGTCGTAGCCCCCGGCATTGCGATTGTCATGTGCGCTCTAGCGTGCTCCGCGTCAGGACCCATCCAGTGGTACCATACCGACCCGAATTCGGGTTTCACTCGCGTTCCGTCCTTCTCGGCGGCATCTAATGCCGCCTGTACTTTAGCCTTGTCACCCATACCTTCAAACTTCATGTTCTGAGCCGCTCGATTCAAGTTGCCCATGCTGGTGCACTCGACCATGAATGGCTGCTGGTTAGGTTGGCCGGATTTGTCGTAGCAGACCAAATTGCCGGTGCCCTTCTTCAGGGTGTCGTATGTGAAGTCGGACTTCCACTTGATGACTGTAGCCCCGGCTTTCAAATTGCCCGGAGCGGCGAGCAGCGCCTTATCAATCGCGGCTTGGTCCGGCCCTTGCGCTAATGCGCTGGCCGAAAGCGCTACAGCGGCGAGGCCGATTAGTATCATGTGTTTCATTTGTGTCTCCAATTCTTGCACCTGAAACTTCCTCACCTCAACGAACGCCCGCAGGAAATACCGTCAAACGATTGCTAGGCGATGAGGCAATAGAAGTCTCGGCGACTGCATTTAGTATATCGCGGCACAAGCGTGATGTTTTCAGTTTTGTGCGGAGGGCGATATAGGGTGGACGCTTGACATTCGCTTAGGCTTGATAAGATGGTTTCAGATACGGAGGTCTGATATCTATGGCTACGCCGCGCCCTACTGCCATTACGACGCGAATAACCCATTCCGGCGTCAGCGACTTTGCCCGTGAAACTGTTCTTAGCCAAGGTTACGTTTGCAAATTACTGGCTTGGGGAGGGCGTGTAGATGGCGTTCGTGCCAGGCAAAGTGGTCTTCGGTTAAGCGGGAGTGGCAGAGCGGGAGCGATACGAAAAGCAGCGTTGGCTTTCTCTATCGTGCCGAACGGCGAAGATACCTAGCATGATCCGCTAGACTAACTTCACTCAGGAATAGACGGTTTCGCAAGCACATCGGGCCAACTTCGCGGAACCGGAGAGCTTTGACACCACTTCAACTGAATCGGGGTTCACTGCTTCAACCAGATGCGAGTAGGTATGCTGTACCTGAATCCCACCCGTCATCTCGCAGCTGAGGCTTCGGCTCGATCTCGGTGACTCTCACAAGGGTAGCCTGCGGTCCGGAGTGATCTGGTTTCGATCGACGCAAAGCTCCAACAAGGAAGGGCGGCCGGCCTCCACTGCGCGCTCGAAAGCAGCGGCGAATGCTTCCGTTGACTCAATTCTCTCGGCGTGCGCACCGAAGGATTTCGCAAGAGCGACGAAATCTGGATCGGACAAATCGGTGCTCGACACACGGCCGGGAAAGCGCCGCTCCTGATGCATGCGGATGGTGCCATACATTCCATTGTTCACAACCAGCACGATAATGGCTGCGCCATACTGTTGCGCCGTGGCGAGTTCCTGCGGGTACATCAGGAAACAACCATCCCCTGCAAAGCAAACCGAGATGCGATCGGGGTACCGCAGTTTTGCTGCGATCGCGGCAGGCAAACCGTAGCCCATCGCGCCACTGGTCGGCGCCAACTCGGTGCGCGGTGCTTTGTATTTGAAAAACCGATGCACCCAAACCGTGTAGTTTCCGGCTCCATTGCTGATCGTGGTGTCGGCCGGCAGCCTCTCCGACAGGTGCGCGACTACGGCGCCGAGGTCGACCCCTTGAGAAAATTGGGACTTGCCGGGAACGCTCACGAACTTCTCAAACTCTCCTCGCGCCTTTTCCGTCCAGGAACGCCAGCCTGGATGAATAATCGGGACTGCCGTACCGAGCATCGCCGCGAACTTTGCAGGCGCCGCGTTGATCGCCAGATCGGCCTGAAAGACTCGACCGAGTTCGTTGGGATCGGCATGGATGTGAACCAAACGCTGCGGTATGCGCGGGGGCTCGAGCAGGCCATAGCCGTTCGTCGGGATGTCGCCGAGACGCGTGCCAAGAGCGATCAGCAGATCTGCCGAGCGGACCAGGTCGCCAATGTACGGCGGTTGCCCCAGGCCAAGGTGCCCCACATAACATGGATGCTGGTTGTTGAACAGGTCCTGCCGGCGGAAGGATGAAACCACCGGCAAGCGATTCGCTTCGACAAACGCTTCAACCTTTGAACTACCTTCCTTGGTCCAGGCGGATCCGCCCAATATGAGGAGCGGGCGCTGGGACTGAGCGAGTTCGGAATGGAATGATTCCAGGTCAGCGGCGTTTGGCCTCGCCTGCACCGCGGAGAATCGGGCAGTATCCGCCACCGAACAGGCTTCGCCCAACACGTCCTCGGGAAGCGAGAGGACTACTGGTCCCGGACGGCCGGAGGTCGCGCATTGAAAGGCGCGGAGCACGTACTCCGGAATGCGAGCGGGGTCCTCGATCTCGGCAACCCATTTCGCAAGCGGAGCGAACATCTGGCGGAATTCGACTTCCTGGAACGCCTCGCGCCCACGAACACTGCGCTTCACCTGGCCAATGAACAGGATCATGGGCGTGGAATCCTGGTACGCGGTATGCACGCCAACACTCGCGTGGGTCGCACCTGGCCCCCGCGTCACAAAACATATTCCGGGACGACCGGTGAGTTTGCCGTCCGCCTCTGCCATATTGGCCGCAGCGCCTTCATGCTTGGCGACGATAACCTGGATATCGGCCATATCCACAAACGCGTCGAGCACATCGATATAGCTCTCGCCGGGGACGCAAAACACGCGATCGGTGCCATGTATGCGGAGCGCTTCGGCCAGCACGCGTCCTCCGCTGCGCGGCTGGATCGCCGGGCCTACACCCTTCTGTACACTCTCGTGTAGGGGCGTCTTGATCTGGTCAGCCATGGGTTTCAAGTTCCTTGCCCCGGGTTTCAGGGAGTAAGATCGTGGCGAGCAACACCAATGCGTAGGAGCTGACCGCGCATACGCCGATCGCTGGGCCTAACTGCATCGTGACACTGAGATAACCAATCACGGCAGGCACCACCGAACCGAGCCCGCGCCCCACATTATAAGAGAACCCTTGACCACTGGCGCGAACCCGCGTCGGAAAAAGTTCCGCGAAGGTCGCACCCATTCCGGCGATGATCCCGGACTGGAAGAAGCCCAGTGGGAATCCGAGCAGGAACACCATTTGGCTACTGAGTGGCACAAGAGTGTAAATAGCCACCGTCGCGGCAGCCGAGAGTGAGGTGAAGACAAAAGTCCGGCGTCGACCGAACCAATCGCTCAGGTGCGCGCTCACTACGTAACCAAAGAATGATCCCAGAATGTTGATAGCCAAGTAGCCGCCGGTATTCAGAACCGACAGGCCGCGCACCGTTTTCAGATAAGTCGGAAGCCAGGTGAGGATGGAGTAGTTGCCGCCGAGTGCTCCCGTAGCAAGCAGCGAAGCCACCAGCGTTGTGCGCAGCAGAGACGGCTGGAAAATCTCCAGGAAGTTAGAACGCCCCTTTTTAGTTTGGGCTACCTGCGACTTCTTGAAGATATCGGGTTCCTCTACGTTGCGGCAGATCCAGAGAACGACCAGTGCGGGCAGCAGTCCAATGAAGAAAAGGATGCGCCAGGCTTGCGCCGGGGGCACCAGGCTGAAGACCACGGTATATAGGAGCACGGCAGCGCCATAACCCACCGACCAGCCGCTTTGAACGGTTCCAACCACGCGCCCACGTATGCGCTTGTCGATCACTTCTCCAATGAGGACGGCTCCTGCGGCCCACTCCCCTCCAAAACCCAGGCCCTGGAGACTCCGCGTAACCAGGAGTTGAGGGTAGGAGTTCGTAAAGCCGGAAAGGAAAGTGAACGCCGCGAACCAAACGATCGTGATTCGCAGCACTCTCGCGCGGCCGATGCGGTCCGCTAGAATGCCGGCGATCCAGCCTCCCAGCGATGAAACCAGCAGCGCCGAGGTGCCGAGCATCCCGGCTTGGCCCCTCGACAAGCCCCACAATGCGATGAGGGTCGGCATCACCACGGCGTAAATTTGAACGTCCATGGCGTCGAGCGACCAACCCGTAAAGCAGGCCCAGAATGTCCGTCGCTCGCGGCTGGACATGCTTGAAAACCAGTTCGCCGAGTGCTCTATCGCTGCTACTTTAGGCCCACTCACTCCAGCAGTCTACGCTAAAATGGAACGCGGGGCAAACTGCCACACACAGCAAATTTTGAAGCACATTGCTTCGGCGTTCAGTGAATTCGAGGAGATGGTATGGTGACACAGGATTTGTCGGGAAGTTCGATCGTCGGGTTTAGCAGAGGTCCCCGCACCGGAACGCACTTTCGCGCTATCAACCCCGCAACGGGCGAGCAGATTCCTCCCGACTATTGGAGTGCAAGCCTTGCGGAACTCGAACGGGCGTCCCAACTGGCGGCCGCAGCTTCCCCAATCCTCAGCCGTATATCAGGTCGCGATAAAGCGAAGTTTTTGCGTACCATCGCCGCAAATATCGAAGCGCTGGGCCAGGAACTGTTCGATCGCGTGGTGCGTGAGACAGGACTCCCCGCGGGTCGCGCCCAAGGCGAGACCGCTCGAACATGCTTTCAGTTGCGGTTATTCGCGGAGGTCGCAGAGGAAGGCTCGTGGGTGGACGCCCGGATCGATCGCTCCGATTCTAGCCGTAAACCCTCGCCCAAGCCGGACGTGCGTTCTCTGCTGAGGCCACTTGGTCCGGTAGCCGTGTTTGGCGCGAGCAATTTTCCGCTGGCGTTCTCGGTAGCGGGGGGAGATACGGCGTCCGCCTTCGCCGCAGGTTGTCCCGTCATCGCCAAGGCCCATCCCGCTCATCCGGGCACGTCCGAAATGATTGGATATGCGGTGTCGCAGGCGGTGAGCGAATGTGGTTTGCCGGAAGGGACCTTCTCTCTGCTCTACGACGCTGGCTACGAAATTGCGGCCGCGCTGGTAAAGCGTGCAGAAGTTAAGGCGGTTGGCTTTACTGGATCTCGAAGGGGCGGTCTTGCGCTGATGGATACTGCGGCAACTCGACCCACTCCTATTCCGTTCTACGCGGAGATGGGCAGCATCAACCCGGTTTTCCTTTTGCCTGGTGTGTTCCGCCAGAGCTGGGAGGCGCGGGTGTCAGGATTGTTTGCCTCCGTCACCCTCGGATCCGGCCAATTTTGCACCAAGCCGGGCTTGGTCTTCCTCGAAGAGTCCTCTCATGCTGAAGAGTTCGCGACTCGCTTAAGTCAGATGATGGCTGGGCATGACATGTGCACCATGCTCGCTCCCGGAATCCTTCGTGCTTACCAGGAGGGAACTTCCGAACGGCAGAAGCAGACGAGTATTCTAACCATGGTCCAATCCAAGGCCCGTTCTGGAGACGCGATCCAGGCCGGTGCAGCACTTTTTCGAACCGACGCGAAGTCGTACCTGTCCGACCCGACTTTTAATAACGAGATTTTTGGCCCCGCGACGATGCTGGTTACTTACTCAAGCCGAGATGAATTGCTCGAAATCGCCCGAGGCTTTGAAGGACATCTGACCGCCACCGTGCACGGCGACCCAAAGGATTTAGAAGACGGAGAATTGGTCGCGATCCTCGAAACAAAAGTTGGCCGCCTGATTTTCAACGGATTTCCAACGGGAGTGGAGGTCGGCCACTCCATGGTGCATGGAGGACCGTGGCCGGCATCGTCTGACAGCCGCTCGACATCGGTCGGGAGCAGAGCCATCCTTCGCTTCGCACATCCCGTCTGCTATCAAGACTTCCCTGATACCAGTTTGCCCGATGAATTGAAGGATGCCAATCCGCTGGGTATATGGAGAATGGTTGACGGTCGCCTAACGCGGGAAGTGGCCTAGTCTGTTTTAAGCATGCCGAAAGTTGTTATTCCGGATGATTGGCCCCCGGTTCTCGCCGGCAGCTCCGCGTTCCAAATCCTGCACCAGGTAGCTGACGTTCAGCATTTCGATACGCTGCCCAATTCTGAGGAGCGTTTGATCGATCGGGTTCGAGACGCGGACATCGTAATCACGATACGATCGTCTTCCCGATTCACCGAAGAGCTATTTCAGACCTGCCCGCGTGTCCGTCTGGTTTCAATATGGGGAACCGGCACCGACAATGTGGATCTGATAGCGGCCCAGCGGCACGGAGTTACCATTACAAATACCCCTGGCGTTTCCGCCATCTCCATTGCGGAACATGCGTTGGCGCTCATGCTGGCAGTTGCTCGCAGGATCCCGGGCCAGGATGGAGCCGTACGCAATGGAAGCTGGCCTCGAGGAAGCTCGATCGAGCTCTATGGCAAGACCTTAGGGATCATTGGACTGGGCGCCATTGGGCGCCGATTTGCCCAGCTTGGCCAGGCAATCGGCATGCGCGTAATCGCTTGGACCATGCACCCGAACCCGGAACTCGGTTTTGAGCTGGTTGAGTTTGAGCAATTACTCCGCACGAGCGACGTTATCAGCGTCCATTTACGGCTCTCGCCCGAAACTAGAGGGCTGATAGGCACGCGCGAATTCGGGCTGATGAAACCTGCGGCGATCCTGGTGAACACCGCTCGAGGCGCGATCGTCGATGAAGAAGCATTGGTCGAAGCCCTTTCCATGGAAAGAATATACGGTGCGGGTCTCGATGTGTTCACCCACGAGCCATTGCCGCCTGGGCATTCTCTTTCAAAGCTATCCAATGTGGTCCTCACGCCACATTCCGCTGGCATCACGCAGGAGGCTCTTGAGGCTGGCCTGCATTTGGCGGTAAGGAACGTACGAAGCTTTTTGGCGGGAACCACCGAGAATGCTGTAATTTAGCTGGCTTAGCTAGTGCTCGGCCTACTGCGAGCGCTCTGTCCCTGCACCGACGGCGCGCGAGCTTTAGAAAACTCGATGATGCACTCCGCGCGCACGACGTTTGAGAGCACTGTCACTGCGACACGTGGCGAGCCAGCTCATGGAGAGTTGTCCCGAGTTGCTCGCGGGCGGAATACAAAGCTTCCGGATCGTCATGGAAGGTCAGAACATTTTGTATAAACGAACGCGCAATCCTCGTAGCTTCAGTGCCGTTCCCAGATTTCTGGAGCGAAATAAGATATTCGTAATCCTCCATACCGTCCCGGATCAGCTTCAGGCGAATGCTGGCCACGGGCGTAGGACTTCGACCACCGATTTTATCTACAGTTCCCGGATAGAACAGCGCTCCGTCTCCGTTGCCGCCGAAGTCGTAGAGATGATCCCAAGGATCGTCCTTCCAGAGATCGGTCTGATAATAGAGTTCGCCTTGCACTTGATAAAGAAATGCCATCCACTGAAATATGCGGTTTCGAACCGGAGATGCATCGATCATATAAGAAGGCCAAGTGGACGACTTCGGCCCGGACGTTCCGTTTGAGCAACTCTCATGCTGGCTGCACGCTTGATACCACCACAGTTCTTTTCCCGGCTGCGCAAGCCAAGCGTCATAAAGAGAGCGCTGATTCCCCTTATCCTTCTGGATTAGCTCATTCACAACGACCGCCAGTATGTCGAGATTGTCGAGCACTTTCTCGCGGTCTGCGAACTCGATGTTTGTCGTGACCAGGTTCTTCAGGCCAGGCGCGACCGCTCGAAATGACCCGGCCTTTTGCCCAAGCTGGCGCCAGTTGCAACCGGCCGGAGGCTCATCGCAGACGTAATTGAAAAGCACTGGCAACCACCCCTTTTTGCGGAAATGTGCCATCCAGTCCCGGATGTCGCCCCGGTCAAATTCACTGGTGTTGGAATACTGCATAGCGGTGAGCCGAGCTCCCCGCAGCAGCGTTTGAGCCGTGCCGTTAAGAAAAGGGCCGTACACCTTGTCGAAACCCCTCCAGTCCCCATGGGGAATTGTCGACTGTACGGCCACCGCAGAGATGGAGACGCGATGATCCAGGAAGAACGTGGCTTCGGCGGCGTGCGCCAGAGCCAAACCTAGCTCCGAATCACCCCTTGCCCCCGGAAACCTTCCGACGCCGGCATAATCCTTGTACGCCGCGGTCGCCAACGTCCCGTAGCTCAAGCCAAAGGCGCTCTTGAGCGTCGCAGTCGATGGAAGTTCGAATCCCCAGACTTTCAGGACAGCGGGGATGGTAGCGGTTACACGCCCACGGTCTTTTACAGTGACGGTGGCCGAATAATAACCGGAGGGAGTCGCCGGTGGCACAAACACGTCGATCCAGGCGCTGCGCGTCTGGTTAGGAGGAATGGTGACCGGAAAGGCGTTCCGGAGTTCGTGAAACGTCGAATCACGCACGGGGATGAGAGCATCCGGAATCAGCCCGGATGTTCCGTTCAAATCCGAAACCTGCTGGACGTTCGAGTAGGACTCGCGGAACACCTGAATGTTGGGATCGGCGGGAACGTGCTGGCCGGAAACGCCGGTAAAATCGCTTACCGAAACTTCCAGTTGGATTGGCTGATCGCCCGCGCGTACGTGGACCTGGAAGCTTTCGAACTCATTCCGCGCAGCCGATATCTCAGCCCAGTGAATGGAGCCGGGAGTCGCCGTGGGCCCGATCTTTGCAAGCGATCCGGTCACCCAAACGTTCGAGGGATAATCGGCCGAATTGTTATCGATTTTGGGATGCAGATCGGCCGCTAAAGGATCGTTATCCTGCCCTGGGCCGAGGCACGGCAGCAGGGCCACAACCATTGAGGTAACGACCACTGATCTGATTCGCAGCGCAATCAAATCTGCCTCCTTGCTCCTGTGAGCCGTAACCATTGTAAGCTCGCAACGGATTTGCGCTCCGACGGACGCGCCTGCGAGATGGATGCATCGCGAGCAGAACACATCTCGCCGGTGGCATTACGTGCCAGGAACAAACTAACGGCTGGCAAGCTGCTTAATTTACTGCCGTCAGCCAATTACGTTGAGACGGTAACACCGCGCCGCCGCGCCCCCAAATAGATCGGTCTTTTCGGTGTTGCTGGCACCTTTTGCCATCAGCTTACAAGCATTCCAGAATACGTGATAACTGTACGAGATCTTGTCGACTGGGAAGTTGCTCTCAAACATACAGCGCGGCGTCCCAAACGCTGTGATGCATATTTCGATGTAGGGGCGGAATCGGGCGGCCACCATCTCGGACGATGGCGGTTCGGCGTCCTCGTCGAAGCGCAAGCTAGTATAGCTCTGACCCAGTCCGCCGAGCTTGACGAAAACGTTGGGCCGGGCAGCCAGGGCCTTGATCGAGGATGACCAACGGGCAAACACTTCATCGCGCTTGCTGCGATAAGAGCCCAGTCCGAGAACGCCGCCGACATGATTGAGGACGATTCGGGTATTCGGCAAAGCGCTCGCGAGTTCGGCAACTTCGCCGATCTGGGTATGGTAGAGAGACACATCATAGGAGAGGTCAAGACGGCCGACCACCGCGAGGCCTTCGCGGAACTTCTTGTCGGCCAGCATCCCGGCGCGGGTACTCGGATTAGGTCTAAGGGTGGCAGCCTCGGCCTCCCATGACACACCATGGCGGATCCCGCGAAAGCGATCGCCGCCCGCTCGCATCAGCGCGGTCAAAACCGGCTCGACACGGCTGCCCAACGTCATATCCGCGTGTCCAACTATGCCTGCGGCGACCCTGGTTTTGCCGAAGACGCCGCTGTCGCACATAGCCGCGACGCCATTGGCGAACTCAACCTCGCCGACAGGCCGCATTTCCTCGGGGCCCCGATCGCGATACATCGAACTCGCCTCCATGTACACCGTGGCAACAATATTGTGACCGCTGCCGGTATCCAGCAGCAGGTCATCGAGCAAATATCTCCATCCAGGGCGCTGCCACAAATGATGGTGCGGATCGATGATCGGCAGTTCCGGTTCGAGAATCGGCTCCTTGCGCCGGTCGAGCCACTCTCGGCGAATCGGGCTAGACGGCGCGGCTTGCTGTTGCGCGTATGCGCGCTGCGACCAAAGGGCCGCCGCAGCGCCGAGAAGGTTGGAAAATTCGCGTCGGTTCATTTGACTCACCTCCGTTTGACGAACGGGATCGGAAAACTCCTTTACCCTACCGTAAATCAAGACGGCGAAGTGATCGCGGGGCTGGTCGCCCCCCGAAGGCTGGCGTTGGGGCGGACCTAACGGAAATGACGCGCTACTTCAATCACGACCACGACGGGCAATGCAATGCAGAGGATCACAAGAGCCAGTGTGAGCATAAGAAACAACCAATCGTGCCTGTGTTGCCGCCGCGGTTGCGCTAAATGGCTCTTCAACAATTGATAGTTTCGGCGATTGGCCTTGAAAGCGATGTCAAACAGATCGCCTATGAATGGGACAGAGCCTGCCAGAGCTTCTATCCCCACATTAATCAGCATGCGAGTAATAGCTGCTCGCGGCAGTCCAAGCTGGTGAGCACGCGCCACGATATAGAGCGAAAGCAGCGCATCGAAAATGTCACCTATGCCCGGTATCAGACCAATGATGCCCGCAATGCCAAATCTAAACCCTCCTGGCAGCACGAAAGCATAATCCAACCAGCGGGCAAGGGCCTCCACATCGGCGATTCGCTCATCGATGATTTCCGGCCTTATTATTTCGGGGAGGTTTGCGGGGTTATGCGGCATTAGCCTCGGCATGAATGCACCTGTCTACAACAGAGACTCCGGCAAGCGGCAAAGGTTTCTCGAATCGCCCACGCCCAGGGCCCAGGCGCATGCTGAGATCATGAAAATGATAAGGTTCATTATCGGAAGTGCGGATTGGACCATCTGTTGCTGCTGATGCCGGGGCGTGGGTCC
Source organism: Bryobacterales bacterium (assembly GCA_025350625.1). Classification (GTDB taxonomy): domain Bacteria; phylum Acidobacteriota; class Terriglobia; order Bryobacterales; family Bryobacteraceae; genus Palsa-187. The sequence goes on along the minus strand of JANXXL010000062.1, from coordinate 18,388 downwards.
ATGTGAGCAAAAAAAGAGGCCAGCTTATTCCCAGTCTAGCCGAGGGCCTTCCACGATCAGGAGGAACGTGCTGGAATAGAAGCCATGGGCCGACTTCCACTGGTGTTCCTAATTGCGGGTTTGTGCGTCGCTCAGACAGGTTGGGAGATCGCTACTAATCTCCCCGGCGTCGACTTAGCGGGTTTAACCGATTCCCAACGTCAAATCGCGCTCCAGACAATGCGCGCCGAAAGTTGCACTTGCGGTTGTGACATGAAGATCGCCCAATGTCGGATGGGTGATCCGGCGTGCGTCAGCAGCAGGCGCCTTGCACACTTCGTGGTCACAATGGCCTCTTCCGGAAAATCAAAAGAAGCGGTGCGCGAGGAGTTGTTGAAGTTCGCGAAGGCCCCTGAGAATTTGCTGGACGATCCGATCCAGATCGCCACCGACGGAGATCCCGTTTGTGGGCCCGCTAGCGCAAAGGTGACGATAGTAGAGTTTTCCGATTTCCAGTGTCCCTATTGCGCCAAGGCAACCGTTGCAGTGAGGCAGATCCTGGACAAGTATCCTAACGACGTGCGTTTTCTTTTCAAACAATTTCCGCTTGACATCCATTCTCAGGCGGCCGTGGCGGCGGAGGCTTCGCTCGCGGCGCAGGCGCAGGGTAAGTTCTGGGAGATGCACGACAAACTCTATGCAAATTTCCGCAGCATTAGCAGGGTTCGCATTCTGGCGTGGGCACAGGAGCTGGGCCTGGATGTGACCCGTTTCAAGACGGATTTGGATTCGCACAAATACCTCGCTCGGGTCACGGCGGAGGAAAAGCAGGGCGAGGATGCGGGGGTGGTAGGAACTCCCACGTTCTATATCAACGGGAAGAAGCTGAATTCCTCTTTCGAATTCGCGATTATCGAACCGGTGATCCAGGCGGAGATGAAAAAGAAGTAGTTCCGTGGGCGTCTACGAAGCGGTTTGCAAAAAAGAAGTTTCCGAGTCGCCGTGTTGAGGAGTTCGTTGGACCGAGGTTTGGGTCTGCCATGTGCCGGGGTCGCCAAGTCCCGAAAACTCCTATCGCGGACATCACGGCAGTAATGTCGTCGAGCGCCGTGTCGCGGGCTTGCTCCTATCCACGGCCCGGTCATCCAGTCGGATTCATGTACACTAGACCCTTGACTTCAAACTCGTCTTTTCTTTTTGCGGCTCTTTTGGTGTCGTTTTTGGCGTCAGCGCCCGCACTTAGCATGGGAATTCAGGGGCTTGTGCTGAATGCTCAAGGGGGACCGGTTGCAGGGGCGATCGTCACGGTCGGCGCCAACCACGAACCGCCTCGCGCGAAAGTCGTCACGGCGGCGGACGGTTCTTATGCCATCCCGAATTTGGAGCCCGGCGTCTACACGGTTACCGTGTCGATCGCGAACGGTCAACAGGTGTTGCGCCAGCAGGTGACCGTGGGCAGTCAGGCTGAACCCGATCGCGCCGACTTTCGTTTTACCGCAGCGGCTGCCGAAGGAGTCGCCGGCCTGGAAGAGCGGAATCCGAACATCTTCATCTACCGGATCGACCTGAACGACCTGCGTAACCTGCTCACGCTTTTCCGCGGTCCCAACCCGACTTACACTCCTGTATTTCTAGCAGAGGACAATTATTTCGGCGCTGAATATGGAGCGCCACTGCTCAGCTTCCAGCCTCTCCGCCCCAGAACGCTGCTGCGGGACTGGCACGCCTCGGTTTCCGCGACGCACCAAAACAGTGCCCTGAACGCCCGCAATTTTTTTAACGTCGGGCCCTTGCTTCCGTCCCGAATCACCAGTTACAACCTGGTGGCGGGAGGCCCGCTGATCTCCCGCAGGGCATCGCTGCTCCTCGAGTTCGGCCAGATTTTCAATACCGGCATGGTCAACGGAAACGTGCAGGCGCCTTTGGCATCCGAGCGTACCCCGCTTGCGGCGGACCCGCAAACCCGGGCCATCATCTCCGATCTGTTGAAGGCGTATCCGGCGGAACTTCCCAACCTGCCCCAGGTCAGCCTGCGGCAGCTCAATACCAACGCCCCGCGCAGAATTCTCACCGCCGACGGATTGGCGCGCCTGGATGTAAAGCCGAACGAAAAGACCTCGGTAGCAGGGTTGTATTCGGTAAACCAATACAGCGAGGATCCGTTCCAGTTAGTGCTCGGACAAAATCCTCAGACCGATTTGAGAAGCCAGGCCGCGTACGCCGATCTTACCCAGGTTTTTTCTCCGCGAACCGTCGGCCAGTTTGGCTTTCATTTCGATCGTGTTCGAGCGTCTCTGCTGCCGACGCGGGAGTTTGAGAATCTGCTCGCTCCTCTGGGCTTCGCTACGCCCCTGATCGCTCAAACAGATCTGGCTCAGATCGGCCCCGGAATCCAGTTCCCGCGATTTAGGGCGGAGAATCGGTTTAAACTGTTCTCCAACCTCAGTAGGACTATGGGGCGGCACACGCTCAAGGTCGGCTGGAGCACCACCCGCTCCCAGGTGAACGACTTGCAAAGCAACAATAGCCGCGGTACCTTGAGCTTTCTTCCGGACTTCGGGCGCACGGCAGTGGAGAACTTCCTGTTGGGCACTCCTGACCTGTTTACGATCACAATTGGAAATCTCTATCGCGGGTTCAGGAACTGGGAACACGCCGTTTACGCCGAGGACGAATTCCGTGTTTCCCCCACCTTCAGCATCAACATGGGAGTGCGCTACGAAGTAGAGACCTCGCCCACAGAAGTCAACCACCTCACTGATCCCAAGATGCCAACCGAGCAAGGGGTCGGGCCGCGGTTTGGGTTTGCATGGAACCCCGGCCGGGGAAGGCTGACGCTGCGCTCAGGCTATGGCATCTCATTCAGCTCCATCTTCCCGGTGACCTATCAAATCACGCGCTTTAACCCTCCCTCCGTGCAGGTGCTGGAAATCAATACGCCGAGGTTGGTTGACGCTCTTGCGCTTGCCAAAGCCGCCCCCACCATGAAACCAATTCCGGGGGCGCAACAGAACTTGTATCTGTTGAGCCCGGACTTGGTTCTTCCCTACACCCACATGTATAATTTCGGGCTCGAGTGGGCCCTGCCGGCGCAAACCCTGGTGCGCCTCACCTACATGGGAAGCCGGTCTTTCCATTTATTGACCTTAGGGGTACACAACCGGCCCGTGGTTGTGCCTGGCATTCCAACCACGGAGGCCACGCTGAATCTGCGTCGTCCCGACCAGCGCTATGGCGCGATTAATATGGTCGAGAGCAACAGCAATGACTACTACGACGCCGCGCAAGCCAGCGTCGAAAAGAGATTGACGCATGGCTTGACCGTACGCGCTGCCTACACCTTCAGCAAGGACATCAATCTGGGCGGTGATTTTACCAACACGGCTTCCGGAGTCGAGGTTCCCCCCGAAGAGGGCACGACAACCTGTGAAACCTGCAATCGTGTCTCCGATCTAAAAGCCGTCGCGTTGTTTGATACCCCGCAAGTGTTCTCCATCAGCTACATCTATCGTCTGCCTTTTTTCGCTGGATCCACCTCCTGGCGGACGGCCGCGTTTAAAGGATGGCAAATCTCGGGCACCACGCTTTTTCAGTCCGGAGTTGCTTTCCACATTCATACTGGAGGGGACGCGCCCGGTTACGGTAACGTGGACGGCGACACCGGGGATCGTCCCAATATCTTGAACCCGTCCCTGCTGGGAAGGAGTCTGGATAATCCCAATACGACCCCTGTGTTATTGGGCGCCGATACTTGCAGGCGCCCCGGCACGGATGGCCTCCCGTACCTGCACTGCCGGTATTTCGATGACAACATTCCCCCCTCAGGCCGTGGCAATCTCGGCATGAACACTTTCCGGAAGGACGGAACCGCCAATTGGAACGTCGCTGTTGGCAGAAGCTTCCGTCTGCCGGGCGGCGAACACTCGCTCGACTTTCGCTCCGAATTCATTAACTTCTTCAATACGCCTCAGTTTGATAAACCTGGTGTGCAACTGGCCCTGGCCACTTTTGGAAAGATCACCAACACCGTCAACAAGGGGCGGCAGGTGCAGTTCACGCTGAAACTGAATTTTTGACTCGTCTCAAGCAGAAGACGACCTTGCTTCAACAGATCGGTAACTACAAACGCTACGACTCCTTCTGGAGTGACGCGCCGCTCTCTAGCACTCGTGCGCCGGGTCATTCCAGAAGGAGCCGTAGCGTTTGTAGAGAGCTTGACCGATCGAATTCTTAAGACGCCTGTCACGATAACCCGATGAAATGTTCTACAGTAGAAATATGCGCGCTGCAAGAAACATTTTTCTATTGATCTGTTTTATAGTGCCGGTCGAGGCCGCTTTTGGCCAGGACGGCGCCGCACAAGACATCAAGGCGGCCGGTGGGTCCGCCAAGACTGCGATCGTCAAGACTGGCACCGCTACGGGTAAAGTTACGCTTAAGGGCGTCAAAGCCACGGGCCGAGGGATTAAGTGGGGCGCCAGGAAGATTGCATTAGGGACCGGTTCTGGCATCGAGACGAGCGGAGCTGCGCTCAAATCGGTCGGCAAGTAAGTGACGCCGAGTTAACGCCTATCACTCAAGGCTCGGCAGCCGAGGGCTGGGCTGCTCCCCTCCGATAAAGAACAGGCCCAGTAACCGGCACGCTCCGTCAGTGGCGCGGAATCCTCCAATCTTGGCACCGCAATGTTACAGGACAATAAAGTAGATTCCCAACCGCTCAAACCCGAGGATTATCGATATCGTAGCTATTGCAGCTAGGACGACGTATCATTCCTTAACAGATGGAGGTCCGCCTTTGAAGATCAGCCGGATCAACTTTAGCAACACCCCCGCCATGACAACCTGCAGCATTGCGTAGGCCAAACCGTGCTGCAGGGCCGGCAGCTTGTCCATCAGCCAGACATCTAGCACGAGTACTCCCGCAAGCAAGGCGAGGGTTGTAAAGGTGCCCCACCCGGTCGCTCTGTTGTAGACGTTCATCGCCACCCGTATCATCGGTTGCATACGGGAAATCTATAGAAGGGCCAGTTGTGATCTGCGGCTCGTCCATATGGCGGATAAAGAGCATCGCAGTTGACCAGAAGTCCGGTTGTGGGACATACCTGCCGATACTCCCCATAACGACGCTCACGGAAAGCATTCGCCGGTTTGTCGGTAAACCATAGAAGTGACAACCAATTTACTGCCTGATGTCAGCCATTATCGGTAGCTTGAACCGCCAATTCTTCGGTTCGCGCGTAGCACGTCAAAGTCCCCTCAGCTTCCCAAGCGCCGTTTCCCAGGATTAATGTTCGAAGCGTAGTTTGACGCTATGGCGAGCTTTCTCCGAGTGGCGCGTTACTCGGGAGTAACGCGAGGGACTCCCTTACTCGTTACTTCTTCGCTCCCGCCTGCCAGTTGGTAACAACGGTGATGGACTCTCCCTCGGCGGCGTTTTCGCCCCCGCCGGTGACATTCACCAGGAAGCGCTGGCCGTCGCGCAAAGGCGTGTAAAAGCCTGTCGAAAACGCTAGCGGTGGATTCGGGAACGTAAACAGCGGTTGTGGGGAGCCCGCGACCACGGTAGAGCCCAGCGTGATGGGTACGGCCGTCAGTTTCCGGTCTGCCGAGATGTAGAACAATTCCTTACCTTCGCGCCGCCACATGGGGGCCTCGCCGCCCGCAGCCGAGATCTGGTATTTTGCGCCCCCCGGCGGCACGGCCTGTACGTAGATCTCCTGATGGAAAATATCTTGCATAATCGTCCCGCGATTCGGGGCAGCCCAATGTATACATCCAGGCCATGCCGCCGAACGTGGGGAGGTGGCAACGCCGGGTCCGGAATCCACAGCGGATTACGAACGGGAATGGGCGAAGCTGGTGGAGAGAGCTAATTCGCCGCGGTAATGGACTCCACCTTGATGGTCTTGGTATTCGCGTCGAGCGCGCCTACGACGGTGACTTTCTGTCCCGCAAACTTCTCCGGCGCCTGCTGGTCGCTCAACGTGTAGATGTCTTTGCCGTCATAGAGCACGTACGAGGCGCCGTGGGAGCTGATGCAGGCCCGGACGCACGCGGCGTCCGTCGGCCCCATTCGCATCCGTGAATGATCGGCTCTGCTGCACTCGTCGTCCGTAATGGTGCCGGTGAAGGCCTGCTTGCCCTGCGGCGCGGACAACACGGCAAAACGCCAGAAGACACACGATCAGCGCTTCATAACGACTTTCGAGCCGCGGCCCGAGCTACGAGCGTGCGTACACAACGGCAGCTTGTGCCGCCGCCCTGTGTTATGAGCGGACGCCGGGATCGCAGGATCATCGAAGGATCACCGAACAAACTGGGCCTGTTATAGTCCCGGCAACATGATGTGGGCCTCTGACGTGCCCGCAAACATCACCCAGGAGCCGTTTGCGTCACGGGCCTCCGGCAGTCCTTCCTGGGCCCCCGTGTGGTTCGGCATGGCGATAAACGAGTGCTTGACGGCAGTCGCCTCGCTGTTGCCCCAGAACTTATACCATATGGACCCGACTTCGGACATGATGCGCGTTCCGTCTTTCCCGGCGGCCGCAACCAACTCCGCAGTCTTTTTCTGGTCGCCCCCGCCATCCCCGCGAGCTTTCGATTCTGCGCGGCGCGCGGCAGGTTGGCCTCGCTGCTGGTGCACTCCACCGAAAACGGCCGCTCTCCGGGCCAGCCGGTCAGGTCGTAGCAGACCATACGGCTGGTGCCTTTCTTCAACACTTCATACGTAAAGTCCGGTTTCCACTTGATGACCGTGGCGTCCCTGGCCATAGCCGCGTTCGGAGCCGCGAGCAACGCCTTTTGGATGGGGTCTGTGGTCTGCGCCACCACATTTGTGGAAACCGCCAGCACGCCGAGTACAGGGAAGCTAACGGCAACCGGCCAACCGATCCAGGTCCCCAAGCCCGTCTGCGTATTGTTTGTGAAAGTATAGTGGCCGCTCAATCGCAGTATCTTAGTAGTATCTTATAAGATATATGCGATCCCTGTCCGCATCTCTGTTGGGGCTTTTATGCACCTTCTCCGCGATCGCGGCGGACTTTCCCGAAGGCGCCGGTAAAGACGTTGTCGTCAACGCCTGTACCACCTGCCATACCGCCGATCGCATTGTGGCACTCAAGCTTACCGAAGCAGGCTGGCGCATCGCCGTCCGCCAGATGATCGAAGAGGGAGCTTCGTTCAACCCCGATGACATCGAACCGATCATTGCCTACCTGGTAAAGAATTTAGGCGCTCATGATACCCAACCCGTTAGCCGTGTTTCCACCGCGGCATCGAGTGCAGCGCCGCTATCGGGTCCCGTGAGCTTCAACCGCGACATCCGTCCCATCATGTCGCGCACCTGCTTTAGCTGCCATGGACCCGACGTCAGTTCCCGCATGGCCGATATGCGGCTCGATCTTCGCGACGAAGCGCTGAAACCGAAAGCTCGCGGCACTCCAATTGTTCCCGGCGATCCGGATCAGAGCGAAATCATCCAGCGCATATTTGCGACCGACGCGCGGGTGATGCCGCCTGCATCCGCCAACCGCACGCTGACGCCCACGGAAAAGGAAACCCTCCGCCGCTGGATCGCCGAGGGAGCACGCTACTAAGGGCACTGGTCGTATCAGCCGGTCGCGCGGCCGACGGTGCCTGCCCTTGCTTCGGCACGGAATCCTATCGGCGCGTTCATCCGGGCGCGGCTCGCCAAGGAAGGCTTGCAGCCCTCGCCCGCAGCCGATCGCCGCACGCTGCTCCGGCGAGTGACACTCGATCTCACCGGTCTCGCTCCGGAGCCCGCGCAGATCGAAGCTTTCGTTAAAGACAAGTCAGCGGACGCGTCCGAGAAAGTCGTCGACCGCCTCCTGGCCTCGCAGGCATACGCCGAGCACCAGGCCGTACCCTGGCTCGATGCCGTGCGCTATGCGGATTCCGCCGGATACCACAGCGACGGCGAGCGCCCCGCGTGGCCTTATCGCGATTACGTCCTGCGCGCGCTGCTCAACAATAAGCCGTTCGACGAATTCACGCGCGAGCAGCTTGCCGGCGACCTGATGCCCAACGCGACTCCCGAACAAACCAGCGAACAGAAGATCGCCTCGGCCTACAACCGCATGGGCCGCACATCTGCGGAAGGCGGATTGCAGCCCAAAGAATATTGGGCCAAATACGGAGCCGACCGCGTGCGCGCCATCGGCGCCAACTGGCTGGGCAGCACCTTCGGCTGCGCCGAGTGTCACGACCACAAGTTCAATCCGATCCTTACCAAAGATTTCTATTCCATGAAGGCCTTCTTCGCCGACATCAAGGAAGAAGGCCTAGTTGCCGACACCGGCCCGAATGCCTTTGAGCCGAAGATGACGGTCTACCGGTCGGGCCAAAAGGAGAAGATCGACGAACTCATTCGCAGGATCGCCGCTGAACAAGCCGCGCGGGACGCACGCGCGAACATGATGACGGACCAACGCCGCCAGTGGGAGCAGCGTAGTGCCAGCGAGTCCTCCTGGAAGTTTCAGATCCCTCAAGAATAACTTCCGGATTCGCCGTAATACAGGCGCTATCCGTTTTCGTGGATCAAACGAGTCAATTCGGCGAGATGCCAACTATAAGCCCAGATGAACCTGCTTTCGGGAAAACGTTACCGGGAACGGCGTTTCACGGGAGTAACCATTCGGGTTACCTCTATGCTGCGCGACTACTCGCTATCTTGCCACGACAAGAGCCGATTCTACCGGCCTCCGGACACATCGACAATCGTGCCCGTAATGTAGGATGCTTCTGGAGATAACAGCCACAAGATCGCATACGCAACCTCCTCTGGCTGGCCACCTCTGTGCATGGGAACCAACGCCTTCACCTTGTCCACCCGTTGAGGCTCCCCTCCTTTGGCATGCAACTCGGTATAGATATGTCCCGGGCGAACGGCATTAACGCGGATCCCTTCCTCGGCAACTTCCTTCGCCAATCCGACAGTAAACGTTTCGATCGCTCCTTTGCTGGCGGCGTAGTCCAAATATTCGCCGGGCGAACCGTACTTGGCGGCGCCGGAGGAGACATTGACGATCCCCCCGCCGTTTCCACCGTGTTTCGTAGACATTCGTCGCACCGCTTCGCGGGCACAGAGCATCGAGCCGAGTACATTTGTCGAAAGAATCCGCAAGATTCGGGGCGCGTCCATTGAGTCTAGCCGCATTTGGGTTTCCAACGTCGCGGCATTGTTCACAAGGGCAGTGGCCCCGCCGAGTTCCCGATCCACTTTCCGAAACAGCTCGACGACGCTCACCTCGGAGCTGATGTCGGCCTGCACCGCGATCGCACGCCCTCCTTTCGAGGAGATATCGCTCACGATCCGATCGGCGGCGTCGCGACGACTCAGATAGGCGATGCAGACGCACCACCCACTTGCGGCGGCAAGCCTCGCAGTCGCCGCGCCAATTCCGCGGCTGCCGCCTGTGACCACCAATATCTTCGACTCGCTCATAGTCCTTAGCCGGTATATCGATCTGGGATCCCTCAGTTTACCGTCAATACAGACCCAAGTCCTGCAAACGGCGTAGCGTTTGCCGTCAGGCTTCGTTCAAGTCGGCATCACATCAACTTGCGCCGAGAAGCTATCCACGCATGACGTTTCTGCTGAACTTCTCCGACGAGCTGCGGCGCAAAGCGCCGGTGGGCAAGTAATCGGAAGCTGTTTCTTGAAAGTTAGTGGAAGGATAGCCCGTAATCCAGGCACAATCCGTTTCACAGCAAGTCCGAGTAGGAAAATCATTCAAGCGCCGTGGCTTTAATCGCCGGGACTCGCCTTGGCCCGTACGAGATCATAGCCTCAATTGATCAGGGCCTCGATGACAACATCGAGTCAGAACACGCGCAAGGTCTATGATTCGTAACCGAGTTCACACACATCACTTCACGGAAACTCTCACTTGCGAATTGGACCAGCAGCATTGAACACCGTGGCCGCCTTCTCCGCTCCAGTCGTTAGCGGTTACGAGGAGAACATATTCGCCCGGTTCGCTGAATGTTATCTTCGTGGTTGCTTTGCCGTGAGCCTGCGTCTTGGGAGGAAGCGGAAAATCTGCATCTTTGACCGGAGGCCTTTCCTCGGAAAGAGTCATCGCACCTGGGCCACGAAACTTTTCCCAGGTCACAACTATGGGCGGCGCGGGCGGACGCGCTGCCCCCGGAATCACGCTGGCGTCATCGGCTACCCATACCGGAAGCTCCAGAGGAACGCCAACCGCAGCCGACAGGGTCTGGCTCTGCCCACGAGGACCCTGCACAAATGGGCCTTTCTCGTGAAAGCCGATGAAGGGCGGCGTATTGCCCGTGGTGTCCAGAAAGGGTGAGACCTCCCACAATGGGTCGAGCCCGGCCGGAATCGCGGTGGTGACGCCGTTGGCTACAATCGTCCAGACAATTTTCTTCGAGCCGAAATCTTTCGGGACGGTGACGGTGAAGACGCCCCATTGCCGACGAGTCATGAAATGAGTTGGCTGGCCTTGATCCGGTCCACCGGGTTCGATTTTGTTCCCCGGGCCAACAGGCAAATCCAATTCCTGTTTCATATTCCGGTTGAAGTACCCGAACAAAATACTGTAGGTGCCGTCCGCATTCGCAAACCAGCCCTCGAAAGCAGGCGTAACGCTCCGGCCTGAATCATGCGGCTGATCCGAGCGGAGTTGTTGCTGCCCAGGCAAAAGCGACGAAGTCAGACAAAAAACTGTGGCCAACACTATCTTGCGAGACATGTTGTGATGATTCCGATGGCTAGCGCGCTGCGATCGCCGCGCCTGCTTGGGGGTTCTTGGCCAGCCACTCTTTGTAGTCGTCTTCTGTGATATACGTGACGTTCACCCAGGCGTGGGCCATCTCATCCACGGTGCGGTCGCCCCAACCCACCCACTGCGTGGGATCCGGATTGCTCTTTTGCGCGGCCGTATTATCGTGCCACGCAACGACGTGAATCATGGTGCCCTTGGGCAACACCGGCGCGGCATCGTCGGCATAGATGTAGTTGGTCATCCAATTGACGTCGAAGTGATCCACGTAACTCAAGGTTCGCCTGGAGCTGTCCGGCAATATCGCCTCCAGCAGCATTGCTTTGCCGCGCAGATGCATGTGCGGCTGAAAATTCTCCAGCCGAGCGGGCTCGCGCAAGGTTGTATAGCCATCCGTTTCCGTCACTGAGTTGGGCGGAATATCCAGCACTCCGAGGACCGAGGTGCCAAAGCCGGTCAATGGCGTGCCTGGGAACAACGCGAGAACAGTGCGATACTTGGGCTCCTGTCCCTTGGGATAAAGGTAAACCGCCAGCTCCACGTCATCGCGAATTTCCTCGCCCACCGCATGGTAGTGCATCTCCCACCAAATGCGCGATCCCGGCAACAGTAGTTTTCCGGTATTCGGGCGATAAATGTCATAGTTCTTGTTGACAGCCCACTCCATCAATAGGCCCTGCGTCACGGGTCCGGTGTTTGTACCTGGTTCCTCCTGCTGCAAGAAAGCCAGCGCGTGATGCGTAATCCTGCGGCCCGCCGGAGTGCCCGGGCGCATTTCCACGGCGCGCACCCAGCGCGGCTCGGTGACCGGGATCGGCGTCAGCGGCTTAAACCATTGGTCCGACCCTTTGGCGGGCATCGTGTAAGGCTCAGACTTGAGAACGAAATCCGGCTTGCCAAACTGGCTAGCCAACTGCCAGCCTTCATCGTTGGGCCATTTCCTGGGCGCGGGCATGTCGTCCTTGTTGCCCATGGGCGCACCCTCGTCGACCCACTTAGAAATCACGGCAATCTGGGCATCATTCAGCGAAATGTCGTTCTGAAATTTCTGGATGCCAATCGTCGGGTCCATGTGCCAGGGAGGCATCTGCCGCAGGACGACACGTTGCTTAATCGCCTTCGCCCACGGGCGCACTTCTTCGTAAGTCACCAGGGACATGGGAGCCATTTGTCCGGCGCGATGGCAGTTCTGGCATTTCTCCTGAAAGATGGGAGCGATATCCTTGGCAAACGTGACAGGCCTGCCGTCGTCACCAGCCGCCGGAACCAGACAAGGCACGCCGAAAAGCATTACTACCGCAAGGCATCTCATGTAATTGGCCAACTGAGTTCCCCTTTTACTTGCCCGCTTCTCCGGCGCGACCGCTCCGGCGAATAACCCGATCCCATACACCCCGCCCTAGGCAGTCTTTCCCGCAGTGGCCGGTCATCCTGAGAAGCGAAGCGACGAAGGACATGCACTTGCTTTTTCCTAATGGTGTTTAGATCTGGGCTCTATCTTGCGGCGGTGATTGACTCCACCTGGATCGTCTTGGTCTTGGCGTCGAGCGCGCCTACGACGGTGACTTTCTGTCCCGCAAACTTCTCCGGCGCCTGCTGGTCGCTCAGTGTGTAGGCCTCTTTGCCGTCATAGAGGACGTACGAGGCGCCGTGGTCGCGGATGCAGGCCCGGACGCACGCGGCGTCCGTCGGCCCCATTCGCATCCGTGAATGATCGGCTCTGTCGCACTCGTCGTCCGTAATGGTGCCAGTGAAGGTCGGCTTGCTCTGCGGCGCGGACAACACAGCAACCGCTAGAAGACACACGATCAGACGCTTCATAACGACCTTCGAGACGCGGCCCGAGCTACGAGCGTGCGGACACAAAGACGGCTTGTGCCGCCGCCTTTGTGTCTTTTGAGCGGACGCCGGGATCGCAGGATCATAGAAGGATCACCGAACAAACTGGGGCCTGTTATAGTCCCGGCAACATGATGTGGGCCTCTGACGTGCCCGGAAACATCACCCAGGAGCCGTTTGCGTCACGGACCTCCGGCAGTCCGACATCTTTCCCGTTTTTCTTCGGCACGGCGATAAACGAGTGCCGGACGGCGGTCGCCTCGCTGTTGCCCCAGAACTTATACCATATGGACCCGACTTCGGACATGATGCGCGTTCCGTCTTTCTCGGCGGCCGCAACCGCCTCGTCAATCTTTCCCCGGTTGCTCGCCCCCTGAGGCCCCCCCGCCGCGAGCTTTCGATTCTGCGCGACGCGCGGCAGATTGGCCTCGCTGCTGGTGCACTCCACCGAAAACGGCCGCTCTCCGGGCCAGCCGGTCAGGTCGTAGCACACCATAGGGCTGGTGCCTTTCCTCAACACTTCATACGTAAAGTCCGGTTTCCACTTAATGACCGTGGCGTCCTTGGCCATAGCCGCGTTTGGGGCGGCGAGCAGGGCCTTTGCGATGGGGTCCATGGTCTCCGCGAATGCGCTGACCGAAACCGTCAACACGCCAAGTACAAACAGAGAAATCAGTTTCATGTGGCCTCTCCAATCCTTTGCCTAAGATCTGAGTGTCGAAAACTCGGTTAGCAGTATACCACAACGGCGCGTACTCTGCTCATTGGATTTTTCCGCCGACGGGCAGGCCGCTCGGTACGCGCTCGGGGATCGTCCGGTCGAACTTGTCATCGCTCAGAGCCCTTAAAAACTCGACCAGATCCACGTCCTCCTCGTCGAAGTCCTTCAACTCGCGAAGCAGCGGATCGAGCTTCTCGGGGCTGACGTTCGGGTTCCGGGAGCGCCCGCCGCTGGCGTCTTCATAGAACCCCACGACGGCGCTCAGCGTCGGGAACATGCCATTGTGCTCGTAGGGGGCGGTAAAGTTGAGGTTTCGCAGCGTCGGCGTGCGAAAGGCATAGGTCTTCTCCGCGCCATCGTCGGAGGCGGGCAGAGCGGGGTTGTCGGGTATGCCCATGACATGCAGTTTGTAATCGGAGAACATGGGCCCGCTGTGGCACTTGACGCACCCGACGCTCTCGAAGCGCTGCATTCCCCTGACCTGTTCCTCCGTCATGGCGCTGCGGTCGCCGCGCATGTAGCGGTCGAACGGCGAGTTATTGGCCAGCAGCGTACGCTCGAACGCCGCTATCGCCCTGCCCAGGTTCTCCGCGCTGACCGGCTGTTTACCGCCGAAGGCGCCGGCGAACAGCCTCCGGTACTCGGCGTTGGCCTGGAGCTTCGCCACCACTTTCGCGACAGCCTCATCCCCCTCCGGGTAGGTGTTCTCTCGCATTTCCTCAAGCGCCTTGAGCGGTTCGAGCGCCTGCTTTTCGAGGCTCTTGACGCGCATGTCCCAGAACATCGGCGCAGTCGCCGGGTCGTAGCTGCCCGATTGATCGCTGCCGCTGAAAGCAATGTTCAGAAGCGTCGGACTATTGCGTTTGACGATCGGAATCGTACTGCCGGGCGATTGGTGCCGGCTCTTGCCCAGTCCGATGCTCGTGACGCCGAGCGACAGGTCGCGGTCCTCCGCATAGCCATTTTGCGGATGATGGCACGACGCGCAGGCTACGTCTTGGGGTCCCGACAAAAGCGGGTCCCAGAACAGCAGCTTTCCCAGCGCAACTTTTGCTGGGGTCGTCGGGTTATCTTTGGGCGCCTGCGGAGTCGGCGGCAGCGCCGATAACGTACTTTTACTTTGTGCAACGGCGCCAACTCCCATGTAAAGGGATACGGCGACCGTAGCTGCTGCGACCAGCAGTCCGGTACGGTGTTTCGCTTCGAACAAAAATTCACGGAATTTACTTTTCATCACTGTTGCCTCCTTCTGCACGCGCTACTAGGAATTCAGTATAATGCGAATCCGCTTCGCATGTTGAGCGGGCCAACACTTTGCTGTTTCGCTCGGTTCTTTCGCATTTGTTTCTCTTGCTATCCTACTTCAATGAGCGGCTGACGGCGCGGGAACAGATCCACTGGGAGGTTGTGATCAGAACTCAGGCGTTTCAAAACGAAGTTACCCGGAATTTCCAGTATGACCTCCCGGCTGGGGCAATGATATACCCGTTGGACTGAAGTTGGAGCATATTTCTTGCCGCTTGAATCCCATGTCGCCTCTCCGGAGGCAGGACTGCAGCCTCCATTGCAGTGAATTTCCGGATAGCGGACGTATTGTCGGCGACTCGGAGAAAGCTCGAGTAGGTATCATCGATCCCGTGAAGTCGGCATCTACTCCGGCGGCTCGATTCCGATCCGATCGTTTACGGCGTCACGAATCTTCTGTTTGCATCCAAGATACCGCTCGGTTGTCTGGACCGAAACGTGCCCGAGGAGGAACTGGATTTGTTCAAGTTCGCCGCCGGACACGTGACAGAGCCGGGCGCACGTGCGGCGCAAATCGTGGGGCGCGACCTTCTCGATGCCGACGGTTTTCGCGAAATTCTTGACCACATACCAGACCACCTTCTCCGTCAGACCCTCTCCCCAGACGATGCCGTTCTTATTGATGGACCGGAACAACCGCCCAGACGTAGTACCCGACGCCTGGGTCCACTCGTCAATTCGCGTTTTCACCCATTGGGGGACCGGTATCGTCCGAATGTGCCCACCTTTTCCGACGAGGTCGACGAGCGCCCAGTGGTCTTCCCTGCGCTGGAGATGCTCCACGCTAAGATGAACCAATTCGGACCGACGCAGGCCGCAGCCGAGGAGGACAGCGAGAATCGCACGGTCTCGCTTGCCGCGCAGAGTTTCCGACGTTGGCGCGTTCACCAGAGCGCGACCCTCGTCGGCGGTGAGCCAGTTGCCGAGGCGGACGCCGAGTTGCTTCGCACCTTTGACTCGACGTATTCCTGCGGCGAGTTCGGGGCTCAGCAAGCCTGCGTCGGAGGCTTCATAAGCGAGACGGCGCACGGCTGCCAGCCGCTGATTGATCGTCGATGGAGCCAAGCGAAATTGCTCCAATTGCATTCTGTACCGAGTCACGACGATTCGGTTCAGGGCGAGCCGAGGCTCTGAGCAGTACCATTCGACGAAGTTTGCGAATTCATACGAACGCCGAGATTCGGGTGATGCCAGGCTATTCAGAACAGCAGATTTCGCATGTTCAAGGTCAGCCAAGCGCAAGATGGTCTTGGCGTGCTTCCGATTTCGAGTTTTCATTGTGGCGGGCTCCCATACCCTTACCCGGATATCGACAGCACGGGAAACGGAGCGGCGTTTCTCGGGAGTTGCTGAACGAACACTACGCATTACATGCGAGCGATCCTGACTGAGGTGGGACAATAGCGAGGCCAATCTTCCTATAGTCGGCTCACAATCCGTCCTTGCTCATGACCTGGAATTTCCCTGTGCCGCTCCGTTAACTTTCGTCAGGTGGATCGGCTTTGGCGAGGGAGTTTCCGCGACGAGGCCTCGGATCCAGGCGGCTCACGAAACGGTTCCACTGAAATGCGCTCGTAACGCACTTCGAGCACATCTAGGTATTCTGTACCGCCCGGCGCTTGGAGTACAACGCTGTCGCCCGCTGCCGCCTTCAGCAACGCGCGCCCCAGAGGCGACACCCAACTGATGTGTTTGCGGTCGAGATCGACTTCGTCGGTACCCACGATACTCACCACTCGCTCCACTCCCACGGCGTTGGCATAGCGCACGGTCGCGCCGAAGAATGCTCTCGTGGCCGCTTGCCCCGTTCTCGGAGTTTCCGGGTCCACCACTTCCGCAGCCTCGATTCGCTTCCTGAGAAAGCGAATCCGCCCATCGATCTGGCGCAGCCGCCGCTTGCCGTACTGATAGTCGGCGTTTTCACTGCGATCGCCGTTACTGGCAGCCCACGCGACTACCGCCGTCACGGCCGGGCGTTCCCTGGTGAGCAGAAACCGGTGCTCATCTTGGAGACGCTGCAGCCCGCTCGGAGTTATGTAGTTCTTGCCTGGCGTCGCGGGCTCGTCCGCTCTTGGTTTTCTCGTGAACCCTTTTCGCATCTCGTAGTCCTTCCAGCGTAAATCCGGTTGGAAAATGGACAATACCACGTGTTACGCGTTGTCGGATCGATCCTGCCCTGAAATTGGTATACCGCACTAAAAGATTCGCTGATCGCGCGGTCGCTATCGATATGTCGGATTATGGGGAGTTATTCAACATTGCCTAGAACGCCGTTTCCTGGGGCACTTCGACGGTTCGCCGACTACACAGCCAAATGGATAATCTCCCGGCTGCGGATAATAATTATTTTGGGGAACAAACACTCGTCATTCGGTGTCTTCATTTCAGAATGCGAAGAGTTTAGCAGTCGCCCTCCGTATTGTGTGTAGTCCGGGCACCGGCAAGACTGGCATCCCATAGGGACGACTCCGACCCTTACAAGCTATTTCGGGGGTTCGTATTTGCAGGGATGGGCAGGACCGGAGGGCATGTACTTGAAATTCACGGCGTCCCATTTGTAGGGGGTGCAGGTGAGCGACTTGAGTGCGTTGTCTTCAACTGCCCATCCAAGCAGGTGTCCGCGGAACGTTCCGGCATTGTGCTCGGCGAACTTCATGGCAGGATTCTTGCCTTCTATAAATTGGTTCCCATCAAACCACCTGTGCTCATAAGTGCATGGCTCGCTTGGTAGCTCGCACGAACGTTGCCTGCTTGTGAAACTCAGAACGGGCTCAAGGATTCCGTTGCGCGGTCTAAACCAGGCCTCCGTTTGCTCGTACTTGCCTGTTCCTCCGCCGCTCGCTCGGACCATGATTTGCAGTTCCAATCTTTCTCCCGATACCACAGGCGCAACGTGGACAAAATCATCCAGCGGAGCTTCATACTTACACCAACATTCAAAAACCCCCAACCGCGACCACGTTCCCGCACTGAGGATCGCTACCGCGGCGTATTGAAATGAACTCTGCTCAACGGCAATCACCGCCACAGTTTGATCGTCAAAGCCAAACGTCGTGTACCGGAGGTCAATCTCCGCAGGTGTGCCCCCGGTGCTGAAGAAATCTTCATTCACACCGACAAGCCGCATAGCCTTCAGGCGGACAGCGGCGTCCTTGGAACGCAAGTCGTGAACTACACCTTCCGGAGACGACCAGGTCGCTGGATCGCGTTTAACGCCTAAATCGCCGATTTGCTCAGGGAAAAACTTCTGTTGCGCGGATGCAGTCATGCACGACCATGCGAGGAGCAGGACCGTGATGCGCATAGAGAAATCGCTAGATCGGGACGTCGTCGTCGGTGATGCCTTGAGTGGAAGGGCCGGAAAACAAGGGTCCACGCCGTCCTGCGGTGCTGGGAGGGCCGTGGAAAGTGAGCACAGGGACAAGGTTGATGTTACCAGCGACTTCGACGGTGCCCGTAAATGCCCTGTCATCGCTTCCGACGATAAGTTGCTTGCCGTCTCGTCATTCACGTATACCCATCCCGAGCCAGTTACATTCGCGCTGTCCCCGTAAAAATGAATGTAAAGGTCACGTTGGTCAGCGAGGTGCTGCCGTGTGAGCCAAGTAGTCGTGCTGATCCATAAGAGTAAGTTTACACCGGCGGTTACCCGTTTACACCCTCGCAATTTGACACCTCGCAATTTGTTCACTATCCAAGTCGATGAACTGAATCGCGACTGATAAGTCGGTCAGTTTCTGGTCATTTGGATTAGACGCTCACGTGGCCGTATAACGCGCAA
>JANXXL010000087.1 GCA_025350625.1 Bryobacterales bacterium | reverse complement strand
TGTATATATTCGCCGGAAACACCGCGACTAACAGGGCTATAAGGCCCCATGCCGCTGCTTGGCGCGTCCGGGGGACAAGAAGTCCCAAACCACCCAGGATTTCCAAGGCGCCGCTCGCACGCACCATCGCCAGGTGCCACGGAATATACGGCGGCACGATCCTCAGATAGATCTCGGGTTTAATGAAATGAAACGTCCCCGCAACAACATAAAAGATCGCTGCGCCTGCCAAGCTCAGTTGCTGTGGCCGGGAAAGCCTTTGAAAAAGAGCCACGGCTGATCGTAACAGATGCGTATCCGGAGTCGGCTGTAAGACCATTCACCGGCAGCGCACGCTTACCCATGACCCAAAGTGCTCTGGACGTAACTCTTGACAGGGGGGCAGTAATTCTTCGCGAGGGACAATCTCTCCCGGTTGAGTGAGTGGTCACAATCCGATCATCCACCTGGACGACCTAAAACCGTCCTATTCCGTCGCGACGCTGCTGCGACATTCACTCTGGATTACCGATGACTTGGGGATAATCGTATCGTAAAACCTATGCTAGAAGGCGCGACCGTTTCGGCGGATGATTGTAGACGGTTCGGGAGTGGCCTATAATTGCGAGCAACGGAAACGTGGTCGGCAAGAATCTAAATTCGGTGCAACCCGGCATCCGTGCCGATGCAGTGTCGACGCTGCTATGACTAACTTTCGCAGGACTGGGCTTATTCTGGCGGGCATTGCTTGCGCGCTGCTCGTTGTGCTGATTTTCCTTGTACCAATCCTATTCAATGCGGATCGCTACCGGCCGCAGGTGATCTCCTATCTGGAAGAGAAGACCGGGAGGAAGATGGAGATCGGGCGACTGGCGGTGACGTTTTTTCCCGGAGTGACGATTCACGTAGACGATTTCGGGGTGAAGAGCCCGCCGTTATTTCCGCCGAGTTACATCGTGAAGGTGGCGCGGATCGATGCGCAACTTGACGTGAGAGCGTTGCTGCACCGGCGGGTGGTGATCAAGTCGCTGGTGCTGGAACAGCCGGTCATCAATCTGGTTTCGGACCCGGACGGGCCTTGGAACTTCGAGAATCCGGAGGCGAAAAATACACCGGGCGCGCTTCTATCCGGCGTGGTCTCGCGGGTGGAAATCAGGAGGGCCCGCGTGGTCGCGTCAATTCTTCTGCCTTCCGACGCGGCAGGACCGGTCTTTCTCGAAGCCCGCGATGTCTCGAGCGAACTGGAAAATGTGAATTTAGACGCCATCGCCGATCCTACTTCCACCACACTCGATGGGCAGGGAACATTGAAGGCCGGGCTGCTGCGATTCGGCTCCATCGAAGCGACAAATCTGAATTCCAAGATCCGGCTGCAGGCGAGAGAGGTTTTTTTCACGGACGTGAAAGCGGAAACGTATGGGGGAAACGCAACGGGAGCGCTCTCCATTAAAGTGTCGGGAAAGAACCCGAGCTTCAGAACCGACATGCGCATGAAAGGCATTGACATGGCGCATCTTCTGACGGCGTTTCGAAATGCCCGGGGGAAAATGACGGGAAAGTTGGAGGGCGAGATGAAGATCTCCGGAGAAATCGCGTACTCGCTCCGTCCGCTGGAGCGATTGCACGGAAGCGGGCATTTGACGGTGCGCAACGGCCAGGTGCCGAGTTTGAAGCTCAATGCGAACCTGATGAAGCTGGTGCATTACAACGATCTCGGCCCTGCCAAAAATAATCCTTCCTCGTTCAATTTTGTTTCGACCGACCTGGAGTTGGATCATGAGCGGATTTCGAGCAAGGTCATCGACATCGATGGCTACGGAGTTGATCTTGATGGCTCCGGCAGTGTGAGCCTATCGGGCTCCGACGAACTGAACTACCAAGGTGTAGCGGAAATCACCTCTCAGCAGGGGTTTGTGACGAACCTGTTTGCGCGGCTGGCCGGAGGGACGCTGAAAGACGGAAAACTGTCGTTTCCGTTCCATATCGGAGGGACCATCGATAACCCGGTATTTGCCAAGGGCAAGGTAGATAAAGGCAAGTAGAAAAGAGCAGCTTGGAGCGATTACTCGGAGCTTTTTTGCGCGACCTTTCCACTTGGCTGTGTGCTCGGCTACTCGTACAAGGTTCGTGAAAGCGACTTCGGTGCGAAGGGACCGCCATGGTAGCTTCCGATAACAGGAATTAACGAGTGTTTCACCTAAGAAAAACGATCCGCCTGGCGCTCAACTGCCGTGATTCTTGGCTAGGCGAATGGTCTCGGCCAGAAAGATCAAACCCACCGGCTGAATCTTACACTCGTCCGCCGTACGACTACGGCACGAGCGCTGCCCGAAGTGGGGGACAAAAGGGATTTCCTCCACGATTGCCTGCTTGCCTAGTTCGCTGCAAATATAAGCCCCTATAGCATCTGCCGCCTCAAGCCGATCGTATCGGTGGATGCAGGTCGCAAGCACTTCTCCGATTCCATCGCCCCCTGCGGGTACAGCCGCATTATCGCCAAATAAGGATGGCACGGGGGTCAGTGGGATCAAGACGTTTCTCATCACGGCTGCGATCTTGTGCCTGCTATGAACTCGCGCACTGAGCTGCCGCTCGACCCGGACGCCATAACCACCCCGACGGATAAAGGTCCGGGGTCCGTTTCAGCCAAAATATAAGAGCCGCCTCAGGTGCCGGTGCTCGCCGATGGTCCGTGGGTCCATACAGCCAAAGGGGACGGCCTCTGGGAAACGGATATTGTGCTGCCCAATATCAATTGCAAGAAGTGCACGCTCCAGATCGTGCAATTCATGGCCGAACACGGGGTCAATAATCCTGGCAATTTCACGTATCGCCATTGCGCGGAACTGCAGATTACAGCGACGCCGTCGAAGCCAATCGACAAAGAGTGGCCGGTCGAACGCTGATGGAGACGGCTCCACGGAGCGCATAACCAGCGAACGCAATTTGATTGAGGACATCCGGACACCTGCAATAGCCAATACCTAGGTGCGGCTCAAACACACCGTTGCATCGTTGCTACAGCGAGCAGCTTTCCCCTGCGGCTATCTTCACTTGGGCGATTTGCCGACTCTATAGACAAGTGAATTCCTAAATCCTTCGTTGTAACGCCGTGGCCGCGAACTGGCCGCGCGCCGTCGTGTATCTCGGCGACTGGAGCGCTTCGGTGAAATGCGTCTGTAACTGGCTTGGTGGTTGAATCCGCTCGGAACCAGTCGTTCGCGCGCGCCCGTATTATGAGGCAGTAACGACAGGAGAACGAGCCGCCCTGCGACCGCTCGCCATTCGAGAGCGCAGCACGCGGTACCACCACATGATCGTTCCGGTCACAAACATGGCCGCGGGGGCCAGTCCGAATACCGCCCAAATCGCCTTCGTCGTCTGGTCGCAGAGCCCGGGGCCACTACAAGGAATCCCTATGCCGTTAATGCGGCCGAAATGCAAGAAGGCGAGCCAATAAATGACCCGGTCGCCAATGCGTAATCCGGCATTCGTGACAGTGGGAGGCTCTAGTCTGTCGGCGAAGTCCTGAAACAGCTGCGGAAAGCTGAGATAGACCCCGCTGACGCCAAACACCAACATGAATCCAAGGCTCCAGAAGCCGATCATACTGTGGGAGTGCCAAGTGAAGCGCTTCCATCCAACACCGCGATGCAGCGTCAGGCTGCGACGCCATGTCTTGATGCCAGGCCACCAGATAGCCAGACCCGTCATAGCCACCGCGAGCAGGGCGAGTGCGCCAACCCCGTTCACTTTACGACCAGTTGGTCCGGCGAGTAGATTGTCGTGCAGATCAAGCAGTTTTGACACAAGCCAGATACCGATGGGGACCGAATCGCCAAGATCGCTACCACTGCGAGGATCGAACTGCCGATGCTTGATCTCATCGCCTCGACGTAGCGAGACATCTACAGCCTGATCGAGATTCCTCGCCCGGGTGATTCGCACCACCCCATACCCTAGATACAGGTGCCTGGCGGCCTCTGCGAGTTCGTCGTCGGTCAGGCGTGGTCCTGGACTCTCCGAGATGATTGGTTCGGGCGTCGCTGCTCTGTAAAGCTCGTTGCTATAGACAAGCACGCTGCCGGTCACACTCATCATGAGGATGTAGAGCCCGAGGGCGACGCCACTCCACAAGTGCACCTGGAAAAGCGCCCGACGTAACCAGATCTTCTGTGGCTGCCGAACCCAGTGCTGCCAGACCGTCAGATGATTGCCCCCATCCACTAGCGACAGGCTACAACACACCGTCGGTCGCGTCAACGCGTCGGTCCTGATTTCTTAAAGAACGTTAGAGTCCCGTGACGAATGGCAAAACTTTGACAATTTCCGGCGGAAATGCGATAAATAACACTCCGAATGAAGCTCCTGTTGGGGATTGGTTTCGTTCGCACTTTGAGGGTTAACGCGCTATCTGCAGAAGTGCCCCAACTCCTGGTCCCGGCGGCCGAGGCCGAAGGCCAGCGAGCCTCCGCCACCGCTCTGCAGGAGGTGAATAAACGCATGCAGGAGCGAAAGCGCCGCCAGACGGAGAATAGCTGTTCTCATTTGAGTAACCCTACTTGAGGTCGGCGAGTCCTTCCGTCATTTCGATATTCGTTCCCCAGGGATCTTTGATGAACGCGATCGCGATGCCAAGCTGGGGCACCTTGGTGTAGGGACGATCCAGTTTGATGCCCTGGGCTTCGAGCTT
>JANXXL010000397.1 GCA_025350625.1 Bryobacterales bacterium | reverse complement strand
AAAGAAACAACCTGTCCGAAGCGGGCGCCCTGTCCCGGGTTCGAGGCTTTGATATAGGCTTGTTGCGTCCAGGCGTTGTTCACACGCGCGAAGAGGTAAACCGCGCCGGAACTGTAGAGCGAGGTATCGTTCTGGTTACCGTTAATGCCCTTGGCGGCGCTGCTTTCGTAGGGCGCGCCCACTGCCAACGTGTTGCCGTCGCCGCTGAGCGCCAGCCCGTGCCCCTCAAGCGTGCCGCCGTTGCCGAAATGATCGTTCGCGTGGGTATTCGAGGCCTTGATATAGGCGACCTGCCGCAATTTCGGCGCAGGCGCTGCGGTGGGGGTTTGTGCCGTGCCGTTGCCCGTTGTAACAAGCGCCAGGCACACCAATGCTACAGACGAAAGATTTCTGCTGCTCATGCTGCCTCGACAATCCTTAGGTCAAACGAACTGGTCTAATTCTCCGGCGCAGGGCCTTGCTGCAAAGCAGGGCGCTTGGGAGTGTTCGTGCCGTAGTTACCAGTGCGGAAGATTTCCTTGCCCGTATCGGTCATAACGATGTTCGCCCGATCGGTCAAATTCATATACGGAGCGCCGCTCTTGACTTTGCGGCCCGTGAGCGTGATCTTGTCTCCGGGCTTGACGGTGTCCTTGTTCCAGCCGAATTCCTTAATCATTGCGGTTCTTCCGCCCATCTCCGCCATCCAGCGAACCATTTTGCCGTTCTCGTCCGGGACGTCGAGCACCACGACGGAATGCGGAGTAATCAATTGCAACTCAACCACGGTTCCGGTCATGACGACCACGTTATCCTCGTAGCGCCCTGCGTCCCCGTGATGGGCCAATGCCGGAAGCGATGCCGCAAGCAGCCCAGTCATCAGAATCATGGGTACGTTGTTCTTCATCATGGAGGACACTCCTCTAGTCACTTATGATACTCAACATCGCCGCCTATTTCCATGCCGAGTATACTGGCTTGCCCACCAGAAACGCCGCGTTCGCGCCCGCGCGCGGCTTGAATTTCTGAACGCGGCCGCTGTCCACCTCGGCCACGTAGAAATTGCCTTCTTGATCCACGCTGAACCCGTGCACGCCCCAGAAGCCGCCGGCAAAGTCGCCGCCCACGCCCCAGGAATAGAGGAAGTGGCCGTCGAGATCATACTTCAACATCTTCGAAGTGCCGCGGTCGAAGGCCCACAGATTGCGGTCAGCCCCGATGTAGAGCAGGTGAATGTCGGAGGGCTCCTCGCCAAAGCTCCACCCATAGAGGAACTTGCCGTTCTCATCAAACACCTGGGCGCGGTGATTAGCGCGATCGTTCACGAAGACGCGGTGCGACTGCGGATCGACCGCGATCCCATGCACGTTATTCATGTAGCCCGGACGTTTGTCATTCGGAGGTGTGCCCTTCATGCCCCAATCCAGCAGAAATTTGCCGTTCTTATCGAATTTCGCGACGCGCGTGCCGTTATAGCCGTCCGCCACGAACATCGTGCTGTCGGGAAGCCACGCGAGAAAGGTCGGCCGGTTGAAGTGCGTGCCATCGGCGCCCGCCACCGTAGGCGTGCCGATCGTCTGCACCAGTTCTTTACCATCATGCGTGAATTTGTAGATGGCGTGCATATGATCGTCTACCACCCACACGTGCTTTTCGGGATCGTAGGGATTGATGACGATGTAGTGTGGCCGTTTGAAGATCTTGTCCCACTGGGCCCACTGCTCGATGATTTTGCCGTTGGCATCGACTACGGTCAGGCAATGTTCCCACTTGGCGTCCACGCCTACTTTGCCCTTCCACAGTTTGGGACCGTCAGCGGGGTCCTGGCCGCTGCCGCCGGCTCCGGGCAAGGCGGAGACGGTGGCGTCGCGAAAGGGCAAACGGCCAATGGGGAACTGAATACTGGGTCCAAAATCAGGGAGCAGTTTGGTCTGGGGCCTCGGGATATTCGGCAGTTCACCGCGGAAGAGAAGAAAGACCCGGTTGGGGTTCTCGGCGTAGACGCTCTGGCCGGCGCCCCAGGTCCATTTTTCGTTTCCTGGCAGTGTGCTGATATTCTGCGGCCAGTCTTTAACGATGTCGTAGGCCCCAAAAATATCCTGGCCGCCTTTCTGCCCCGGAATCGCCGCGAAGCCCATGCCGGATTTCTGTTGCGCCTCGACAGGCCTCAGACTATTGCTCAAAATCACGACGGCAACCAAAACAGTCGCACTGGAGATGATCATAAGTTTACGCACGAAGTTTTCTCCTTTACGGTCGACCTAGAACCAATGACCCGAGCGCAAATGCTCGGACGAAGTCTGGATGCGGCACACACATGTCACCCTTCGTATTGCAGTACGTTCAAACCGGCATTCCAATCGGTGACGTAGACCAATCCATCGGTCGTGACCAGGATATCGGCAGCCTTCGCCGCAAGCGCAACGTTCGGGCGTGGATCGATCAACTTCTTGGGTGGCGGAGGCACCCAGAAGGCTAGTTCCTTGGGCGCGAATGCGTCTCTGATATCGAAGACACGCACGCCGGCAACGTTGTAGGTCGAGAAAATCGTCTCCTCGCTTTGAAACGTACCCGGCCGGTTTTCGTGCAAATTGTGTGGGCCGACGGTTCCGAACCCGCAGAAGTCTCTCTCCTTCGGAGTAGGCAGAGTGGAAACCGGCACCGGGTTTTCTTCGGCTCGCAAATCGACGACGAAAGTACAAAACACGCCCTTCGCACATTTTTCGGCATTGGCTTCGTCGGCCACCACTGCCAGCTTTCGGCCCGGCAAGGGAAGCGGTGTGTGGGTGCCGCCTGGAAACGGCGGACACCAGTTGATGTGTGAAATCAGTTTCGGCCTGGCCGGGTCGCTGAGATCGTGGACCGTGAAGCCGCCGTCGCGCCAGGCGCCATAGCCACGATTGCCCGCGGTGATCATGTGATGCAGCGCCACTCGGCGTCCGGGGGCGAGCGTCGGCGGCTCACCCGCGGCGCGATTCATCCCGGGCATCCACCAGCGCCCGACAATTTCCGGCTTGGTAATGTTATGCAGGTCGACCATGCAGAGAAAGTGGTCTGTGAAACCATCCAAATGCGCAGCGATCGTAGCGTAGCGTCCTCCGGCCCACCACAGGCGATTGATGCCCAGGCCGGGCGTCTCCAAAAAGGCGATCTCTCGCATCTCGCCGGGGCGGGAAATATCATGAATACTCAGGCCCGATCGAAACTTTTTCCGGTTGGTAATGCTGTCGGCCAGTGCGTTCTCGAAATAACCGCGGATGTCGTCATAGGACTGCATGGCGACGATGTTCGCCCCATTCGCCAGCAGAAGAAGGTCGTCTGAAACCTGGAGGTGATGTGTCCGTGTAGAGTCTCCGCCAGTGAAGAAGCCGACTGGCTTCAGTTTGCGCGGATCCGTCGCATCGAGAATCGTCACTCCGTTGCTGAACATGTGGCCGACATAGAGATGGCGGCGGTTAAGCATGACCTGAACACTGTCCGGACGTCCGCCAAGATCGCTGTAGGACACATGACGCAAACCGTGTCCGATTCCTTGTGGCGGAATAGCACCTTCCGGCGCCGCCTCCTTTTGACCGGAAGCCTGCGACAGGGCAGTGAGACCAAGTAGACCTTTCGCGCAATCGCGCCGAGTAATCGTCATCATGTTTGCTCCATTTACCGCTAACCAGAACCCAGCTTATACTTCTTCGTCAACGTGGCCTGACGACTTAACTCCCGCATGCGATCATAGCAATATTGTTGAGTGCTTGGATCAGTAGCCGGTTTCCTGCGTGGCCGCCTGCTCCTCTGTCGCCGGACGGCGCCGCATAGCGCATCGCGTACTAATGTCGCCGATGATCAGTCCCTTGCGGACGTCACCGGCATGCCACTATATGAGCCGTACCCTGGCTGTGTAGACCAAGTCAAGCGGCCTCCGATAGGTGGTGCCGTCATCAAGCTGTTCATCCATTGTGACTTCAAGGAGATCAACGCAATAATAAGCGTCTTATTGCGCATTTCTCTCACCTAGTGAAGGGCTCCGACCTGATAGTCGAGGACAGTCCGTTGCGCCTGATAATCATACCGTGCAGTGGCAGTTGCGATTTGCGCTGACGTAAGATTCAGTTGCGCCTGGCTGAGTTCCACAATTGAGCTCAGGCCCAAATCATATCGGCCCCGTGCCAGATCCATGGCAAGTTGGGCTTGCTTCAACAATTGATTCGTTAGGTCAAGGCGATCGAATGCGGTAAGGGCGTTCAGGTATGCGATGCGCACATCTCGCAGAACTCGAATTGCTAAATCATTGACGCGCTCGGTAGCGGCCTTCGCTCTCAGTTCTGCCTCTCTTTCGCGGGCACGAAACAATCCGCCGTTAAATACGGGAATATTTACGTTCACGCCGATCGCGCCATAACGCCCTGGAACGGGAGCTTCCCCTGTTGGTACGAATCCCGCAGTTCCGAGGACGCCGATGGTCGGAAAATGCAACTCGTGTTCTGCTTTAATAAGGCGCTCGGCTGCGTTCTGTTCGAGCCGGAGGTTTTTGAGCTCCGGCCGATCCTCGATTGCCTGTCGCAGATAAGTATCGATGTGATCCGGCAACGGGCCCGGCATCGCCTCCTCGGTAAGCGCGAACCTAGTTTCGGCGGGCAGCCCCATGGCAGCAGAGAGTTGAGCCTCGGCGGATTTCACATCATTCTGCGCTTGAGAAAGGAGTAGACGCGCGTCCGCCAGATTGACATTGGCGAAGCTAACGTCGAGGCCAGACTTCAGATTGCTGTTGGCAAGTGCAGTTACCTGGTCAGAAACCACCTGGCGCGCAGACACCGTTTCCTGCGCAACATTCAAGACGGACTGCGCCCGCAGTACGGTGAAATAGGCGCGCGCGGTGGTCACCAGGATGTCCGCGCGCGTAGTCTCGGTGAATTGATCCTGCGCTTGCGCCCGCAATTTTGAGGACGCAATCAAGTTGCCGGTCCTTCCGAAATCTGTGACGAGCTGGTTGACCAACAGGCCCGAAGCTATGCGATTATAGACCACAGGATTGTTTAGGCCGCCCGCCGCGAGGCGGCTGCCCGAGTCGGCTCCCACCACAGTGAGAGCGCCCGCAACAGTGGGCATTAGCCCGGCTCTATATTCGAGGGGGACCTGGTACGCGGCCGCGGCATTGAACTTTGCTGCTGAAAGCTGGGGATTGTTTTGGACAGCAAGGCGCTCAGCTTCTGCGAGTGTCAGCTTCCTCGGCAGCTCTTGCGCCCCGAGGTGTTGCGCCCAGAGAGGAGCTGCAAGCAGAATTGCAGCGTAGGCAATCTGCATGGCTAGTGATTCGTCTTTCTATCGTGAACCAACAAATAGGCAGCCGGTACCAGGAATACCGTGAGTGCTACCGAGAGGGCTAGGCCGCCCAAAAGTGCACGCGCCAGCGGAGCATAGCTCTCACTTCCCTCGCCCAGCTTGAGAGCCATGGGGAGAAGCCCGAAAATCGTTGCGAGCGAGGTCATCAGAACCGGCCGCAGACGAACCTTGCACGCCGTTGCTACAGCTTCGCGCACGTGCAACCCTTGGTCGCGCAGTTGCCGTGTAAATTCCACGATAAGAATACTATTGGAAACTGCGATTCCGGTCAGCATTACAACTCCCATCAGGGACATCACATTGAGCGTTGTATGAGTGAGCCAAAGCGTGAGCAGCACGCCAGTCAGGCCAGGAGGAACGGCCAAAAGGATCAGAAGCGGATCGACAAAGCTGCGAAACTGGGCGACCAGAATTAGATAGAGCAAGACCACAGACAACGTCAATCCGATGGCAAAGCTGCGGAAGGAAGCTCGCATTCCTTGCACCATGCCGCGTTGCACTACGGTCAATCCTTCAGGAACTTTTGCTTTCGCGATAATTCCGTCAATACGGTCCGCGATGCTTCCGAGTTCCTCGCCCAATGGTCGGACGTAGATGTCTGTAACCCGCCTAATCTGATAATGATCGACTTCCGTAGGAGCCTGAACTCGTTTCACCGAACTGATGGTGTCAAGACGCGTAGGTAGAATGCTATTTGAAGCGCGTAATGGAATCGCTCGAAGATCCGCAAGTGATTTTATTTGGCCTTCCGTGTACTGCACGGTAAGCATGTAGTCTTGGCCCGACTTGGGGTCAACCCAATAACTAGGTGCGATCATCTGATTGCTGCTGAGGGCTGTGATGACGTTTCCCACCACCTCTTGCTGATCTAGCCCAAGTTCGCTCGCACGCGTGCGATCTACGTCCAGCTTCAGGGCCGGATAGTCGATGTCTTGGGGAATGTAGACATCCGCAACACCAGGAATGCGCTGTATTTCGGAGGCCAGGTTTAAGGCGGTCTCATGCGAGCGAGTGAGATTGGAGCCCGCCACTTGTACGTCGATCGGCGCAGGAAGTCCGAGGTTGAGTACGGCGTCGACCATGCCGCCTGATTGGAAATAGGTATTCAATTCGGGCAATTCTTCCGCAATCCTCCGCTTCACACGAGCCATATACTCGTAACTACCCACCTTGTGGTCGTCCTTCAATCCCACCTGGATGAATGCAGTGTGCTGGGCGGAATTGCTGGTATAAATAGACGAAAATCCCGGTGTAACGCCAATGTTTGACAAAATCACCCCGCGGTCACTTTCAGGGATGATCTCCCGGATCAACTGCTCCACCTTTGCGACTTCGCTCTCCGTAACCGAAATGCGCGAGCCGGAGGGGGCCTTGACGTTGATCACGAACATTCCCGCATCCGTTCTCGGGAAGAATGACAATCCTAAAAGCGGAAACAAAGTCAGGCTCGCGACGAACGAAATCCCGCATAGCGCAACCGTAAGCCAAGCATGACGCAGCGCGCTTCCTACAAGGCGGTCGTAGAGACGTAAGAAGGACTCGAAGCAATCATTGAACCAGATATTGAATCGCTCCCCCAGCCGCCATCGATTGTGGGTACTCTTGAGTTCAACCTCGACTGGCTCCTCAGAAGAAGGTGTTCCATGATGCGAAGCAGCCTTGATGAACCGCGCACAGAATAGCGGCACCACAGTCAAGGCAACTGCATAAGAAGCGAACAACGCCAGTACAACGGCAAGTGCCAGGGCAGAGAACAAAAACTGGCTCACGCCATACAAAAAGGTCACGGGAAAGAACACCACCGCGGTAGTAAGAGTTGCGGCGAGAACCGGGAGGGCGACCTCCCGGCCTCCGTTCTCAGCCGCCACCCCCGGCTCCTCGCCTAGATCGAGATGCCGGTAGATATTTTCAAGCACGACCACCGAATTATCGATCAGGCGCGATAACGCGAGCGCCAGTCCGCCCAATACCATGCTGTTGATTGTCCCCCCGCCCAGCGAGAGCGCCATAAACGTTGCTAACGCCGAAAGGGGGATCGAAAAGAAGACCGCCACCGTAGCCCGCATGCTTCCGAGAAACACAAGGATCATCACGGATGTCAGGAACAGGCCGAGAGCGCCTTCGTGCAACAGGGTAGTTATAGCCGTTTTTACGAAGCGCGATTGGTCGAACAGCACGTTCGTGACTAACTCTTTGGGCACGTCCACAAGGTGACTGACAACGTCGCGTACGCCATCGACAACAGCAATCGTATTGGTATCGCCGCCCTGTTTAAGCACGGGAGTGTAAACCGCGCGCTTTCCGTCGACTCGCACAATGCTGGTTAGGATTTGGCGGGAGTCTTTGGCGTAGCCTACATCGCCAACACGAACGATTGAGCTTCCTACGACTTTGAGGGGCAACTGATCGATCTCTTCAATGCTCGGGAGCTGGCTATTGGTGTAGATGTTATAGTCCAGAGCGCCGATCGGCACATCTCCCGCAGGCAGAATCAGGTTAGAGCGGTTAACCGTACGAACCACGTCCATGAGACTGAGTTGATGTGCCTCAAGCCTGTAGGGGTCCGCGTAGACCATAATTTGCCGATAACCACCCCCGAAAGGCTGCGGGACGCTCGCTCCGGCGACGCTCGCCATTTGGTTTCGCACAGTGAACTGCGCCAAATCACGGAGTTGCGTCTCGTTAAATCCCTCTCCCCCGACGGTTACCAAGCAAACCGGCAGGCTCGAAGCATCGAACTTTAGGACCACAGGAGGCAATGTGCCCGGAGGAAGCCTCCGTAGTTGAGCCATAGCTAGATTTGAAATCGTCGCGACAGCGGAATCCGCGTTCGTGCCGGGTTGAAAGTATACCCGAATCACGCTTGCTCCCGGAAGCGATCGGGACTCTATGTGTTCAATACCGCTGGCCAGCGTAAATTGCCGTTCAAAGCGGCTGGTGATGTCTGTTTCAATCTGTTCCGGCGGCATTCCGTTGTAAAATGTCGCAACGACCACCATTGGTATGTTGATATTCGGGAACATGTCTACCGGCATTCGCACCAGTGCTGTACCGCCCACCACAGCGACGATCAACGCGACAACGACGATGAAGTAAGGGGTTTTGATAGCGAAACGTGACATGGAAACCTAATGCGCAACCTCACGCGTGACCTCGGATGTCAACAGTTTGGGACGGACTTCCTCGCCTTCGTGAAGGCTGGAGCGATTGCCAGTAACGACCGTCTCCCCAGCACGCAAACCCGAGCGGATTTCGATACTATTTGCGGTTTGCATTCCAAGTTGAACTTTCCGAATCTCGATGCGATTCTCCGGCGTAACGACCTTGACCTGGCCCGAAGATTCATCGCTACCTAGGTCTACCGCGGGAATCGGTACCGCCAGCACGTCACTGCGATGATCCAGCGTCAGATCGACCTCGGCATACATCCCCGGAATAAGAATCGAAGTTGGATTGGGTACATCCACTTCCGTATCCATGGTGCGAGTTGCCGATGCGACCTTATCGGAGAAGCGGGCAACACGGCCGGGGAACGTGCGACCCAATGTGGGTACGCGGACCTCAACCCTCTGGCCCACATGCACGGTGGGAACTGCCGACTCGGGAACCGGAAGGACCAATCGCAGCAAGCTATTTTCTGACAACTTAACCAGCGGCATCACTTGTGTGCTCGAAGACGTGCCGGCCTGAATCATGGAGCCCGTGTCGGCGTAGCGTTTGGTGATTACCCCGGCGAAGGGAGCAGTGACGCGGGTATAGTCAAACAACGTTTTGATCTTCTGCAACTCCGCGGCGCTGACCTGCACCTGCTGCTCCGCAGCGGAAAGACTGGATTTCGCTGCGTTTACCTGTGCCTCTGCCACCAGATCCTTTCCCTGCGCATCGTCAATCTCCTGCTGTGCGACTAATCCAGCCTTCTGCTTTGAAACTTCCGCTAACCGGGTATAGGAAAGATGCGCGATCTTATGCGAGGACTCCGCACGCTGCAATTCATCGCGGGCACGAGCCACTTCCGCCTCGCTTCGGCTCACCATGGATTGCCCCCGAGCCTGATCATCCGCCATCTCAGGGATTTCGAGCACGGCCAGCAGTTCGCCCTGCTTCACTCGGTCACCAACGTCGACGCTGATTTTCTTTACGTAGCCGGCGACCTTGGCCATTACGTCGATTTCCTGGAAGGGCTTGAATTCTGCGGTGAGCACCATGGCGCGTGACATGTCCTCTGCCTTGGCTCTGGTAACCGAGACGGTTGGCGCTTGGGCTACTTTATATTCAGGAGCTTCGGCGTGCGAGCTTTGCGAACAGGACTGGGAAACAAACGAAGCGAACCAGACGATTAGAATCGCGGGCAATCGAAAAACCAGGTTGCGCGCAAACGATCTGCTCATCTTACTGACGTTTAATGACTGTAGGGTAAAGGTTAGCGGCGACTCCACAGAAGGGCTCTCCGAGGCATAGTTCATAACAAATTTACGATATGGTATAGCTCATCTCCCATACCAGAAAGTTGGTAGTCAGCTAAGAAATCGCCTGGTAGGGCGCCGTTTTCGCTTTCCGAATACATGCACTCGGCGTTAGGCTGGTGGGTAGCTGTCGTCCTTCAGCTTGAACCAATGGAATCCGCCAAATACGGCCGCATGTCCGATCGGCTCCATCTGAGCAGCCGCTTCACGCTTGCGCTCGGTTTCGGTGGGCTCCTCGTGATTATGGCTCTAGCCGGCATCGATGCCTTGCGGGTATTGCGGCAAATTAGGCGCGACGATGATCAAATCCGCCGGCAGTTTCTCTCCCGCAATCATGTGCTCAACGATATTCGATCGGATCTCTATCTTTCTGGTACCTATGTACGGGACTATCTGCTGGAGCCCGAGCCGGAGCGGGCCGGCACCTTCCGAGCGAGCTTGCAGGAGGTTCGCCACGGGATGGATTCCGCCTTGCTCTCTTATGACAATCAAGTGGAGCCAGAGGAGAAACAGCACTATACTGCCTTAAAAACTGAGCTGTCCCGGTATTGGAAGACGCTCGATCCCATCCTCAGTTGGGACGCCGCTGAGAGACGCCGCCGAGGATACACCTTTCTACGAGACGAAGTATTTCCTCGCCGGACGGCAATGCTTGAGATCGCGGGCCGTATCGCCGAGATAAACGAGCAACAGTTAAATGCCGGTAATGAGCGAGTGGTTGAACTGTTGGTCAAGTTTCAGAACCGGATGGCCCTCACGCTCCTTGCAACCCTTGCGCTTGGGCTGGGAATGGCTGCTTTCAGCACACGCAAGATTTTGAAGTTAGAGTCTCACTCGCAGGCGCGATTCCAGGAAGTGGTGGACGCACGAAAGCAGCTCGCGAACCTGTCCGCGAAGCTGGTGAGCGCCCAAGAAACAGAGCGTCGCGCCCTTTCCCGTGAACTACATGACGAGGTGGGGCAAGCGCTTTCGGCTGTGCTTGTCGAGTTGCGCAATTTGGCCACCCTGACTGCAATGCGATCGGAAGAGCAATCTCGGAACCAAATGGAGCTGATTAAGAGTCTGGTCGAAAACACGGTGCGTGTCGTACGTAATATGGCGCTGCTGCTCCGTCCGTCAATGCTCGACGATCTTGGACTGCTCCCCGCGCTGCGATGGCAAGCTCGCGAGGTGTCCAAACGAACGGGAATGGATGTAAACGTTTCAACCAATCTTTCGTCCGATGATTTGCCTGACGAGCACAAGACTTGTGTATACCGTGTAGTGCAGGAGGCTTTGCACAATTGCGCTCGTCATTCTCAAGCGTCCACCGTGCGTATTCGGGTTCAGCAAAAACCGGGTACGATCACGCTTTTGATTCAAGACGATGGTCACGGATTTGACATAAAGCAATCAAAAGGTCTCGGTCTGCTCGGGATCGAAGAGCGGGTGGCTCACTTGGGAGGCACTTGCGAAATACATTCCGAGCCGGGAAACGGAGTGATCCTGTCCATCGAATTGCCGCATCCCAACCAGGAGGGAACCCGAAGTGCTTACCAAAGCCAAACCGATTCGCATTCTGTTAGCGGATGATCATAATGTCATGCGCCGGGGCTTGCGGTTGTTGCTGGAGAGCCAACCGGGATTCATAGTAGTCGCTGAAGCAGCGGATGGGCGCGTCGCGGTGCAGCAGGCGCAAGCGACAAAGCCAGACGTGGTGGTCCTTGATATTGCCATGCCGCATCTTAACGGAACTGAGGCAGCACAGAGAATTATCGAATCGCTGCCCAATACTGCGGTCATCATGCTAAGCATGCACTCAGACGAAGGCTACGTCTTACGCGCTCTCAGGTCGGGAGCCAAAGGGTACTTGGTCAAGGATTCTGCCGAAGGCGATCTCATTGAGGCGATCAAGGCCGTCAGCCAGGGAAAAGCGTTCTTTAGTCCCGAAGTGAGCAAGATGCTGGTGGAGGACTATGTAAGGGAGATGAAGACTAGGGGCGTTGAGGATAGTTATGAGCTCCTCACCGCCCGTGAACGGGAGATCCTGCACTTGCTTGCCGAAGGAAAGTCCAACAAAGAGATCGCGACTCTGCTCCAACTGAGCCTGTTCACAGTCGAAACCCACCGGAGAAATCTTCAAGAGAAATTAAATCTGCATAGTCTCGCTGAGGTAATTCTCTATGCGGTGAGAAAAGGTCTGATTTCCTAGCGATAATGCTTAACCGGTAGTGGCGATGGGCTGGTCGAGCTACTCCAATACGACCAAGCGAGCCGCACAAAGCGAACGACATCTTCTTCCCGAAGGGGCTTGGGCACAACATCGTCCGTCTCCGAGAGCGGACCCGAACAAGCGCATACGCAGCTCTCCGATAGAGTTCTGATCTAAAAGACGCCGGTCTCTAGAAGGCGCTCCAGGTTCTATTAAGTAAGTTCGGCAAACTTACTAGGTTCCCCCCTTCGGGGTAGCACGTCGTTCTTCCCTGCGCTCCTTCGCTAGGCGAAGTCGCGCAGGTTCCGTGTACATTCGCTCTAGCAGGGTAACACTGAAATCAAGCAGATCCTCCGTCTCCTCTCTGCTGAGGGTTCCGGCATGAGCGCCATCATTTCCATCCTCTTTCACAGCGGCAGACAGGTCACGCAGTGCTATTGGAAGATGTCCATTATCGAATAGCCACGCGAGCCTCAGCCCGAGCGACCGCCTGGTCGACCGGTTGAGACATTGTCATCCTGATCGGGAAGCTTCGACTTCGTAGCAAAATCAACGCACAATCGAAACATCGTACCCGCCGCGTTATAGCACCCGACGGATAGGCAAGTAGCGGCCTCTTTGAACGCCGCCTCGATATCCTCAGGCACATGTTCGGGCACTGGCATAGCGGAAAAGTCTCGGAGGCTGATATAACTCTCAACATTGACATAGTTATTCAAACTGCCATTGACGTTGAGTAATCCTTCGCTGTGAACCTTTTTGTAATCGCCATGGACGCTTTCGCTGAGGACGAAGGTAGTAGACCGGCTGCAATTGCGGCAGACGGAAAACGCCTCGTACCACTTTTGCCAGCCATATCGAACGTCGACAATATGTTCCCTCATTACGTCAAATGTGATGTGGCGAGCACGGCAACGTGGGCAGTCGGCTACAAGTTCAGGCATTTGCCTATCTCCAAAGAAGAGTATATCTAGGGATCGACTGCGGTTCTCTCCCGATCAACGGCAAACTCTCTGCGCTTCGGTGGGTTCTGGGAGACGAGCGGGACGAGCTTTACACGTTAAACGGATTATTCCGTTTTAGGTGAGCACTTTGAATTTGCCTGTTCCCCCTCGGGTTTCAAGTTTCGTGGAATCGAGAGCCAGTCATACAAACTCTATTGCGCGATTTCATTCGAGAGGCGAGTCTCGACAGACCAATGTTTTTGGAATGAAACGGAATGAAACTGAGTTTTTGAGTCACCGTAACTTATTGAAAACGTGGTGGCCAGGGACGGACTTGAACCGCCGACGCCAGCCTTTTCAGGGCTGCGCTCTACCAACTGAGCTACCTGGCCATGGATCTCGCAGACGAGTTTCCTAATTGTAACACCGCCGCATTCGCCAGCCTGTTTCGCATCGCGCCCGTCACACACTGTCTCTAACGAAAGCCGCGCGCGGTTCGCCGCCAGAACCAGACGAGTATGATGCCGATCACAATGAGCCCCAGCGAAAGACCCATCCATAATCCCACGGCGCCGAGCGACTCGTGGAAGCACAAGTACGCGCCTAGCGGCAATCCCAAAATCCAATAGCCCGCGAAATGGCAGAGCATAGGCGTCCGCGTGTCGCCCGCGCCCCGCAAGGCTCCGGTCGCGGTCACTTGTAATCCATCAAAAAGCTGAAAGAAAGCCGCCACGCGCAGCAATGGAGCCGCGGCCGCAATGATTGCGGGCTGCGGCGTAAAAAGACGCGCGATCGCCTGCGGAAAGCTGAGGAACGCCAGCGCCGCCGCGGACATCACGCCCGCGCCAAATGCCAGCGCCGTCCAGCCGGAGCGTGACGCGCCCTCGGGATCGCGCCTTCCAATAGCCTGCCCCACCCGCACTGCGGCAGCCGAGCTGATGCCGAGGGGCATCATAAAAGTGGTCGACACCACCGTCAACGCAATCTGATGACCGGCCAGCATGTCCGCACTGAGCTTACCAATCATGATGGTTACGGTCGCGAATACTGAGGTCTCCAAACCGATCTGCCCCGCCGCGGGCAGGCCCAGTTTTAGAAGCCTGGCGATGCGCCGGAAATCCGGACGCCAGTTTACTCGAAAAGCCTGGTGGTCGCGGCTCCAGATTATGTAGACCAGCGCGGCCAGCATGTAGACTCGTGAAAAACACGTCGACCAGCCCGATCCTTCCGCACCCAGCCGCGGCGCGCCAAGATTGCCGTACACAAAGATCCAATTGGCCGCCGCATTGACCAGGTTTGCCGTAATCAATGTGACCAGAACCGGCCGCACGATTCCGGTCGATTGCAGATAGCGCCGCAGACAGAGGAACAAAAGCAGGGGCGGCGCGCTCCAGTTCAGTGCGCGAATGTAGGGAGTAGTATCGCGCAGCACACTGGCGTTGATGCCGAACCTTGCCATTAGGGGAATGAAGAGCCAGACGGCGCCCATCACGCCGGGAATCAGAAACAACGCAAGCCAAATGCCGCTCACCAGCGAGTGATGACAGTCCTCCAGATCGCCGGCGCCGAAGGATTGAGAGACCAGTGTGTCGAGTCCCAGCAACAGGCCGCTGGCGAAAATCGCAATCGCATAGAACACCGAAGTTCCCAGGCTTACCGCTCCGATAGCCTCCGCGCTCACGCGTCCGACAAACATGGTGTCTACGATGCCCATGGCCATCCAGCCGAGTTCGGTCAGCACCAGGGGCGCAGCCAACGCAAACATGGCGCGCAATTCGGATTCGCGTGGAGTCATGTCCCTTGAGGCCTTATTTCCCAATGCAGAAGGTTGAGAAAATGCGGTTTAAAATGTCATCCGCCGTGGTAGCGCCCGTGATGCCATCGATGGGACGCAGCGCCGCATACAGATCCAGCAATAGCATCTCGTGCGGGATTCCGTGCGTGGTTGCAGTTTGTGCCTGTTCGAGGGCGCAACGGGTCTCCTCTAACAGTTGCTCATGGCGCAGGCTGGTGATGAAGCCGCCCTCCTGTTCCAGGCGCCCACAGGGAGCTATGGCGCCGATAATGGCGCGACGCAGTTCGCTAAGCCCCTCGCCGGTCAGCGCAGAAACGCGCAGTGCGGAATTTACTGCAGCGCATTCCGCCAAATCGCATTTATTTCCCGCCAGGAGACTCTTGCCCTGTTGTTGAGCTCTCGCGATTAACTCCATATCCGCCGCGTCTAATGGCGCGGCGAGATCCACCACTACCACGGTCAAGTCTGCATCGGCCATGGCCTGATAGCTGCGCTCGATGCCAAGCTTCTCTACGATGTCTTGTCCCGCGCGGATGCCGGCCGTATCCACAAACCGTACCGGGATTCCTTCAATCACCGCTATCTCCGATACCAGATCGCGAGTCGTTCCGGGCATATCCGTAACGATCGCGCGATCCTGCTCGAGCAAGCGGTTGAACAAACTGCTCTTGCCGACGTTCGGGCGTCCGACGATCGCGAGCGTAAATCCCTGGTGCACCAGCTTGCCATAGGCGAAGCTCGAAATCAGCGCCCGCACCGCGGCCAGCACCGGATCGATCCGCCGCAAAATCTCTTCGGGCGGCGCCACGCTGATGTCGTCCTCTGCAAAATCGATCCCTGCTTCGAGCAGCGCGATCAGCTCCAGCAACTGCTCTTTTACGGGCCTCAAGCGCAGGGAAACTGATCCTCCCACTTGCTGCGCAGCGATGCGGGCCTGGTAGAGGGTGGTGGCGTCGATCAGGTCACGCACCGCCTCCGCTCGGGGCAGATCGATGCGGCCGTTCAGATACGCCCGGAGAGTGAATTCGCCGGGCTCGGCCAAACGCGCTCCCGAAGCGCACGCACGCTCTAAAGCAAAGCGCAGGACGACGGGGGAGCCATGGCACGAAATCTCAATTACATCTTCGGCGGTGTAGGAACGGGGCGCGGCGAAATACGTCGCGACTACCTGATCGACAGTATGGCCTTCTGCATCAAGAAGTTCCGCGAGGATTGCGGTCCACGTTCTCCAAGCCGGCCTCGCCGCCGGAAACAGCAGCATGTTTTCGGCGATTACCCGCGCATCGGTTCCCGAAATGCGCACCACGCCAATACCGCCGCGTCCCGGCGGCGTCGAAACCGCGGCAATCGTGTCGTGGAGGTTCACTTACCGGAAATCGCGGCGCGGCCCGCGCGAGCCACCGCGTGGCGGACCGCCGCGGCGATCGCCGTCGCGTCCACCGCGGCCGCGGTCACGGAATCCCGGGCGGCCGCCCGCAGAATCCATTTCCGGCCGCGGGCGTGGAGGAATCACCGGCTCAGGCAGCACCTTCATCTCCGCAGGCACAATCACCACCTGGCGAATGGGGCCTTCGCCCACGCTCTCGCTGCGGACATCCGTTTCCTCGCGCAGGGCCAGGTGCAAAATCCGTCGCTCCCGGCTGTTCATGGGACTGAAGTGAAACGGCTGGCGCGATTTCTTGACTCGTTCGGCGGCGGCTTGAGCGCTCATGCGCAGCTCTTCAATGCGCAGGATGCGGCGGTCATTGGCGTCGAAACAAATCCGCGAATGCTCCTCCGGAGCCATGCCGATCGCTTCCATAGTCAGGTGTTCCAGCGCGAGCAGCAGCTCTGCTTTATTTCCCAGCAGCAAGTCTACGTCAGCGCCCGTGAAGCGCAGCATCAAATCCGGATTCTCGAAATCCGGATGCGGCGTCTCCCCTTCCGCCACCGTAAAAGCCAGTTGAAATCCAGCCAATTTCAAGATGTGGTTGAGAAATTGTTCAATGCGCGGGCCGGTATCGGCGACCGTATATTTCTTCTGGGCCAAAATTTATTTCCTGCCCTTCTTGATGGGAACCGGAGAAGTCACGGCCGGCGCGGGCATGGTCTTATTCAACAGCCACTGCTGGACAATGCCCATCACGTTGCCGGTTAACCAGTATAGTACCAATCCCGCCGATGCGAAGTAGAACATATAGCCGAACATCAGCGGCATAAACATCATCATCTTTTGCTGCGCCGGGTCCATGCCGGGGCTGGGCGTCATTCGCTGCATGGCGAATTGCGTGATCACCAGCAGGATGGGCAGCAGGTGAATCGCCAGCGCCTCCGGCTGCGAAAGATCGCTGATCCACAGCCAACGCGAGCCGCGCATCTCGATCGCCACGCCCAGAACTTTATAGAACGCCCATAGGAAAGGAAGCTGCAGCAGCATCGGCAAACATCCGCCCACCGGATTCACGCCATTTTTTTTGTACAGATCCATTACTTCCTGGTTCTGTTCCGTCTTGCGCGGATCCTTCATGGAGATGCCCTTGTATTTGTCGTTGATGGCCTTGATCTGCGGCTGCAACGCCTGCATCTTTTTGGACGATTTCATGCCGGTGATCTTTAGCGGGAATAGCAGCATATTGATCGCTAGCGTCACCAGCACGATGGACCAGCCATAGTTGTGCGCCAGATGATCCGAGGTCCAGTTGAGGACCAGGAACAGGGGCTTCGCGATTACGCCGAAGAATCCCCAGTCCACTACCTGCTCTAATTTCGGGTTTACCTTGCGCAGCAAATCGGTATCTTTGGGTCCGACAAACAATGAAAGTGTGTTGAGACCTTCGCCTCCCACGCCCACGCCCACACGCTTCTCGTCTTTGCCGTCGGCATCGGGGACCAGATCGGCAAACGTAGTCTGTTCCACCGAGGGCTTTTCGCCCGGCAGGAATACCGCAGTGAAGTAACTGTCTTCGATTCCGACAAAGGAAAACTGCCCGCTGGCGGAAATCGGGCCGTTCTTCGCATCGCTGGCCGCTTTTTGCTGGAGCTTGCTGTTCGAGAGATCGTAATAAAGGGAGTGCTGTACCGAGACGGGATTGCGCACCGTCGGGTCGCCGAAGCCGCCGCGCCACGTGAGTAAATGCGAAACCGCCGTTCCGTTCTGCGTGATCTCGGAGGTTACGCTCACCAGGTAACTCTTCTGAGCAAAGCGAAAGCCCTTCTTGATAAGCGCGCGGCCATCGGAAAACTCGAAGGAAACCTCGAGCCCGTCGCCAGAACGTTCCGTCTTAAACAGCGCAGTGTTAGGATCGGTCGCCAGCGTCTGCCCCTTGACGTCCACAGCAAAGGGCGATGACACACGCGCTAACCCGGGCTGGTACACCAATTCGAGCGGCTTGCCCGCGTGATCTTTATAATCCTTGAGAACCCAGCTTCGCACCACCGCGCCGCGATTCGAAAACACCACGCGGTAGACATCGGTATCCACAGTCACAGTCTCTTCGCTCGCCGCTTGTACTGCACCTGCGGTCTCCGCGGCCTTCTGCCTGGCGATTGATGGAATGACAGCTTCGGGCTTTTCGACCGCTGCCGCCGTCACCGGTTTTGCGCTCTTCGCCGCGCCTTCCTTGGTAGCAGTCGGCGCAGGCGCGGGCTTAATGAAGTACTGGCTGACCAGCAGAACCAGCCCCATCAGCACGAACGCAATCAGCAGCCGCACTTCCATGGACAATTCTTTTTTCATAACAGCCAAGTCCTAATGGACGGGATCGAATCCTCCCTGGTGAAATGGATGGCAGCGCAAGAGGCGCCTCGCGCCCAGCCAAACGCC
The DNA here is from genome assembly GCA_025350625.1 of Bryobacterales bacterium. Classification (GTDB taxonomy): domain Bacteria; phylum Acidobacteriota; class Terriglobia; order Bryobacterales; family Bryobacteraceae; genus Palsa-187. The sequence goes on along the minus strand of JANXXL010000397.1, from coordinate 25,517 downwards.
CCGCCCGACGCCGTGTTTTTCTACCGCCAGCATCATGTACTCAGAACAAGTGGGATGAAAACGGCACGCCGAGGGGAGGCAGGGAGAGACCCATCGCTTATATAGACGTAAAACCCCCACCACTAAGCTCCGCATTTTTCAATCACCTTTCCGAGGGCCCGTTCGATCTGCGGAAACGAGGCGCCGAGAGCCGCGCGCCGCGGATTGACCACGATATCCCACTGCGGGCCGATTTCCGCGCGGTGCATGCGGAACGCCTCGCGGATACGGCGTTTGATACGGTTGCGGACGACTGATCCACCGATGGCGCGGGGCACCGTAAGTCCGAGGCGGGCGGTGCTCCTCTTCGGGTCCGGACGTGCCAGGCAAAACGCGGCGAAAAGTGGGCCGGAGAGGCGAGTACCGTTGTCATAGACGGCTCTGAATTCGGAGGAGCGCAGAATCCGCGAAGCCTGCGGAAACGTGAGCGCGCCGCCTGAGGCGGTTCTAACTGGTAGCCTTGGCGTACCGGACGGCTCTCTCGTCGCTGACCGTTAACTTGTGACGTCCGCGCGCGCGGCGGCGGCTGAGAACGGCACGCCCGTTCTTGGTTTTCATGCGCTCACGGAACCCGTGGACTTTGGCGCGCTTACGATTATTCGGCTGAAATGTGCGTTTCGGCATCTCGTTCCTTCTTAGACGCGCGCCACGCAAGCAGCGAAGGCGCAAGTGCTAGAAATCAAATTAGAGTATAACAGACGTTCCTCCCGCAACCCTGAATCGCTTCCCGGGTCGCGCACCCACTGGGCAAATGCTTCAGTTGAGTACCATTGGACGAAGGTCCGGAGACTTTCACTGGACCGGAACGAATGAGGTCTGCATCGTGAGCGGCAGTTTCAGTCAGTTGGTGGCGAGCACGTTGCTGGTGGTGGGCGCGCTGTTCCCAATCGTCAATCCGCTGGGCGGCGCTCCCATCTTCCTGATGCTCACCCGCGGACTCTCCGACCACGGGCGCGCCAAACTCGCGCGGACAATCGCCATCAACGGACTTGCGCTCATGGTGGTATCGATTTTCATCGGCACGCACATACTCGGGTTCTTCGGAATTTCGCTCCCTGTAGTGCAACTGAGCGGCGGGCTGGTGGTAACAGCCACCGGTTGGGCCCTCCTGCGCCATTCCGATGACGACGACTCGACCATGGACGCCAAGAGACCCTGCAACGAAGCCAATTATATGCGCCAGGCTTTCTATCCGTTGACCCTGCCGTTAACGGTGGGCCCGGGTTCGATATCGGCGGCAATCACGGTGGGGGCCAACCGCACCGAGGGGTCGGAGTGGCGCTGGCCGCTGGTGGTGGGGCTACTTATCGGAGCCATTCTCATCGCTATATCCATCTATCTGAGCTATCGTTTCGCCGAACGGATCGCCGCCGCACTGGGAGAGGCGGCGATGAATATTTTTATCCGGCTGTCGTCTTTCATTCTGGTTTGCATCGGCGTGCAGATTTCATGGAATGGCCTGAGTGCGCTGCTGCGGACGGTGCTGGCCCGGTGATTGTTCTTGTGAGCCTGTTAAACTAGTCGGTGACTAGTTTTTCTGAAACGAGCTCATGACCACCATTAGCGCGTTCGACGCCAAGACCCGGTTCGGAGACCTGCTCGAAAGAGTCACGCGCGGCGAGGAAATTGTCATCACGAAGCACCAGAAGCCAGTGGCGCGGCTGGTCCCGGAAGGCCGTCCTGGCATAAGCGAGATACGGGAGTCCGTCGACGAACTGAGGAGTCTTCGTCATGAAATGGCGAGCCGTCGCGGAGCACGGCCGCTTTCCGACAAAGATATTCGCGAAGCCATCCGGAAGGGCCGCCGTTGAATCCCACCTTGAGTCCCCCGACCGGGGATTCGAGGTGTTTCGTGGGCCGTATTCGCACAGTCTAGTCCGGCCACCGATTTGTTGCTCGAAGAAGTCGCCGCCGGCAAGCCTTTCGTGGTGCCCGGCCTGTGGATGTATGAAGTCGCGAACGCCCTTCTGGTTCTTTTGCGCCGGAAAAGGATTCAGCCGCAGCAGTCCCTGCGCGCGCGCCGCGGCTTGAGCCGCTTGCATCCCGTCATTGATGACGACGGGCCGCGGTTGGCGCTCCACCGGATCTGGGATCTCACCGCCGAATATTCGTTATCGATATACGACGCGGCCTATCTGGAGCTGGCCCAACGTGAGGGTCTGCCGCTCGCGTCGAAGATGAGGGACTCCGTGGAGCCGCGACAAAATGTGGCATCCCAATCATGCTCTGACGACCCGGCTTGGGTTTACATCTCCACTTTGCCGTCGATCAGCATATCTTTCACTTTGAACGTGACCGTCCGATAGGGGCCAGGCACGCCCGGCAGGTAAAGTTCGAAGGTAACGATTTTGTCCGAGTCGGTCACGGGCTGGCGTGGGAACGCCAAATACAGGTGCGGATCGGTGCGCGTGGGCGGAAAGTAGGCGCTCAGCTTAATGCGGAGGCGGCCCAGATCGATGGCAGTGTCCTGTTCCATCCGGCGCGTCTCCGGGCCGCTCGAAAAAGCGTTGCCGTTGTCCCCGATACGGGCCGCCACAATTATGTGCCCCTCGCGATTATCCGCAAGCCACGCCGAACGCTCTTCGGAAAGCGGATCGTCAGCCAGGGCTTTGGCCGTCCCAGGACGCCGCAGCTCAATGCGTCGCTCTCGCTCGGAGACCGCTTTCGCGATAGGCGCCGCCGTGACCAGGTATACCTGCACCAATTGGCCTTGTCCCGCGTTCTTTCCCACCTGCGCTTTGCCCGGCTGAGCGGCCATTTGCGCCCACGGAGAATCGGCCAGGATTTGCGATAGCTCCACGTCGGTCCACTCCATGGGCGGCTTTGCCTCCCAGAAAGAGTCGGCAGAGAGCAGTAACATCACAAGCCATAGCATTTTCTAATTCTTTCATGGATGCTGATATATTAGGTGCCACATGCGATATTTCCGCTCTGTCCTGGCTCTTGTTGTCCTTTCGATTGCGCCCGCTCTGGCGCAACTCGCGCCGCCCAATGACGCTGGGGTGACTTTAGGACACTTCCACCTGATCGTAAAAGACGTGGATGCCCAAAAGCATTTTTGGGTTTCGATCCTGGGCGGAAAGGTGGTTAAGAACGGGCCGCTGGAGCTCATCCAGTTCCCGGGCGTGTATATAATGTTGCGCCAGGGCGAACCAACTGCTTCCCCGGAAGGCTCGATTGTCAATCACTTCGGTTTTGTCGTTAGGGACATGCCGGCGGCCTTAGCAAAGTGGAAAGCCAACAACCTCAAGGTGGAACCGACTGAAAATCCCAACGAATCGTATGTCTATGGTCCCGACGGCGTGCGCGTCGAAGTTTACGGCATCCCAACCTTGCCGAACGAAGTCCAGATGAATCATATTCATTTCTACGCTTCTGACATTCCTGGAATGAAGGCCTGGTACGTAAAAATTTTTGGTGCCGAGCCCAGTCAGCGTGCGTGTATCGCCTGTATATCGCATCCGGTGACGATCGAGACCGGAAACCTCCCGGGAATGGTGAATCTTTCGTTCGGCGGAGCCAAAGAGCCGCAGGCCCCTACCAAAGGCCGCGCGATTGATCACATCGGTTTCGAGGTCAAAAATCTCGATGAGTTCGCCAAGAAACTTGTGGGCCAAGGCATTAAACTGGACGTTCCGGTCCACCAGGTGCCCAACGGCAACACTAAAATTGCCTATCTGACCGATCCCTGGGGCACTTATATTGAACTGACCGAAGGCCTCGCGCCTGCAAAGAATTAGTTGTAGACTGGACTCCTATGAAAACCCAATTTCTCTCTGCCTTTGCCGCGCTTGCGGTTTTGACGGTATCGCCGGCGCGGGCGGAACTGGCCGCTCCGAACTCGACCGGCATCTCCATGGGCCATATACACTTGGCCGTTCAGGATGTCGAGGCGGAGAAAAAGTTCTTCGTCATGTTAGGCGGCACGCCGATGTCCAACGGCAGCCTGCAGATGATCTCATTCCCCGGCGTATTTATCCTGATCCGTCCCGGCATGCCGACCGCCGGCACCGAGGGCTCAAGCGTCAATCACTTCGGATTTCATGTGCAGAGCGTCGCCGACACCGTGGAGAAGATCAAATCGCTCGGCCTGAAGGTGACCCAAAACAATCCGCAGCAGTCGTTCGTCACGGGACCGGAAGGCGTAAAGGTAGAACTGCTCGAAGACAAAACGATTTCTTCTCCCATCGAAATGCATCACGTGCACCTCTTCACCACGGCGCCTCTTGAAGTGCAGGCTTGGTATGCCAAAATGTTCGGCGGCACCACCGGCAAGCGCGGCGTGTTCGACACCGTGACGCTTCCGGGCGTTGAAATGTCGATCACGAAGCAGGAGATGGCGCAGGCTCCGACCAAGGGGCGCTCGCTCGATCACATCGGCTTCGAAGTGAAAGATCTGAACGGAACCGTGAAGCGCCTCGAAGCGGCAGGAATCAAGATGGAACGCGCCCCGCAAGCAGCCTCGAACGGGACCACCAGGATCGCCTTCCTTACCGATCCCTGGGGGACCACCATCGAGTTGACGCAAGGCCTCGCGCCGGCCAAGGAAAACGCGTCGGCAAAGTGACTTCTTTATAAACTGCTAAGCAGCTCATAATCGACATTGCCGCCGGAGAGGATGACGCCTACGCGCGCGAGCCCCGGCGGCAATTTTTTGAATAACACGGCCGCAGCAGAAACGGCGCCGCTCGGCTCGGTCAGAACCTTCAGCCGCGTCAGCAGAAATTTCATCGTGGCGCGGATCTCGGCTTCACTCACTAATACAATTTCATTCACCAGGCGCTCGACGATCGGAAAAGTGATTTCGCCCGGGATTTGAGCACGCAGGCCATCCGCAAAAGTGGCGGGTGGGGGAATCTCGATACGCTTCCCAGCCTGGAGTGACAGGAACGTGTCGTTTCCATCGGCCGGCTCGACGCCGATCATGCGAATTCCCGGAAGAAGGCTCTTAGCGGCGATGGCGCTTCCGGAAATGAGTCCGCCGCCGCCAATACATACGACGATTGCATCCAGATCGGGAACCTCCTCTAGCAATTCAAGTGCGGCCGTGCCTTGGCCGGCGATCGTCCAGGGATGATCGTAGGGCGGCACTAGCGTCGCCCCGCTCTCCGCCGCCAGTTTCTTTCCAAGGGCCACGCGATCTTCCCGGAAACGGTCGTAGTTAACGATACGCGCCCCCCGCGCCCGCGTCGCCTCCACCTTGGTGCGCGGCGCGTCGAGAGGCATGGCGAGCGTCGCTGGAATTCCAAGCGACTGTGCCGCGATGGCCACCGCCTGGGCGTGATTACCGGAGGAAAACGCCACCACACCGCGCGCGCGATCCAGTTCAGGAATCGAGTAGATAAAATTCGCCGCGCCGCGAATCTTAAAGGCGCCGCCTTTCTGCATGTTTTCGCACTTAAAGAATGCGGCAACGCCTGCTTCGCGATCGAAGGTGTGGGAATTAAGAACCGGGGTTCGCCGCGTTATGGGGCGAATCCGCTCGGCGGCGGCCCGGATGTCAGCAAGGGTTATAGGAGTGGCCACGCCGGGTGACATCGCAAGTCTCAGCATAACGTGGCACACTGGAGTCGTGCCTGACGTTTGTACTTGCGGCGCAAAGCTCCCACCCGATGCGCGATTTTGCCACAAGTGTGGCAAGCCGCAGCGCGATGAACCGGGTTTCGTCGAAGAAGCGGATTCGCCGCCGCCTTTGCCCTTCACGGAGCTCCCTGCTCCCGTGCCCGCCCGCATCAGCTTTCATAACATCCCTGCGGTTCGCGCGGCTCTGATGGCCGGAGCATTGGGCTTGTGTTTGTTCGTACTCCTCGGACAGTTACCGGGATTGCAGGTGATCGCGATTCTGTCGCCGATAGCTTCGGGGGCGTTCGCCGTGCACCTGTATAAGCGCAAAACCGGGCAGCGGCTGTCCATGGCAAGCGGCGCACACCTGGGCTGGATATCCGGTATCTTCGGCTTCCTGATCACAACGCTAATGTTCACCGCTTTTGCAGTGATGCTGACCAATCCGGAACTGGCCAACGCCGTCCGCCAGCAAGCGGGGACCGCCAGGCCCGAGGTATTGCAAGCTCTGAAAGAGATCCAGACCGCGGCCGGGATCACCAAAGCACTACTAGAATCGTTTGTCTTCCTGACATTGTTGCCCACCTTTGGCGGCTCGCTGGGCGCGAAGCTACTCGATCGGGACTGAAGCGTCCTGCGGGCACCGCGCCGTAGTCCATTTCACGATGGTGACGCCGGCGAAGATGACCACCATCGCGGCAGTCTCGCGCCACCCAAACGGTTCGCGGTAGAACCACCATCCCAACGCTACCGCCACTATTGGATTGATGTAAGTGTAGATCGATACCAGTGCCACTGGCAGGTGCTGCATCGCATAGATAAAGGCGCTGTAGCCGACAATTCCCCCGAAAACGGCCAAGTAGAGTATTGCAAACCAACCTTTGCTGTTCCACACTTCGTGCCGTCCGTCGAGAAGCGCCGGAATTGCGAATGCGATTCCCGTAGCGAGTTGCTGGACTCCCCCGCTCACGAAGGGATGCACACGGCTTCCCATCCTCCGCTGCCAGATGGATCCTACCGACCACAATGCCCCGCCGAATTGCATCAGAAAGAATCCGCCCAGCATCGATCGAGTTCCCACGCTTCGACTGGCGGAGGCGTCCGGTGTCATGAGCAGAGCTACCCCGGCCAGCCCAACCAGCATTCCGCCGATCGACGGCCAGTGCAGCCGCTCGCCGCCCGGCGTCTGCGCTTCCGTTCCTACCAGCCAGAAAGGTTGCAGACTGGCGAATAGCGACGCCATGCCGCTGGGGATCCATTGCTCGCTATAAGCCAGGCATCCGGTGCCGACTGCGATGGTTAAAAGGCCGTTAAAAGCTGTCTGTCGCGCTTCCCGGATCGTTGGCAGGCGCGCGCCTGCCACTAGCGCGCCGATCAGCAAAGCACCGCCCGAGATCGAATACCGCAAGCACATCAACATCGCCGGCGAAAACGATTCCAGCGCCACGCGGATACCCAAATACGTGGTGCCCCAGAAAAAACACACGCAGGCGAGCGCCGCCAGCGCGCGGAATTGTGCAGCGGAATGCTCTTCGCTGGTCAGGTTACCATGTTAACTTGATCCTCACGCTCACTATCAATCCAGCCGTTGATCGCATTATTACGGCGGACCGCCTCGTCTTCGAGGACCGCGGTTACATACTGGACCGAAGCGAAGCCGCGGGTGGCCGGGGCATTAATGCGTCCCAGGTGGTCCACGCCTTTGGCGGGAAAACCGTGGCTGTGCTGACCGCAGGCGGCTCCGCCGGCGAGCGCATCGAAAAACTGCTGGGCACCTTGGGTTTTACGAGCGACATCGTGCATGTCCGCGCCGAGACCCGCACGAATCTGACGATTTCAGATAAACATGGCCTCACCGTGAAGCTGAATGAGCGCGGAGCGCCCCTCGAGGCGAGTGAACTTAAGGAAATCAAGAAGAAAGTGGAAGGCCGTCTTGCGAAAACGCAGTGGCTCATGATTTGCGGCAGCATCCAGCCCGGCGTGCCGCCGCACTACTATTGCGAAATCATTGAAATGGCCAAGAGCCACGGCGTAAAGACACTGCTTGATACCGACGGTGAGGCGCTGCAACACGCTCTCGAAGCGAAGCCCACCGTCATCATGCCCAATCAGCACGAAGCCGAGCGCCTGCTTAGCCGTGCGCTGATCACTCGCGGGCAATGCCTGGAGGCCGTCGATGTGATGCAGGCCATGGGACCGGAAAATGTAATTCTCTCGCTGGGCGCGCGGGGGGCTATCGGGTCCTCCCCCGAAGGAGTATTCGAAGCCATCCCGCCACGGATCGAAGCCCTGTGCCCCATTGGGGCGGGCGACGCGCTCGGCGCGGCCTTCGCATGGAGCATGGAAAAAAAGAAATCCTTCTCGGAGGCTCTTCGCTGGGGAGTAGCCACCGGCACCGCCGCGGCCAAGCAACCGGGACTATCCTTCCCCACATTTAACGACGCTCGCGCGGTCTATAAACAAGTGGAACTCCGCCAAACTCGTTGATGCAGATGCGAAGATGATAATAGCGCGTGTTCCTTTTCCTGTTCCTTCTGCTTTCCGTTCGCTTGGTGGGACAAGACACCCCCGCTGATCCTCCAGTTGCCGAGCGCTGGAATCTCTACTTTCAAGCGACTTCCATTGGCGATCATCATGGCACTTTCCGGTCACCATACGCGGGCGACTTCAGTCTTCAAAATCAGTCGGAGTGGGATGTCTCACTCACCACCACGCTGTTTCTCGGCGTTAAACTCGGCCGTAACACTCAGATTTACGTCGATCCGGAAATTGCCGGCGGCCGCGGCTTCAGCGCGGTGAACGGAATCGCGAACTTTCCCAACGGCGAGCTGCCGCGTGTGGCTTCAGCGACCCCCAAACCCTATCTCGCGCGAGCCTACTTTACGCAGGACTTCGGGTTCGGGAGCGAACGCGAAACCTTCACCAGTTCTGAAAACCAGCTTGCAGGCTCGCGACCGATGACGCGTTACAGCATTACCGGAGGCCGTTTCACGGTCACCGATTTTTTCGACAACAACCGCTACTCGCACGATCCGCGCACCCAATTCATGGGTTGGGCCACCATGTATAACGGCGCTTGGGATTATCCAGCCGATACGCGCGGCTATACCTGGGGCTGGATTCATGAGTTCCACACCAAACGCTGGTCCCTCCGTTACGGAAGTGCCGCGGAACCAAAAACGGCGAACGGTCTGCGCTTCGACCGGCGTTTGCTGCGCGATCGCGGAGATATGGTGGAGGGCGAATTGCGTTATGCGCCCGCCGGCCATGCGGGCGTCCTCCGGCTGATGGGCTCCTGGCTGCATACCGATTCGGGGAGATATGCCGAGGCACTCCGATTGAGCGAAATCAACCACGCTACGCCCGACGTGACCGCCACCCGCCATCCCGGCCGCTTAAAATACGGCGGGGGTATCAACCTCGAACAGGAGATCACGAAGGATGTCGGAGTATTCGCGCGATTGGGCTGGAGCGACGGGAAGACAGAAAGCTTCGCGTTCACGGCAATGGACCGTCTTGCGAGTGGTGGAGTATCGATCGCCGGTACACGCTGGAAGCGCCCGCATGATGTGGCGGCCAGCGCACTCACAGTCGGCGGCATCTCCGGTGTGCACGCATCATATCTAGCGCGCGGCGGCAAAGACTTCCTGATCGGCGACGGGGCGCTCCAATACGGACCGGAGTATGTCTGGGAAACCTATTACAACGCCCGGCTCTTCCCCGGCTTTTTCACTACGCTCGACCTTCAGCACGTTGCCAATCCCGCCTATAACCAGGATCGCGGTCCCGTCTGGGTCTGGAGCTTGCGCCTGCACATCGAATTCGGAAAGGACAGTTTTTAATGGCGCTTCCGCCGCTTGAAAAATACGCTCGCACCCTTTCCGGATGTCACCACCACCAGCAGGAACAACATCAGCAGCGAAACCATGGTGGCTACCGAGCCGATGATCAGATAATCGCTATCTTTGAGAGGCGCAGGCATCACCTTCAGCATGATCGCCGCCACCGCTGCGAAAATGAACACCACCGCCAAGGCCAGCGAGAGGGTGCGTCCCATCAGTCGTATTTCTCGTAGCGGATCTGTTTGCGGTCAAAGCCCATGCCCTTAAGGATCTGCCGCACGTCATCCACCATGGGGCGCAAGCCGCACAGGTAGATATCGACATCCTTCCGCCCGGCAATCGCTTCCATCAAGTGCGTCTGCACGCGACCCGTGCGGCCGCGCCAATCCGGACCAGGTTGCGTCAGCGTCGGCCAAAAATGAAATTGCGGAAACTCTTGCTCCATCTCTTCGAATCCCTCACGATACAGCAGGTGCGATTCAAAGCGCACGCCGAACAACAGCGTGAAGGCCGGCGACCCCGGCTGAAGCGCGATTTTCAGCATCGAGCGAAAGGGCGCGATGCCGGTTCCAGTGGCCACTAAGAGCGAATCCCGCAATGGCTGGCGCAGCGTAAACGTGCCTAGCGGCGGTTGCATCTCGACCGCATCTCCCGGGGAAAGATCAAACAGATGCGGTGTGAACGTGCCATCCTCGACGCGGTTCAGGCACAATTCGAAACGGTTGCCGGCGCCCGGGGCCGATGCGATCGAATATGCCCGCGTAATCGCCCGGCTGTCTACCGAATCTGTGAGCGACACGAATTGCCCCGGTATGAAATCCAGCCGCGCGAGTCGCGGCGCCTCGAAAATAAAGTGCCGTACACCGGGCGCGATCTCCACCCACTCAATCAGTTTCGCTTCCACCGAGCTTCCCTTCCCCCGCAGCCGCGCGCCCCAGCAGGGCTTCCATCAATGCCGGATGGCCGTCCAAAGGCGGGGTTACTTCAATCCTCATTCCAGGATGAACCGCGCGAAGTTCGTCCACCAGACGCGGCAGATCCCGCTGCAGGTGTATCCCCAGCGTGAGGAAGTAGGGGATGACGATCACATGCGCAACCCCGCGACTCGCCAAGCTATCTATGGCTCCCCGCAAGTCCGGCTTTCCGGATTCGAGAAACGCCGTTTCCACGGCGTCGTACCCCGCGCGGCGAGCCAGTTCCGCCGCCATCGCCCGCACCGCGTCATTAGCTGATTCGACGCTCGACCCGTGGCCGAACACGACGTACCCTTTCGACGTCACGTGAGCACCGCCGGCACTGGAAGCTCCGGCACATAGCACGCCAGGAAGTCCTGAAACGCCCGCCCCCGCGGCCGGCCATTGCTATACTGCATCTCCAGCCGCTGCAAAAACACCAGGACACCCAGCACGTCCGCATCGCGCAGCGTGTGCATGCCCGTTTGCGCGGCCAGTTCCCTGCGCAGTTCTACCACCGCATCACGAAGCTTGTGTTGAATCGCCGCCGCGTACGGGTTGGCTGGGTGGCTCTCATAGATCAAGCCCGCTTCTAGCGTGCGATAGGTGCGGATTTCCGCGTCGAGCGCCTCCCGCGCGTCCGAATCAACTGCGTGGCCACTCTCGATTGCACGCCTCAAAGCCAACGCCAGGGCATAAACTAGCGGCTCCATCTCGCGCAGAAATGTCTCGCTCAACCGAATGTCTTTGTTCGGCACTTGATCCTCGGGAATCGCGGGTGGCTGTTCGTGAAACCGCGCTCCCCGGAAGTATTCGCAGGAGCCTGGGCAATCAATCGTATTCTCGCGCGCGGAACCGCAGCACTGGGCGCAAATTTCGCCTTCCACGCCGGGACACTGCCTTCGCGCGCGTCTTTTTTCGCATAGTTTGCAAGGAATGTTCACCGCTTGACACCCCTATCGTATCATCGGGAAATGTCGCGGACCCATGTTTACATCAAAGTCGAACTGGACTTGCCGGATTCGCAAAAAGATAAAGAACGGCCCGAACGAGTGGCCGCTGAAATCTGCCGCGTGATTCGCCGCGTGTACGGCGTGCGCTATGCCGAAGTATCAAGCATCATGGAGAAGGAAACGTGAAACGCGATCCCCGATCTGGCATCATTGGTAAAGTACCAGTACATTTAACGGGAGGCTATTCCAATGAGAACGAAAATGTTTAGCGCGCTGCTGGCCGGCGCGGTCCTGTTGCCTTTCACGGTTTCCGCCGCTTCCGACGCGCCCAAGCGCCTGCAAAGCGCCGCGCAAGCCTTTCGGGAAGTGATGGGAATTCCCGATAAATCCATCCCGCAGGATCTCCTGAGCAAGGCGGAGTGCATCGTCATCGTTCCCGATTTGAAGAAGGGCGCATTCATCGTGGGCGGCAAGTACGGCAAAGGTTTCCTCTCCTGCCGCAAGAAAAGCGGCGTGGGCTGGTCCGCTCCCGGCGCGATTCGCATCGAGGGGGGCAGCGTGGGCTTCCAGATCGGAGGCTCCGAAATGGACGTCTTCATGCTGGTGATGAATGAAAAAGGCGTCGATCGCCTGCTTTCGAGTAAGTTCACCTTGGGTGGGGACGCTACCGTCGCCGCCGGGCCCGTGGGGCGAGTCGCGCAAGCGGAAACCGACGCCCGCTTGACTGCCGAAATCCTGACCTGGTCGCGCGCGCGCGGGCTCTTTGCCGGCATCGCTCTGAACGGCGCTACCTTGCGTGAAGACACGGATTGGAACGTCGAGCTTTATGGCAAGACCCTCAAGAACCGCGAAATTGTCGAGGGATCGGTGGCGCCCCCCAAGGCGGCCGCCGCACTATTGATGGAACTCGACCGCTACTCCAGCCGCAAGTAGTCCTTGTGCCTGATTCCGAGCGCCCAGAAGCTTCCGTTGACGCCAGCTATTACGTAGCCTTCGGGCGTCGCAGCCAAAGCGACGCGGAATTCCTGGCGGCCGCCACCGGAGTGATTAACGATCTCGAAACCGAGCTTCACCGCCTGAAGGCCGAAGAGCGCGGCAATTGGCGCGCGCTCGAAATCGGATGCGGCTCCGGACGCCTGATGCGGCCGATGAGCCGGCACTTTCTTGAAATCCACGGGGTCGATGTCTCGGCCGATTTCATCCGGCAAGCGCGCGAAAATCTGCTGGACATCCCGAACGCGCGTCCGCACCAGATCCGCGGAACCAGTCTGGAAGATTTTGCGGACCAGTCGTTCGATTTCGCATATTCGTTCGACCTCTTCCCGCATATTCCAAGCCGGGAGCTGGTGCTTGCGTTCCTGCGCGAAATCCATCGCGTGGTGCGGCCCGGCGGCTTGGTGCGGATGCAATTCAACGGCTCCGCAGGCAGCCAGGCGTTTGACCAATGGACCGGGGCACAGCTCCGCTCGCACGACATTTTGGAATTCGCGGAAGCGCACGATTTTCAAGTGCTGACGCTCGACGGCGTCTCGACCCAATCCATGTGGACTACCTGGCGCAGGCAGCCTGCCAGTTGGTCTGCCGGTCTCGCAGCAAAGATCTCCGCTTTGGGAGATACGCTGACGGTGGAGATACACAAAATCACCAACGCCAGCAGCTTTGAGCCGGTCGCTCCCTGCCGCGGACGTTTTGCCGCGATCTCCATTCGCGCCGGGAATCTGCCGCCTGACGCGGGCCTCAATCATTTACGCGCCACCATCGGCAGCTCGTTCGGAACCATCACATCGGTCGGCGCGCCCGACCGCGACGGGCAGCAGCGGATTCGCGTGGACCTGCCGGAACTGGAGGCTACCGGTCTGCTCCCGGTTCAACTCTTCTGGCTGGATCGCCCTTTATCGGAGCCGGCTACTCTTCGCGTCATTCCTCCCGGCCCGCCCATCCCGCGCGTAGTAGGGGCGCCCCGGTGCATTGAGAATCGCATCGTGACCCTGACGCTGGAGGAAATCGCGCATCCTTCCGACATCCAAGTGCAGATGGGAGGACAGCCCGTCGAGGATCTCGAAAAAATTTGTATCGACCCGCGCCCGCAGCGCTACCAGGTGCACTTCCGCTTGCCTGAGCAAATAGGCCCGGGACTGCACCATATCAAGCTGAACATCGGCCGCCGCGATCTGCCTCCGCTGCCGGTCGATGTGGTGGTCTAAGCGCTTTACAGCGTCGGAGAATCGTCGCCCAGCATCTCCTTACGCACTATCTTGACAGGCGGAAAGCCCTGTTTCAGAAAGCGATCGTGGAATTCCTGCAGCGAAAATTGGCTACCGCGCATTTTTCTGTAATCTTCCCGCAGCTTCAGGATTTGCAGCTTGCCCAGCGTGTAATACAGATAGGTAGCATCGGAAGTGCCGCGCTTGGTTTCGACAACACCCACTTCATGCGTCTGGTAGCCTTCTTTTTCGAAGAAGTCGACGGCTTGCTCAAAGCTCCGTTTCCCGGTGTGCATCTCAATACCTACAATGTATCGGGCATTGCGCAAGAGTGCGTCCTGAAGCTGGCCCAGCCTCATTTTTGGATCGGTTGAATATTTTTCGTCGAGCATCATCTGCTCGCAATAGTGGGCCCACCCTTCCGCATTCGAATTCGCGCCCAACAGTTTGCGCACACGCGAAGGAACTTGATGCATCCACAGAAACTGTACGTAGTGGCCGGGATAGGCCTCATGGATCGCAGTGGAGAGAACCGTACCCCAATTGAATTGACCCATGAATCCCTCGACGTGCTGCGGAGTCCAGTCCTTTTCCGGAATCGTCACATTGAAGAACGCGTCCTTCGCCACGGTCTCAAAAGGGCCCGGAGTATCCATGGAGGCGAAGGTGGTCGCGCGCATGAACGGCGGCGTCTCTTCAAGAACAGGCAGCCGGGGGGACGGAATTGTCATAAGCTTGTGGGCAATCACGAAGTCCCGCAAGCTGACTAAGGTGTTACGGAATGCGTCGAGCAGCTTATCCGGCGCCGGATGATCTTTCTGCGCGGCCGCGAGAATCTGCTGAGGCGTTTTGCTCTTGTCGATCAGCGCAGCGGTCTCACGATATTTGTTTTGATTGGCGCGCAGATCTGCGTAGCCAATTGCCAATAGCCGGTCGAGCGGGATATCCACCATTTCTTCCAGCAGAAGTTTCCTGGAGTAAGTCTGTGCGCCCATGCGAAAGTCGCCGTTCGATCGCGGCAGGACGTCGGTTTGGAGGTAGCCCTGATACTCATGCAATGCTTTAATGACTGCGTCATTGGCCGTTCGAAACTCCGTCAGAAGCTTCTGGTCTGTCACACTTTTGAAAGCTAGCGGGACATCTTTCTGAAAAAAACTGATCATTCCCGGCGCTTGTTCAATCGCAATCTCGGTGTAGATTTTGGGCGGATTCTTCAGGTTTGCGCGCGCTGCGGCAAGCACCGGCGGCATTTTTCGCTCACGCTCGATCAGCGAACGCAGCCGCGCCTCCGGCGGCGCAAAAGTCCGGTTCATGATGATGAACGCGCTGCTGGTGATTCCGCTCGAATAGATGTCCGGATTTCGCTCCCAGCTGCGAACCGTCTCGTACTCCAGCAGACTCGCACGAATGCTCGAAAGCACTAGATCGCGGTCGGGTTCAGCCGGCAGCTTGGCGAATTCAGCCTCGAAGTGTTTGAGCTTGGCGACGCGCGCGGCGACTCCCGCTTTGGAATAATCCTCGATCTGGCCGTCGTACTGATGAACTCCGGCGGCGGTGGCAGATGTCGGGTTGAACGGGAAGTAGTATTCGTCGAAAAAGCGGTCCGCCAGCGTCTGCGCGGCAGCCATGGAGATGAATGAAGTCATAAGCACAAGCGCCTTCATGTTTACAATTGTAAAGTGTCCTTTGCTCCCGTCCCGGAACAACTCGCCTATCTCACCAAAGGTTTCTCGGAAATCATTCGCGAAGAAGATTTGAGAGCGCGCCTCACGGAAGCCGCCAAGACCGGGCGTCCCTTACGGGTGAAGGCCGGTTTCGATCCTACCGCTCCCGATCTGCATCTGGGCCACACCGTGCTTTTGCGAAAAATGAAGCACTTTCAGGATCTAGGCCACACCGTCATTTTCCTGATCGGCGATATGACCGGTTTGATCGGCGACCCCACCGGCCGCAACGTGACGCGTCCTCCGATGACTCGCGCCGATATTATCCGCAACGCTGAAACCTACAAGGCGCAAGTTTTCAAAATCCTGGACGCGAATAAAACCGAGATTCGCTTCAACAGCGACTGGCTAGACAAATTGAAATTCGAAGACATGATCCGGTTGTGCTCGAAATACACCGTGGCGCGGATTCTCGAGCGCGATGACTTCACTAACCGTCTGAAGGACGGCACACCCATTTCCATGCACGAACTCCTTTATCCATTGGCACAAGGTTACGATTCCGTGATGCTAGCCTGCGACGTGGAGTTGGGCGGAACAGATCAGAAGTTCAACCTTCTGGTAGGGCGCGAGCTGCAGCGCGACTACGATCAGCCACCGCAGATCGTCGCGACCACACCGCTGCTCGAAGGCACCGACGGCGTCGAGAAGATGTCGAAATCGAAGAACAACTACATCGGCATCACCGAGCCGCCGAAGATCATGTTCCGCAAAGTTATGGGGATCAGCGATCACCTCATGTGGCGGTATTGGGAGTTGCTGACGGATTTATCGCTGCCTGAAATCTCCGCACTGAAGCAGCGCGAACCCATGGGCGTGAAGATGGAGCTGGCCGGCCGCATTGTCGCCGATTTCCACTCACAGGCGGACGCCTCGCAAGCGCTCGGCGACTTTAATCGCGAGGTAAGGCAGGGCGCGGAGCCTTCCGACATCGCGGTCGTCAACTACGGCTCAGCCGGGGATCTTCGCGTTCCTCAAATGCTGCATGCCATTGAGCTCGCGGGGACACGAACCGACGCCGAGCGGCTGATCAAGGCCGGAGCAGTCGAAATCGACGGCGTGCGAACCGGCATCGTGTTCCACGCCGAACCCGGAACCTATACCGTCCGCGCAGGAAAGAAGTGGAAGCGCATTATTGTGACAGCGTGAAGATCACATCGATCGGTGCAATGACTTCGACCGGAATATTGTGCAGAATAGTGGGCCGGTAGATCCACTGGCGGACCGCATCCACCGCGGCTGGCACCAGCAGTGGGTTCCCGCTGATTACTTCCAACTTCTCAATGGTTCCTTCGGGCGATACCGTTGCCTGCAATCGCACCGTACCCGAGATGCGGCTGATCCGGGCAAGATTGGGATAAGCGGGAATCACTTTGTGAATCAATTTTGCGGATTGAATGTCGCTTGGAACTGCTATAGGCTTGCTGGGCGTCGTGTCGACGGCGTGCGCCAGCAAAGGCGGCGGTGCAACCATCGGGATGGCGACCATGTTGGGCATAGATAGAGTAGGCGGCCCCGAATCGATGCGGTCAAGCAGTCCTGGGGCATTCTCGATCAGGTCCGGTTGCCGATTGAGCGGTGGAATGGTGGTGGGAGAAACATAGGGATTCCACACTCTCGGTATTGCACGCCGGCGAAGCGCCGGCTCAGGTTTGGGAAGTTCCGGACGCGGTGGCGGCGGCAGAAACGTAGGTAACTGGAGTTGTGCGAAAGGAAGCCGGTCCGTATAAATCAACGGGATTAGCAACAGCGTGCCGAGAGCGAAAGTTTGCGCCGTAAGCGAGGCGGCGAGCGCCCCGGCTTTCTTGCCCGGAGCGGAAGAGAGCAGCATGGATTGCTCGAACATGCACTCATAGACACCGCACGCAACGAAAGGTTCCCGTTTTACTCGACGACGCGCCCGTCTCGCATCTTCACAATCCGATGTGCGTACGCCGCAGCTTCCGGGTTGTGGGTGATCATCAGGATGGTCTGGCCAAGCCGCGTATTCAGATCGCGCAGCAGGCCCAGCACCGCTTCCGAATTTTCGGTGTCCAGGTTGCCGGTGGGTTCATCGGCCAGTAGAATTGCCGGATGATTGACGATCGCGCGTGCAATCGCTACACGTTGCTGTTCGCCTCCGGAAAGAGCGCGGGGCTTATGGTGCAAGCGGCCCTTGAGGCCGAGCAGATTTAAAATTTCTTCGAACTTCGGATCCAGCGGACCTTTCTGGTGGGCGATGTCGCGGGCGATCTCGATGTTATCGGCTGCGGTCAAAGTCGGCAGCAGATTGTATTTCTGGAACACGAAACCGACGCCGGTCTTGCGCAGGTTGGTGCGCTCGGCCTCAGTCATGGCCAGCAGATCGCGGCCGTCTATGTGGATACTGCCCGAGGTCGGCGGCGTAAGACCGCCCAGAATGTGGAACAGCGTCGATTTTCCCGATCCGCTGGGGCCCACCACCGCCAGAAACTCGCCGCGCTCGGCCTGCAGATTCACGCCGCGCAGCGCGTGCACATCGATCTCGCCGACACGATAAGTCTTCTTCAAGTCCCGAATTTGAATCATCGTTTCAGCGGGATCTCAATCGTAGGCCAGAGCTTCAATGGCGTCCTGTCGCGCAGCCTTGAGGCCCGGGTAAATCGCGCCGATCAGCGAGCCCGTCAACGCGATCAATGCCGACCACGGCCACCACGCGTGGGCGATCAGCATCGGCATAGTCGGCACGGACACCCGCAGGATGGCCTGCGTGCCGTAACTCATCAGAATGCCGACTATCGCTCCCACCACCGCCAACAAAAACGTTTCGCGTAAGAGAATGGTCATGATGTAGCCCGGCGAAGCGCCCAGAGCTTTCAGAATGCCGATTTCGCGGGTCCGTTCCAAAACCGCGGTATACATCGACAAAAACACCACCAGGAAACCCACCACCACCGCGAGTCCGATCACCACTCGGGTAAAGCGTTTAAGAATCGGAATGCTGTCCACCGAAATAAGCGAAACAAATTCATCCAGGGAAAAAACCTTGTAGTCTTCCAGTTTGCTTTTGAGTGAATCGATCACCGTGGCCAAGTTTTTCGGATCGTCAATTTTTACATAGACGACGCTGACCTTGTCCTTGGCGGAATATTTTTCCTGCAGCGAGGGCAACTGCACGAACATGTGCGACAGCTTGCCGGATTGCACTACTCCCGACACCCGCCATTTGAGTCCCAGGTCAACCGTGTCGCCGGCGTGCAACTTGTGGGCGCCCGCATAGACGTCATCAATGACCATGTCGTCCGGGCCCGTGAATGGACCGCCTTCAAGGTAGCGCAATCCTCCGCTCATACGATTGAACTCGTCGAGATCAATACCAGTGATGGAATCGAAATTCCCAACCGACTGGACTTTGGTGCCGGTGGCCTGCACCACGTGCGGCTCCTTGCGGACCAGTCCGACAATCCCCTGTGGCATGTCACCCGAAAACGCCAACACTGAGCTGCCCGGGGGCCGAACCAGAATATCCGCGCCAGTGCCGCGCGAGTGCGCTGCGATGTCCCCTAACACGCCCTCACTAACGCCCACTAGCGTCAGGATCATAGTGACTTGAACCCCGATCGCCACCGCGCTGAGCAGAGTTCGCACCGGACGATGCTTGAGGTTTTCTAAGACCAGGCGGTGAATCAAGGCTCCAGTGTAGCAACCCCCACCGGGAGCCACGCCACGCTCACTACGGCAATCGCAGCCAACGCCGCCGTTTCCGCGCGCAGAATCGATGGACCGAGCGAAACCGCAACCCATCCAGATGCTGTAAATTCGGATCGTTCTTCATCCGTCCAGCCGCCTTCGGGGCCGATCAGCAGAACCACGGAATCGTCCGTTCGCCGTTGCGCCGGGAACGCCGCGGGCAACGGATTGGTAGTATTTTCGTCCAACGCATAGCAATAATCCGCTCGTGTTTCGAGCGCATCCCGCCACCGGGCAGGCTCGGCAATTTCCGGAAGATGCGCGCGCCGCGATTGCTGGCTGGCTTCGAGTCCGATGCGCCGCCAGCGTTCCAGACGTTTGGGAGCCGCCTTATCCAATCCGCGTTCCGTGCGCACGCTGATCAGCGGCACGATCCGGGACACGCCCAGCTCGGTGGCCTTCTCGATCATCCATTCGAAGTGGTCGAATTTGACGATCGCAGCGCAAAGCGTCATGTGTACGGGCGGCTCGATCATCGGCAGCTTTTCGAGCGTGCGGAAGATCACGCGTTCCTTGCGAGCGGTCTCGATCTCGGCCAGGTACACGGCATGATTATCGGATATCTCATAGCGCTGGCCCGCCTCCACGCGCAGCACCCGTGTGAGGTGGCGAGCGTCGTCGCCAGCAATCTCGGCATGTCCATTGCGAATGTCTTCAACAAAAAAACGTCGTCGCATAATATCCTAAGTTCTAATGATCTCGCACCTGCGCGGCTCGCTCCTTGAAAAGCATCCTAACCAGATAGTGATCGACGTGCACGGGGTGGGCTACGAGGTTACGATTCCGGTCTCGGTCTACTCCTCGCTTCCAGATCAGGGCGCGCCGGTGCGCATGCACATTTACCAGCACGTGCGCGAAGACATCCTGGCGCTCTACGGTTTCATCACCAAGGACGACAAGGCGCTCTTCGAAAAACTAATCGCGGTGAGCGGGATCGGACCCAAGCTTGCTATAACGGCGCTTAGCGGCCTGACTACCGAGGATCTGGTGGCCGCGATCCGCTCCGGCGCAGTGGAGCAACTGGTACGCATTCCGGGTGTCGGGAAGAAAACGGCGGAGCGCATGGTCCTGGAACTGCGCGACAAACTGGGACCGCTAGGGGCGTCACAGTCCGGTACCGGCACTCCTAAGAGCGCCTTCAGTACCACGGAAGAGGACGTGATCTCGGCGCTGATGAATTTCGGAGCTACGCGCGGCTCGGCCGAAGCAGCGGTGAACAAGGCCCGCTCCGCAAACGAATCCAATGATTTCGACGCCTTGTTCCGCCGCGCGCTGAAATTAGTTCGCTAGACTGAAGCTGCATGGAAAAGGGCATCGTTTCGGCGTCGCTGCGCGAGGAAGAGCGCCAGTTCGAAACCGCGCTCCGGCCCGTGAGGCTGGCGGATTTCGCCGGCCAGACCAAGCTCAAAGAACAGCTTGCCATCGCCATTGAAGCGGCCCGCCTGCGCGGCGAAGCCATGGACCATGTGTTGTTGTACGGCCCACCGGGCTTGGGAAAAACCACGCTCGCCGGAATCATCGCCGCCGAGTTGGGCGTCGGCATGCAGCAAACTTCCGGGCCAGTCTTGCAGAAAAAACTGGACCTGGTGGGCATCCTCAGCAACGTAGCGGAGCGCGAAGTCTTCTTCATCGACGAAATCCATCGCCTGCAGCCGGATGTCGAAGAGATGATCTACTCGGCGCTCGAAGACTTCAGCATGGATATCCTGATCGGCACTGGCCCCGGCGCGCGCACGGTAGCCATGGACATCAAACCGTTCACGGCTATCGGCGCCACCACGCGGCAGGGGATCATCAGCGCTCCGTTGCGCGGCCGTTTCGGACTCGTTTTGCGCTTGAATCCATACGGCGTCGAGGAACTGGCGCACATTGTACGGCGCTCCGCCAATCTGCTCGACGTTGAAATCGACGCAGCCGGCGCGGAAGAGATTGCACGGCGCAGCCGCGGTACTCCCCGCATCGCCAATCGTCTGCTGCGCCGCGTGCGCGATTATGCGCAGGTGCGCGCCAACGGGCACGTGGATGCGGACGTCGCCGAGAAAGCGCTGAACCTGCTGGAAGTGGACCGCCACGGCCTGGATGAAATCGACCAGAAGATCATGCTCACGGTGCTCGAAAAATATGGCGGCGGCCCGGTGGGGCTAAGCACCATCGCAGCCTCGATTGACGAAGAACCTGGCACCATCGAAGAAGTCTACGAACCGTATCTGATGCAACTGGGTTTTCTCGACCGCACTCCGCGCGGCCGCGTGGGCACGGAACGCGGCTTCGAATACTTCGGCATCGCACGCCGCCGGGGCGGCTCGCAGGGCGCCCTGTTTTAAGAAAACTGCCTTGAAAACCGTCTACATCGCGCTGGGTTCCAACCTGGGGGATCGTGTTGAGAACCTGCTGCTCGCGCGGGAGCGAATTGTATCGCCCCATGTGCGCCTTACTCGCGCCTCGTCCATCTACGAGACTGCGCCGCGCGAAGTCCTCGATCAACCCTGGTTTCTAAATCAGGTGGTTGCCGCAGAGACCACGCTCTTCCCACGCCAGCTATTGGCGCGGCTGCTGCGAATCGAGCAGGAAATGGGCCGTCGGCGCACTATGGATAAAGGACCGCGCGTCATCGACCTGGATCTCCTGCTGTTCGGCGATACCGTGATCCACGCGGCCGGCCTGGAAATACCGCATCCTAGAATGGCGGATCGCCGTTTTGTTCTCGAGCCGCTATCCGAGCTGGCACCCGCACTCCGCCCACCGCGTTCGTGCCACACGATTCAAGAACTGCTGGCCCACGTCATGGATCAGCAAGTGCGGCGCTTATAGACGCCGCGAGCGGGACTGATATTCTGACAATGTAGCGGATGGCAGTGCTTACGATTTCGGGTGACCCGGCGTCGCGCTGGGAAGAAGTAGCGCGCGGTGTGGCGCAACTCCTGGGATTCGAGTTGGTCGCCGAATCGCGCCTGGCGCAATGGATGACCGAGGAATTTGGCGAGACCCCGTTACCCGCGCGGTCTTGGGGCGCTGCAGCGGTAGCGATGCTGGCCCGGTTGGCGCGAGAACACCCTCTACTGGTCGCTCTCGATGGATCGGAACACCTGTTCCGGCCCGCGCCCTGGCTGCTGCGCACGCGTATCACAACTATCGACGAGCACCGCACCGGCAATCTCATTCTGGATCTGCGCCTCGAAAAGCCGGCGGCACAGTCGCGTCTCAGGGAACTCGACGCCGAACATAAGCGCGTGCGCAAAGCGCGCTTCGGCAGGTCCTCGGCCGACCCCACGGCTTTCGACCTCACGCTGAACCTGGCGAATATGGACGCTGCGCAAGCGGTCGAGATGCTGGCAGCAGCCACCGCCCGGCGGTTGGACCAACAAGGCCTACTCTCTCCCAACGACGCGGATGAAATCGAATTTGAAACCCGGCTCGAACTCTCGAAACGCGGGATCGTCCCCGCCCGCCGTGCGCGCGTAACGCGGGCCAGCTTCAGTCACCCCAGCGAAGAAATGTTCGCCAATTTGCTCGATTTTTACCGCATCCAATGGGAGTACGAGCCGCGCAGTTTCCCCCTGCAATGGGACAAGGACGGCGGAGTCACGGAAGCTTTCACGCCAGATTTTTACTTACCGGAACTCGATCTCTATGTGGAACTCACCACCATGAAGCAGTCGCTGGTGACCAAAAAAAACCGCAAGGTAAAACTGCTTCGCGCCATTTATCCTCACATCAACATCCAGGTGTTCTACCAAAAAGATTTCCAGGATCTGGTATTTAAGTACGGCCTGAAAATGGTGGCCTCATGACCCCTGCGCCGGAAAACCTGGAGCGCATCTTATTCACGGAAGAGCAGGTATCGGCGCGCATCGCGGAAGTGGCCGCCGAAATAAGCGACAAATATCGCGGACGCGATCTCAAGCTGATTGCGGTCCTCAAAGGGTCGGTTTTTTTCCTGACGGCACTGGCCCGCGCAATAACTATCCCGCTCAAAATCGACTTTCTGGCGATTTCGAGTTTTGGCGGGCCGTCGCGCGGCCCCACCCCTGGTTTGGTCCGAATCGCCAAGGATCTCGACGAGCCGATCCACGATGAGGACGTGCTACTGATCGAAGACATCGTCGACACCGGCTTCACCACCCGTTATCTTTTGCAGACCCTGGCCGGGCGCGGCCCCCGGTCCCTCGGAATCTGCACGCTGCTCGACCGTTCGGTGCGCCGCATCGTCCAGGTCCCCGTCGATTTCCGGTGCTTCGAGATTCCCGACCGCTTCGTCGTAGGCTGCGGCCTCGATCACAAGCAGCTCTACCGCAATCTGGGCTATATCGCGGTGCTCGATCCCGAGCGGGGTTGACCCCGGGTGTTACCATCGCCAAATGCAGTCCCGCGACGGTTCCCCCGACGAAGAGCGCTTCCTTGCCGGTGAACACAAGGTCGAACTCGAGAGCACCGCTCTCAAGAAGGAACTGCGGCTTATCGATCTGGTGGGAATGCAGATTCTCAACATCGTCGGCCTATATTGGGTGGGTACCGCAGGGAAGCTGGGTTCTTCCCATGCGATGTTCTGGCTTCCGGCAGTGTTGCTGTTCTACATTCCGTCCGGCATCGTCGTCGCCCACCTCGTAAAGGAAATGCCGCTCGAAGGCGGGCTGTATCAGTGGGCCAAGCTCCGTTTCAGCCCACTGATCGGATTCCTGGTGGCAATGAATATCTGGGTAAACAATTTGCTGATTGTGTGCAAGACGGGGGTGATCGCGGCGGATAACGCGGCGTATGCACTGGGGCCCGGCGCCGCCTGGATTTCCACCAGCCGCCCGGCGATTATCGCGATCAGCGTTTCCGCCATCATCGGCTTGATGCTGTTAGCCTGGCGCGGCTTGGCGCTGGGGAAATGGGTGAATAATTTCGGTGGTTTTGCCATCGTATTTCTATTTATCTCTATGATTGTTGTTGCGCTCCCGCGCTGGTTCCAGGGCACGGCGGCGATAGCGCCCCTGGCCTTCACTTTTCCCGCCGTTTCGCTGCTGAACCTGAACCTCCTCGGCAAGATGGGATTTGGCGCCTTCAGTGGATTCGATGGAGTGGGGATTTTTGCCGGGGAGTGCCGTGCCGCCGATCCAGCGAAGCCCATCCGGCGCTCCGTCTGGTTGGCGGCTCCCATCATCTCCCTCATGTTCATCGCAGGGACAGCGAGTGTATTGACTTTCGTGCGTCCCGAATCGATTGACCTGGTGGCCCCTATGACCCAAGTCTTGAACTTGGGCGCACCGGCGCTCGCAACCTGGTCCGCTGCTCTGCTAGTGGCTGCGTTGCTCGCCCAGAATTCGCTGGGCTTCAGCACGATGATTCGCCTTCCCATGGTCGCGGGGTGGGATCACCTGCTCCCCGCCTGGTTCAGCCGCTTGGATCCTCGTTATCGCACTCCCGTCGGGTCGGTTCTATTTGCCGGAGTGGTCGGAGTCGGGTTCTCGATCCTGGCCAACCTGGGCACGGGAAATCAGGAAGCGTTTCAGCTGCTGGATAATACCGGTGGAATTTTGTATGCTCTGGCGTATCTGACGATGTTCGCCATCCCCCTGGTGGCGCACGGCGAAAAGCCATCCTGGGGCGTACGCACGGCCGCGTTCTCCGGCTTTCTGATGACGCTCCTGTATGTTGTGTTGTCGGTCTTCCCGATTATCGATCTGCAAAATCCCTGGCTGTTTACAGCCAAAATAGTCGCCGTGACGGGCGGCTTACAGTGCGCCGGGGCCGCCTACTACTGGCGAGCGACAAAGGCACGCAGCCGCGCCTGAAGCGAGAACAAATGTTATCAACTGAGGAAAATGTCGCTGTCTTGATCGAGGCTTGGAAGTTTATGGCGGGCGGGTTGCCCGGCGCGAAGATTCACCAAGCCGGCGGCGTCGCGACGATGTTCGGTCATGTTGCGCTGCCGTTTTTGAACCTGTCGGTACTCGATAGGCCGCTGGCGGATGAGCGAGACTTGCGCGGCGTCCTGGCTGTGGCACGAGAGCGCGCCGCATCGTGCGCGCATGGTTCCATGCTCGGACTCTGCGAAGCGTTGGCGCCTGCGGATTGGGAGCGGATCGCCGCCGAAGAAGGATTCGTGCCGGCGTTGAACATGACCGGGATGGCGGCCGATCGGTTGCTGCCCCCGCGTCGCGCCCCGCCGGACCTCGAGTTTCGCCGCGTGCTGCATGAAGCCGAAGCCCGCGATCTTGCGACGATTAACGCGCACGCTTACGGCATGCCGCTCGAACAGTTCGAGTGCATTTGCAATTTATATCTGTGGCGCGAGGACAGCTTTGCCTATGTCGGTTATGCCGGCGGGCAGGCGGTCACCTCCGCGGCGGTGTTGCCAGTGCCTGGCGCCATGTACATCGCCTTTGTCGCGACGCTGCCTGAGGCGTATGGCAAAGGTTACGCGGAGGCAGTGATGCGCAGGGCGATTGAGCAGGCGCAACCGTCGATGCGGGTCACGCGAATGACGCTGCACGCGTCGGACATGGGAAAGCCCCTCTATCAGTCGATGGGGTTCGAGCCGGGCGCA
>JANXXL010000396.1 GCA_025350625.1 Bryobacterales bacterium | reverse complement strand
TGCTCGAAACCCGTGACGCGCTGGCCGCCGCCCGGCTGCGGCCCGAGGGCCTTCCCGCACTCGATCCGCGCAAGAAGCTGATCCTGGTCACGGCCCACCGCCGCGAGAGTTTTGGCGACGGCCTCGAAGGCATCTGCGATGCGCTGGCCCGACTCGCCGCACGCGATGATCTTGAGATCGTTTATCCGGTCCACCCCAATCCTAATGTGCGGGCCGCCGTAGGCCGCCGTCTACGCGGAATGCCCGCGATCCATCTGATCGAGCCGTTGTCCTATGTGCCTTTCGTGGATCTAATGCGCCGCGCCCACGTGCTGCTCACCGATTCCGGAGGCATTCAGGAAGAGGGCCGGCGCTGGGCAAACCGGTCCTGGTGCTGCGCGAAAAAACCGAGCGGCCGGAAGCCGTGGCCGCCGGCGCCGCGCGCATTACCGGCACCGACCCTGCTCGTATCGTCGCCGAAACGTCGCTCCTTCTGGACGACGCCGCCGAGTACTCGCGCCGCGCGCGCATCCGCAATCCCTACGGCGATGGCCACGCAAGCACACGCATCCGCGACATCGTTCGCTCCTATTTCGCAACGGCTTGCCCGTCTAAGGGTGCCCGCACCGCCGCCCCGGGCCACCTATAATCGGGCAGTTTAAAGGAGGGCGCAGCGTTGCGGATTCCGCCCATAGCGACGAAGCCCCGCCTGAACAATTGCGGCGCTGGTGATTTCCTCCGAGAGTTGTCGGCGCGAGTCGTCGGTCAGTCGCAGGCCCTTACGCAGATCGTGCCTTACGTACAGATGCACCAGGCGGGCCTTTCGCCGGAAGGCCGGCCCGCGGGAGTGTTCCTGCTGTTGGGTCCCACCGGAACCGGAAAGACACGCACGGTAGAAGCGCTGGCCGATCTGCTGCACGGACGCGAGAAGCATCTGCTCAAAGTGGATTGCGGCGAATTTCAGATGGAGCACGAAGTCGCGAAACTTATCGGCGCGCCGCCGGGCTATCTGGGCCATCGTGAGACGCCTCCCATGCTCACGCAGCAGAAGTTGGGATCCGTGACCAGCGAATCCTCAGATCTCTCGCTGGTGTTGTTCGACGAAATAGAAAAAGCTGCGCCGAGCATGACACGACTGCTGATGGGAGTGCTCGACAAAGCCCTATTGCGGCTTGGCGACAACACTACCGTGAACTTTGAGCGCGCGCTCATCTTTCTCACCAGCAACCTGGGAGCGCGCGAAATGCACAGCCATCTTAAGCCAGGGTTTGGCTTCGAAGCGCTGGCGGCGGACGCCTCGGGGGTATCGCTCAACAAACTACACTACATCGGCATGGGAGCCGTGCGCCGCCACTTTACACCCGAATTTGTGAACCGAATCGATACCATCGTCACCTACCAGCCCCTCGATCCAGGGGCGCTGGAGGGAATCGTTGACATTCAGATCGCGGCGCTCGAACTCCACATCGAAAACCGTCTTGCGGAGCGAAGCTTTGAACTCGAGGTTAGCGCCGCCGCGCGCCGGTTCCTGCTCGCCAAAGGCACCAGCAGCGAGTACGGCGCCCGTGAGTTGAAACGCACCATTCTGCGCGAGCTCACACAACCCTTGGCAGCGATGGTCGCCGGCAATGAAGTCCCGCCGGAATCGCTGGTGCGCGTGTATCCAGATGAGGATGGCGTACGGCTATTGATCGATGTCATCGGCTAAGGGGCATGCGATGCTGGTAATTCCTTTCCGTGGAAAGCAAAGACAAGTCTCTAGAAGCGCTGTACCGGCGTCGCGTCTCGCGTAGCTGGAGCCATCGCTTACGACGGCTGATTCAGCCACCCGTGCCGTTCGTGATGAATCCGGCTGAACCGCGGAATTTCCCGCTTGGTCGCTGGAATCTGTACATCGGGGGCGCCGGCCGCATGGTCGAAGGTTACGTCAACCTGGACCTCTACGCTCTGCCGGGAGTAGATGTCGCCGCCGACGCGGAGCAGTTGCCGTTTCCTTCCAACATCTTTTTACGCGTAGAGTGTGATGCGGTTCTGGAACATGTTCGCGATCCAGTGAAAGTCATGGACGAAATCTATCGGGTGCTCGCGCCCGGAGGCTACGCGCATATTGTGGCTCCGTTTTGCCATCCGTTCCATGAATACCCGCGAGACTATCGAAGGTTCACACCTGATGGGATCAAGGAGCTGGCGAACCGGATGGAAGTGGTCGCGGAGGGCTGGCGCACGGGTCCGACCGCGACAGTGCTCGTGATGGTTCTAGAATACGTGAAGCTATTGCTGCCTTTTCGCGCCTGGCGAGTGATGGCCCATGGAGTGGTGGGTTGGTTGCTATTCCCTTTTCGATATCTGGATCTGCTGCTCTTCCGTACGAAAGCGGCGGGCCGCATCGGCAATCATTGTTACGTTTGGCTGCGGAAATCAGGCGCGCCGCCAGAAAGCGAAGCCGAGTGACGCTACATATATTCAGGCACTTCTATCCCTAAGACCCCTAGCGTGCGCTCAAGCTGCGCCCTGAAATACTCGGTCATCCACAACAGAAAAGTTTTCTTTTCGGGGTTCGATTCCGAGAGCACGGGATACTCGTGATAGAAGTTGCTAAAGGATTGTGCCAGTTGGAACGCATAGCGAGCCATATGAGCCGGTTCGCCGCTTACCACTGCGCGCTCGATGGCGGAGTCCGCTTTCGAGGCCGCCAGCAGCAACTGCCAGCAGCTCTCATCCGCCAGTTGCCGGACCAGCGTTTCCCGTGCCAACTCAGCACGAAAATCCGGCAGCTTCTCGCCGCGCTCTTCCAGCTTTCGCAGGATGTTGCGCGCGCGCACCGCCGCATACTGCACATACGGCCCGGTCTCGCCCTCAAAACTCAGCGCTTCGCCGAAATCGAAAGCAATCACCGAATTGCGGGTGTATTTCAGCATGAAATAGCGTAGTGCGCCCACCGCAATCTGTGTCGCCGCGCGCCGGCGGGACGCCTCTGGCTCGTCAGCATGCCGCGACGTCACTTCGTCGAGAGCTTTCTCGATCAGCTTGTCGATCAGATCGTCGGCTTTGACGCCCAGGCCCTTGCGTCCCGATACTTCCACGTATGGCTTGCGCTTGTCTTCGTCGGACAGCTCAATCCCCATCTCGATACAAGTCCGCGGCGACAGCGCGACCATCTCATAGGAAAAATGGATGCTGTTTTCGGCCTGCGCCGAAAAATCCAGAGCGCGCAGCCCCGCTACGACCACATCCTGCAAATACGACTGCCGCGAATCGATCACGTTATACACCCGGGAGGCGCCGCCGAAGTGGGGCGAGTCCGCGGTCTGCACATCCACGGTCGATGCCCACACCTCATGCCTGTTCGGGTACACGTGCCGCCGGCAATAGTGAAAATCTTTGCCCAGCAGGCCGAATTTCCACAACTGATAGGCAATGTCCTTGCCGACGTATGTCACTGTCCCGTTCGACCGCACGATGACCTTGCTATCGTCATCTCCTTCGACCGACCCTTCGCGAAACGCCGAGCCCGGCATGACCCAGCAACCCTGGTTTTTCCCCTCGGTCTCGAAGTAGACGGCCTTGCGTTCCTTCAACAACTCAAAAGCCCTAGCCCAGAACTGCAAATGAAGGATCTCACTCTCGCGCGGCAGCACGTCATATACAATGTTGAGTCGCCACATGGTCGCCAAGTGGGTTTTCACAATCGCGTCGGCCACCATCTGGCCCAGTTGGGCATCCTCGCCCGAACCTTGCTCGATCAAATGCAGCATGTCGCGCCGCCACTGCAAGCTCTCCGGATGCTCAGCGTAATACGAAGAAATGCGCGCGTAGAGATCCCAGCAGAGGTAGTCGAAACGGGTAGTCTCGATCAGTTTTTTAACGTCCGCCGGCGTCTTGTGCTCCAGATGCCGGAAGGCAACGACCACATCAGCCACCTGCACCCCGGTGTTGTCGATATAGTTCTGCACCTCGACGTTACGGCCCGCCGCCCGCAACATGCGCACGAAAGTATCGCCCAAAATGGCGTTCCGCAGATGGCCGATATGCGCGGCCTTATTGGGGTTGATGTTGGTGTGTTCGACGATGATCTTCCCGCCGCTCGCCGCCGCCCTCGCGCCTTCACCGGCCAGTAAACCCGCCGCGTAATATCCGCGATCCAGGCGCAGGTTCAGGTAGCCGTTACCAGCGATTTCTATCGCCGCGACGCCCTCTATCGACCCGACAGCCGCCGACAACTCGCCCGCGATAGCCTTCGGAGCTTTCTTCAACTGGCGCGCGAGTTGGAACGCAGCCGGCACCGCAATCTCGCCGAAAGAGGCCTGTTTAGGCTGCTCCGTCTGCGCCGGCCCGGCCACTCCGTAGAGCGATTCAATCCGCGAGGCAAAAGCCTCCGCAATGCGTTTTTCGAGGAGATGATACATGAAAGAACCAGTATGCCAGCACCCGCAAGCTACAATAAAGTTGTGCCCAAAGTTACATTTCTGAATATCGGCCGCACGGTCGAGTTCAAGTCCGGTGAGCTCCCCTACCACGAGCACGGAAAACCCGAATCCATCCTCGACGTAGCCTTACACTTTGGCATTCAGCTCGAACACGCCTGTGGCGGAAGCTGCGCCTGCACTACCTGCCACGTGCACATGAAGACTGGCGCAGAGGTCAACCTCTCGCCGATGGAAGAAGACGAACTTGACCGCGTCGAGACCGCCGGCGATCTCACGCTCGAATCGCGCCTGGGCTGCCAGGCCGTCGTTACGGGCGATGTGGTGCTGGATATGCCTGCCTGGAATCGCAATTATGTCAGCGAAGGCGGCGGCTCCATGAATTTGGGCGATGCCATCCCGGCGGCGAAGAAATAGCTTAGCGCTTCATCCAGATCGCCACCAATGTCCCCGCTAGCTCTTCCGGCTCGGCGACCTTCACGGTCACGCGTTGGCCCTCTTCTGCGACGCTGATTCCGTCGAACACACGAGCCATTTCGGGCTGGTTCTTGGGAGCCATCATGCGTCCGATTCCCAGCATCCCCACCAACCCATCGTGAATCTGCTGGGCATCTTGCACATTGGCGGAGAGTCCCATCAGCGTTCCCGTTACCCCTGAGCTGAAGTCAAAGTAAAACGTCCCGGACGCGACCAGACCCAGCACCTTATTCAAGTTCTCCAGATTTCCGGAGAGTGGCAAGTCCACTGGACCACCCGCATACGCACCCCAAAAATGCGCCTGCCGGGGGATTTCCTTGGTCAACGTACTCAGCCGCACGGGCAACCCCTTAAGCAATGGGCGCTGGTCAACCAAGGCCCGCAACGTCGCCGTGTCAGCCATTGCGATGGTACTCGAATTGACCAGCAGCATCGCCTGCTCCTCGTCGCCAAACAACGTCAGCCCCTGATATCCGAATCGACGGACGCCTTTTTTCGAGAAATCCGGAGCCATCAATTCATCGGCAAACTTACCGCGTCCCAGCACAAAACTCTGCCGGCCGTTTGACACGAATAAGAGGTTCCATAGACTCTTCTCCGGATTGATACCAGTGCCGCGGGCGAATCTATCGATGATCGGAATCTTCCCCCCGCTTAAGTATTTCTGATAAAGCGGCGTCTTCACCAGATTCTCGACGCGCAGGCCCACCAACAGGGTGGTATCGGGTGGCACCAGAGATGCGAATTGAGGATCGATGAACACGCCGGTTTCCGCAGGTTTCGGCGAGCAGCCTGCCAGCAAGCCCATCGCTGCGATGACGGCGAGCGCGATGCTATTTCGCAGCGGCAACTTTTTCCACCGCCTTCATTGCCCGCAGAAAATTGCCGCCATAGATCTTGCGGATGTCTCCGGGCGAGTAGCCCTTTTCGAGCAGCGCCCGCGTCAAGTTCGGAAATTTAGAAACGTCTTCCAGCCCGACAGGAGCACACTCAATCCCGTCGAAGTCGCTGCCAATGCCAATCGCATTGATTCCCGCAATTTTGCGGATGTGGTCGATATGCTCCACGACATTATTCAACGTCGCATACGGCGGCTTTTCAGTAGTTAGAAAATTGCAATAAAAATTGACTTGAACCACCCCGCCTTTCTTCGCTAGCTCGGTGATCATCGAGTCCGTCATATTGCGCGGCACGTCAGCCAGCGCCCGGCATGCCGAATGGGAAGCGATTAGCGGCGCGCTGCTTACCGCGAGCGCGTCATAGAAAGTCTTATCCGCCACGTGCGAAATATCCACCATCATGCCCAGGCGATTCATTTCGCGCACAACGTCCTTGCCAAAATCTGTCAGCCCATTGTGATGCGTCACTTTGGGATCGTTGACATCTCCCGACGAATCCGCCCAATTGTTGGTGTTGGAGTGAGTCAGCGTCATATAACGGACGCCCCGTCCATAAAATTCGCGAAGTTTGTCCAGGCTGTCCTCAATCGCATGGCCCCCTTCGATGCCAATCAGCACCGCAATCTTGCCCTGCTTGTGCGCGGCCTCGATCTCTGCAGCGGTAGTGGCCAGCACGAAATCCTTGGGATGCTGCTCCACGATGTCGTGCCTGATGATATCGATCACTTGCTGTGCGCGAGCGTAGGCGCGCGGCCCCAGACCGTAGCTTGCCGCGACATATGCGGCGAAGAATACCGCTCCCACTCCGCCTTGCCGCAATCGAGCCAGATCCGTATGCGCCATCGGCGCCGGCAGGCTGATATCGATAGGACCTGCCGGCCGGTCCTGGCCCGCCTGCTCCGTCGGGAAGTCGTTGTGCGTGTCGATCAAGAGCGCCGACGCGTGTACGCGCTTCACCGCGGCGTCAGTTACCGGTTTTTTTTGCGCCGCCAATGTCATCGCCACCGCCAGTCCCACCAGGATTCTATTTCGCATCGCGCCAGTTGTCTCCCACTCCCACGTCAACCACCAGCGGCACTTCCAGCCGCTCGACGCTCTCCATCTCCGATTTCACCATGGCGCGCACCTCCTCCACTTCTTCCGGAGGCGCCTCAAACACCAGTTCATCATGCACCTGCAGCAGCATTTTCGCCTGCATGCCGCGCAGGTTCTTGTGGATTCGGATCATCGCCAGCTTGATCAGATCCGCCGCGGTCCCTTGCAGCGGCGTATTCACTGCGGTTCGCTCGGCGAAACTTCGCGCATTCGCGTTCTTGCTTTGCATATCGGGAATCGGCCGTTTGCGCCCGAATAGATTCACCGCCACGCCGCTCCTACGCACCTCGGCTATAGTCGATTCGATGAACCGCCGCACTCCCGCGTAACGCTCGAAGTAAGCGCGGATGTAAACCTCCGCTTCTTTACGCTCGATACCCAACTGCGCGGACAATCCGAACGGCGTCTGACCATAGACGATCCCAAAATTCACCGCCTTAGCGTTACGCCGCTGCTCGGGAGTGATCAGCAGCGGAGGAACGCCGAATACCTCGGCCGCCGTGCGCGTGTGGATGTCCTCGCCATTGCGGAAGGCCTCGACCAGCACGGCGTCGCGCGACATGTGCGCCAGCAGGCGCAGCTCGATCTGCGAATAGTCCGCGACAATCAGCTTCCACGCTTTGCCGTTTTCCACACGCGGCACGAATGCCGCACGAATCTCCCGCCCCAGTTCGGTGCGAATCGGAATGTTTTGCAGGTTGGGATTCGATGACGAGAGCCGTCCCGTGGCCGCGCCGGTTTGGTTGAACGTCGTGTGCAGACGCCCGGAAAACGGATCAATCAGGACCGGCAGCGCGTCCACATACGTGCCCTTCAGCTTGGCGAGTTGCCGGTACTCGAGAACTTTTCCTGCGATGGGATACTCGCTAGCCAGCGCCTCCAATACATCCACCGCTGTCGAAATCGCCTTGCCCTTGCCGTATCGCACTGGAGCCGGCAGCCTCAAATCTTCAAACAATACCTTGCCCAATTGTTGCGGCGAGTTAATGTTGAACGACTTCCCGGCAAGCGCGTAAACTTCCCCCGCGAGCCGCGCCATCTCCGATTCCATGCGTCCGCTCAAAACCAGAAGCTGCGCCGGATCAACTCGGATCCCGGTCGATTCCATCTCCGCCAACACCCGAACCAGGGGCAGATCGATGCTCGCATACACGTCCGCCAAGCCAGCCGTTTCCACCGCCGGCCGCACCTTGTTATAGATCGCCAGCACCGCGTCCGCCGCGGCCGCCGGGTCCGGATCAACGGCGTGCTCCAAGTATTTTTCCGCGAGCGATTGCAGACTGCACACCGCGGGATCAGCCGACAATAGAAACCCGTAAAGCATCGCGTCTTGCGTCAGGTTCGGACAGTCTCCAAACCGTCGCACCAACCCCTTGATGTCATGCGCTACCGTGGCGCGGTCAGGAATCACATCGCCCAACACTACAGAGCACGCCTCGCTCCCCGCCGCCAGTCCCAAGACAGTTTCCGACATCATTTCGCCCACAGCCACCGCGACCGGCGCACCCGCAGGCACCGCCGCGAGCCAAGCGTCCAATTCTTCCTTGGACTGCAACTGTTGGTACTCCCGCGCGGGCCGCGCAGACACCGGCTCGGACTCCGCCATCTCCCGCAACAAGCGGTTAAACTCCAACGTCCGGTACAGCTCACGCAACCGGACCCGGTCCATCTCCTGCGCCTTCCACGACTCCAGCTCGAACGGCACCGGCACATTGGTATGAATCGTCGCCAGCTGTTTACTGAGTAAAATCTGTTCGCGATGGTTCTGCAAGCTTTCGCGATAAGTTCGCTTCTCCACTTCCGCCGCGTGTTCGAGCGCCGCCTCCACCGAGCCAAAGCGCAAGATCAGATCCTTCGCGCCCTTGTCGCCGATCCCTGGCGCACCCGGAATATTGTCGACCGCGTCACCTTTCAACGCCAGCAGGTCCGCCACCTGCGACGGTTGCACACCCATATATTTCTCGGTCTCTGCGGCGTCAAACCAAAGGTCGTCCTTCATCGGATTCAACATGCGCACGCCAGCGTTTACCAGCTGCAGCATGTCTTTGTCGCTTGAAACGATGGCCACGTCTATGCCCTGCTCGACCGCCCGGCACGACAACGTTCCAATCACATCGTCCGCCTCAAAGCCCGCATATTCGATCACCGGAATGCGCATCGCTTCCAGCGTTTTGCGAATCCACGGAATCTGCTCCAGCAGATCGGACGGCGTTTCCGTGCGGTTCGCCTTATACGCCGCAAAAGCCTCATCGCGGAACGTGGGCCCAAAGCTTTCAAAAATCGCGGCCAGATATTCCGGTTTGTGCACCGTCTGCAGGCGCCGGACCATGTTGTGGAAGATATAAACCGCCTCGGTTTGAATCCCCGAGGAAGTGCGCATGGGAGGCACGCCCGATCGCGCCCGCGCATGATACGCGCGAAAAATGAACCCGAACGAATCGATCAGAAAGAGACGCGGCACTCCATCCATAGTAAAGGGTTGCTCTCGGCCGTCATCCAGCGCTAGAGTAACCGCATGACCGGCCGCCCCGCGCCCACCGAAGCCGCGCACTACTACTTCACTTATATCGATTGCATTGCGAGCGACGACATCCTCGCCGCCCTCGAATCGCAGCTCGATCCGACCCTCCGTCTCGCCGCCACCATCTCCGAGGAACAATCTCTTCATCGCTATGCGCCAGGCAAATGGTCCATCCGCGAGCTTCTGAATCACGTAAGCGATACCGAACGAGTCTTCCTATACCGGGCACTGTGGTTCGCGCGCGGCTTCGAGACGCCGCTGCCGAGCTTCGATCAGGAAGTCGCGGTTCCGTTCGCGGCGGCCGATCAGTTCTCGTGGGCCAGCCACGTCGAAGAGTTTCGCGCCGTTCGCCTAGCCACCCTCGCGTTCTTCCGCAACCTGTCCGCCGAGGCCTGGACCCGGACCGGCGTCGCCAACGGGAACGCGGTCACCGTCCGCGCTTTGGCCTACATCATTGCGGGGCATCTTGCCCACCACACTGCAATTCTCCGGCAGCGATACTTATAAACCCTCCAACCAACGCTTCGCAAGCGCCGCCGCATCGTCAACCAGCGGATCGACGTTCGCCCGTCCGCTCTCCTCGCCATTCACTGAGAACATCGCAGTAATCCCCTCCGCCGTCGGCGATAAGAGCATGCGCTTCGCTTTCGCATCCAGCCGCAGAGTCTCCCCGAGCCAAGTGAACTGAACCAGGACCCGCTGCCCGTGCCCGATCGCCCGGCACTGGGTTAACAGCTCTAAAGTGAAAGGCGAATTTTTCAGCGCGTCGGCATGCGGAGCCCGCAGCAGCGCCGCAGTCCGGTCCGCCTCCCGCCGCTCCCGCTCGCGTTTCATCTTCTCCGGGTCGCGTTCCTCCAGGTTCTCCAGCGCCTTTAAGTTGTTCTCAAGATTATCGAGGTAACTCATACTTCCTAGTATCGCGGTGGCAAAACTCGCGGCACCCCAACGCTGTTACGTTATGAAGGTGAACCTGTTTCGAATCGCCCTCGCCAATATTCAGTTCCCGGCGACGCCCGAGGAGTCGGTCACATTGGCCGAACAGGCCATCGCTCAAGCTTCGATTGAGCGCGCCGGCCTCGTCTGCTTTCCGGAATGCTTCGTTCCGGGCTATCGAGGTATCGGGAAACTTGTGCCTCCCCCCGACACTGCGTTCCTCGAACGCGCTTGGTCCGCCATTGCAGCGGCTGCGGCGAAAGCCAATCTCGCCGTTGTTCTCGGCACGGAACGTGTCGTAGAAGGCGCTTTATTAGCCACCGCGCTGGTCATCAATCGAGATGGAACGATGGCGGGTTTCCAGGACAAAGTTCAACTCGACCCCTCTGAGGACAACATCTATTCGCCCGGTACCGGAAGGCGCATTTTCAAAACCGGTCCGCTGACGTTTGGCGTAGCGATCTGCCATGAAGGATGGCGCTACCCTGAAACGGTCCGCTGCGCTGTGCGCCAAGGCGCGCACATCGTCTTCCACCCGCATTTTCACGAAGCCGAGTCCGGCGGCTACTTCCCTTCGAGTTTCGCCGATCCCGCCAACTCATTCCATGAGAAAGCAGCTCTCTGTCGCGCCGCGGAGAACACCTGTTATTTCGCTACCGTGAATTATGCAAGCGGCGGCTCGCCGACTACTTCGGCCGTGGTGCGGACTGACGGGACGCTACTCACTCATCAGCCCTATGGCCAGCCCGGTTTGCTTATCGCCGATATAGACATCACGGCAGCCACCGGCCTCCTCGCCGCGCGCTACAAATCCATCTAACCCCACCCGCCCCGGCGACATGCCCTCAGCGTGTTACTCTAGACCGGAAGAAATCCAAAAGCCATATTCTCTGCTCAAATGCTGATTCAATCCTCCAACCCGCTGAATAGCTCGGCAGTGATCTTCCCTGCTCTGGAGTGCATTCAAATCACCGGTGCCCCGGCACGCGCCGGAGTACTCGCACTAGGAGATTCATCGCATGCTCGTATACGATCCAGCTACAAATCCTCTCAACAATAACGAATGGGCCTTCCCACTCACCGAGATCATACACATCGCCGGATTCGCTCTCTCGATCGGCACCATCGCTATCGTCGATCTGCGGCTTCTCGGCTTGGGCATGCGCCGCCAGTCCGCCGCTCAGTTACTAAAAGACACCGCTCCCTGGACTCTTATGGGGCTGGCTATAATGCTCATCACGGGTCCGTTGATTTTTTCATCCGACCCGCTCATGTATCTCGCCAACAGGGGCTTCCGCTTCAAAATGGGCGCTCTGCTGATTGCGATTCTGTATAACTACACCATTCACCGCAAGGTGGCCCAGTCCAATCCGTCCCAGGCGATCGGAGCGATGGTGGGCGGCCTGTCGCTTGCGCTGTGGGTGTCCGTAGTTTTCGGCGGTTTGTTTATCGCCTTCGTCTAAGGAGCCCGTGTATGTCTCTTCTGGCAATTTTTCAATGGCTGCAGAGCACCCAAATCGCTACCGCCCTGCGTGAATCGGCTTTGGTCTATCCCGTCATCATGTCCACCCACCTTACCGGAATGGCGCTGTTTGGCGGCATGATCCTTATGACGGATCTGCGTCTTCTCGGTATAGTGATGCGCAGCTATTCAGTTTCCGACGTGGTGGACCAGTTGCGTGTCTGGAAGCGCATCGGAGGTGTGCTGGTGGTGACTTGTGGCATTTTTCTGGCATGGTCCAAGGCGGAATTCTATTACCACAATCCGTTTTTCTGGCTAAAGATGAGCCTGCTGACCCTAGTAGGCGTGCATGCCCTGATCTTCCGCAAGAGCGTCTACAACAACACCGCTGCGCTCGACCGCGCCACGGTGATTCCAACGCAGGCCAAGGTAGCCGCTGTCATCTCACTGGCGTTATGGATAGGCCTGATTTCGGCCGGACGATTGATCGGCTACTACGAAGTTAGACCTTGATCGTTGCCGGCTTCCGCAGTGTGGGTCGCGGACCGGACGTTGCGCCAAATCTCCAAAGCCAGCACCAGCGTGGTAGCCAAAGTGACGGCGCCGGTTGTTACATGGGCGATCGTGAAAGCCGCAACCATGGGTTTCGCGGCCGTCACAGATCCCATCGAAACCACCGTGAGCCCCAAAAAAATTTGAAGGAAAGTGACCACTCCTAATGTGATTGCCGCGGGCCGAAGCGTCGGATGCTCCGGCATCAGCGTCACCAGCACCACCAGCGTCAAGATAAATATCACAACCACCAGCGCGCCCAGAATGTGAGTCATCACGCTAATCGATCCATAACGAAACGCCGCGCCGAGCGCGACCTGGATAGCCACCACCACCAGTGTGTTCCTAGCCAGGCCGCGCAGCGACGGCCAACCCTGGTCCTGCAGCAGCACCGGATCGTGCCGCCAACTTCCGGATGTCCCAACGACGATCGCCACCACCACTGACAACAACAGAGGCGCCAGAAAAGCATGCGCCATGCAGGTGATCGGCGACGCCGGAGTGGCCCATACTCCCAGACCGCATTCCGCAGCCACTGCCGCCAGCGCGATCCAGCCCAAGCTCCGCAACCAGCCGCGCTTTTCCGCCACCATCAGCCACGCTACCAAGCCTATGATGAGAAGGCAGACTACTGCCGCTACCATGCGATGCCCCGGCGCGGGCTCGGTTTCCCGGCCCGCGGCATCGGCGCCTGTCACCACCAGCAGCAAGCCGGCGGCAGCGGCCAAGGCCGCGTAGAAGTGCAATCCAGCAATTTTCATCTGCGCTGCGGTTAGTTTAGCGCGCGTCAGAGGAGTGCGCAATGGACACGTCTCCCGCTCCGGCAGTGTGTCTATTTAGCAACATGTCGAGTTTCCAAGTCTTTTTTTTTCTATCATGTAACCCTATCCGCCTCTACTGTCGTTTGTTACTATGAGTTTTAAGCGTCTCGTGCAGAAGTTGAGGCGCTTTCAATGCACGCTCCCATTGGAGGCACTATTGCAGTTTGAGAAAACCTTGAACCGCCCGGCTGAGGCTTCAGGAATCGGTCTACATTCCGGTGTCCCGGTCCGCATTCGCATCCTGCCCGCTCCGCCCTCGACCGGCATCGTATTCGTCCGCACGGATCTTGAAGGCTTCACCATCCCCGCCAGTTGGCGCTACGTGCAGAAGGTCAGCTACGCCACCAGCCTGATGCGCCAGGGCGTGCTGATCTCGACTACGGAGCACCTGTTGAGCACGTTCTACAGTATGGGCATCGACAACGCCTTCGTCGAAATCGATAACCTTGAAGTTCCCATTCTCGATGGAAGCGGCCAGCCGTTTGTCGACCTGATCCGCACCGCGGGAATCCGCCAGTCGCGCCGCCGCAAACGTTTTCTGCGCATTCGCAAGCCGGTATCGGTTGAAGGCGGAGGCAAGCGCATCACCATCCTTCCTTCTGACCGTTTCCTGCTCACCTGCGAAGTGTTTTTTCCTCACCCTATGGTCGGGCGCCAGACTCTTGAGATGGAAGTCACTCCTGACCACTACGCCACCGAACTCGCCCCTGCGCGAACCTTCGGCTTCGAATACGAGCTGCACCAAATGCGCAACATGGGATTGATCCGCGGCGCATCGCTCGACAACGCCGTGTGCTTTGACCGGGATTCGATCCTCAACCCCAGCGGACTGCGCTTCTCCGACGAATGTTGCCGCCACAAAGCGCTGGATCTCATCGGCGACCTGGCGTTGATCGGCAAGCCTCTCCTCGGCCACGTGATTGCCGAAAAAGCCGGCCACGCGATGCACTTCGCCCTGGTCAACAAGATCATGTCGGACCCCACCATTTACGAAATCATCACCCACGAACAGCTCGCCCCCAGCATCGCCATGGTTTCCTGACCGTCCGTGAAGCACCTTCCCAACCTGCTCACTGCGGCCCGTCTCGCGCTGGCCCCTTACTTATTTCTAATGATGTTCCGCCACCAATACAGGACCATCATCCCGCTGTTCATCATCATCAGCGTCACCGACGTCGCCGACGGCTACTTCGCGCGCCGCTTCGATGCTGCCTCGCGCCTGGGCGCTTATCTCGATCCCATTGCCGATAAAATTCTGCTGAGCGGAGCCTTCCTGGTGCTGGCGCTCACGGGCGCCATTGAATCCTGGCTGGCAGCCGTAGTCCTGGGACGCGATGTCATGATCCTCGCCACGGCCGGGGTCTTGTACTTGACTACTAAGCGGCGAAACTTCCCGCCCTCCCGGTGGGGCAAGGCGAGTACCCTTGTGCAAATCGTGTTCTTATGCTTCCAGATAGGCCTTCTGGCCGGCCTCGCGGTGGCCCCCGTCGTCATATCGCTGAAATGGATGACGGTAGCGCTTGTCATCGCTAGTCTTGCCGACTATGCCTGGTCGGTACTATATAAATCCAGTTAGTGCATTCAACGTCAAAAGTTATTACAATGGTAATAACTATGGTTGAACTCAAAGTACGCAAGTTCGGTAATTCTCTTGGCGTGATCCTACCCAAGAAGCTGATTCAAAGCCTTAAGGCTGCTGAAGGAAAGCACATTCTTGTAATCGAGACAGCGGACGGCGCTTTTCAACTCGCACCTTCGGACGTGGAATTCGAGCAACAAATGAAAATTGCAAGCGATGGTATGGCTCGCTATCGAAAT
Organism: Bryobacterales bacterium; assembly: GCA_025350625.1. GTDB lineage: Bacteria > Acidobacteriota > Terriglobia > Bryobacterales > Bryobacteraceae > Palsa-187. The sequence goes on along the minus strand of JANXXL010000396.1, from coordinate 16,870 downwards.
ACTCTGCGCGCCTTAGCCAAGTGAAGGAGCCTTTCTGGGTCGCACTCAAAACGGTCGAAGCGATGCACCCCATGCTTCTAGAAGAGCATGGGGGAGCACCGGGTTTGCGCGACTTAGGTTTGTTGGAATCGGCTCTAGCTCGTCCGCGCCAGATTTTCGCGTACTCGGAATGTGACCTGCCGCAATTAGCAGCTGCCTATGTCGCGGGAATCGTGCGAAATCATCCTTTCATTGACGGTAACAAACGAACTGGCTTCATGACTGGATACGTTTTCCTCGAACGCAATGCCCTGCATTTCACCGCTACCGAGGCCGAAGCCGCCCAAGCCGTTCTCGGACTCGCCGCCGGTTCCATCGATGAAGTCGGCTTCGCCGAGTTTCTGCGAGACCACGCAAAACGCGCCCGCAAGCGTCCATGATTTGCGCGGGTAAGACTTGCCGTTTGACCCATCGGGCGCGGTCGCGATGGGCCCGCATACACGCCATTTAACGCGCAGGTCCTTTACTTCCAATCAAATGAGGTGTTACCCTCAAAAGATTCATGCGCACTGTCGACTTGATTCACCGCAAGCGGGACGGCGAAGAACTGTCCGCGGAAGAAATCGCCTACGTCGTAGACGGTTATACCAACGGCACCATTCCCGACTATCAGGCCTCGGCGTTCTTAATGGCGGTATTTTTCTCCGGCATGACCGACCGCGAAGTCGGCGTTCTCACCGAACGCATGATGGAATCCGGGCAAAAGGTGGATCTTTCCTCAATACCGGGTCTTAAGGTCGATAAACACTCGACCGGCGGCGTGGGCGATAAAACCAGTCTGATTGCGGCACCTCTCGCAGCGGCCGCTGGTGTCATCGTGCCGATGATTTCGGGCCGGGCCCTCGGGCACACCGGTGGGACACTCGATAAACTCGAATCCATTCCGGGTTTTCGCACCAATCTTACCCTGGATGAATTTCGCGAGCAACTGGCGCAGCACGGCCTGGCTTTCATCGGTCAAACCGCGGAGGTCACTCCCGCCGACGCGCGGTTTTATGCGCTGCGTGACGCTACTGCCACTGTCGAATCCATTCCCTTGATTGCTTCTTCCATCATGTCGAAGAAGCTGGCTAGCGGGCTGGACGCACTGGTGCTCGATGTCAAGGTGGGCTCGGGCGGCTTTATGAAGCGCCAGGTGGACGCCCGGAGACTGGCGCAGATGATGGTTGGCATCGGCCGCCGCGCCGACAAGCACGTCCAGGCCCTCATCACCGACATGAACCAGCCGCTCGGCTACGCGATCGGCAACGCGCTCGAAGTGATGGAGGTCTCGCAGACGCTGCAGAACGCCGGCCCCTCCGATCTGACGCGCCTTTCGCTAGAACTCGCCGCCCGCATGATCTTTCTCGGCAAGCTCACGGCGACGCTCGACGAGGCCCGCGAGTTGGCGCAGAAGAAGCTGCTCGACGGCTCGGGGTATAGGAAACTCAAGGAAGTGATCGCGGCCCAAGGCGGCAATCCGCAGGTGCTCGACCGCTTCGAGTTACTGCCCAACGCCACCGGCGCCCGCGAAATCAGCTCGCCGCGCGCGGGCTATATCAGCGTGATTGACGCCGAGTACATCGGCCAGGCTTCGTCCATGATCGGCGCGGGCCGTGATACCAAGGAAGATTCGATCGACCCCGCCGTGGGTGTAATCCTCGAAGTAAAAGTCGGACAAAAAGTGGATGCCGGCGGCGTGCTGTGCCGCCTCTACTACACGCGGGAAGATAATGTCGACGAAGCCGCGCAGCTTGTCGAAGACGCTTTCCGCATCGCTTCCACTGCGCCAGAGAGCCGGGAACTGATTCTCGAAGTCGTAGGCTAATAGGAGCTTCCGCCATGGAACGCTTCACCGGGCTGTTAGGCCTGATCGTCGTGATGGCCGTGGCGTACCTGTTTTCGAACAATCGCCGCGCGATCCAGCCGCGCGTCATCTTCTGGGGACTCGGCCTGCAAATCGGTTTCGCTTTCCTGGTGCTCAAAACCCCCGTTGCCGACTTGTTCCGGTCGCTGAGCAACGTCATCAATAACGTTTTGGGATATTCCATCGAAGGCAGTAAATTCGTTTTCGGGGATAAACTGGGAGGCCCGAACGATCAGTTCGGCGTGGTATTCGCCTTCCAGGTTTTGCCGATCGTCATCTTCATCGCTTCGCTGTTCGCGATTCTTTATTATCTCGGCGTTATGCAGGTGTTCGTGCGCAGCATGGCACTGGTGATGCAAAAAGTTATGCGCACCAGCGGCGCGGAGTCTACCAGCGTGGCCGCCAGCATATTCATGGGACAGACCGAAGCGCCGCTCACCATCCGTCCCTTCCTGGCCGGCTTGACCCAAAGCGAATTATTCACCATCATGACCAGCGGAATGGCACACGTTTCAGGCGCGGTAATGGCGGCCTACGTCCTCATCGCCCACGTTGAGATCCGGCACCTGCTGACCGCTGTCATCATGACCTCGCCGGCCACCCTGATGCTGGCCAAGATGCTAATGCCTGAAACCGAGCAGCCGGCCACCATGGGCGGCGTGAAAATCGAAGTCGAAAAACCCGGGGTCAATGTGATCGATGCCGCGGCGCGCGGCGCGGGCGATGGCTTAAACCTGGCGCTCAATATTGGAGCCATGCTGATCGCATTCATCGGCCTGATTGCGCTGGTCAACGGAATCCTGCGGGGCATACACGGCATACCTTTCTTCGCCTGGCTCCCGGATTCCATGCAGGGAATTCTGGGAGTCATTTTCGCGCCCATCGCCTGGCTGCTGGGCGTGCGCTGGAAAGATTGCGCCGCCGTCGGCAATCTGCTTGGGACACGCCTCATCCTAAACGAATTCGTGGCCTTCGTGAATTTAGGCAAAATTGGCGCTACGCTCGATCCGAAATCTTTCGTGATCGCTACCTATGCGCTGTGCGGTTTCGCTAATTTAAGTTCCGTAGCCATCCAAGTGGGTGGCATCGGCGCCCTCGCGCCCTCGCGTAAGTCGGATGTGGCGAGACTCGGGATGAAAGCGGTGGCTGCCGGAACCATGGCGAATTTTATGTCGGCTTGCATCGCGGGAATGTTGTTATGAACCCGATTGGAGTCGTGCTTGGCAGCGGCCTGGGCGCGTTCGCCGACACGCTGGGGAACCGCTTTGAAACTCCATACGCAGATATCGCCGGATGGCCGGCCACGACAGCCGTCGGCCACGCCGGTAAGCTGGTCACCGGACTTCTGGGCGAAATCGAAGTTGTGGTCCTCTCCGGCCGCGCGCATTACTACGAAGGCTACACCGGCGCTGAGGTCACACTCGGTATCCGCGAACTCGCAAAGCGCGGCGTCGACCGCGTAATCCTTACCAACGCCGCCGGCGCTATCGATCCTGAATTGCACCCCGGCGACCTGGTATTGATTTCCGACCACATCAACCTGATGGGACAAAACCCGCTGACCGGCCGCAACGACGAGGCACTCGGTCCCCGTTTTCCCGACATGACCGAGGCCTACTCGGCCCAATATCGCGAGATCGCGAGACAAACCGGAGCCGAGATGGGCATCGATCTCAAAGAAGCGGTCTACGCAGGGCTGCTGGGGCCGAGCTACGAAACGCCAGCCGAGATTCGCTTCCTGCGTATTATCGGCGCGGGACTGGTCGGCATGTCCACTGTCCCCGAAGTTATCGTCGCGAATCACATGGGAATGAAAGTGCTCGCCATCGCCTGCGTGACCAATATGGCCTCGGGTCTCCTGCCGCAAAAACTGGTGCACCAGGAGGTGCTCGATGCCGGAGCCCGCGTGCGCGATACCCTGATTCGCCTGCTAAACGCAGTGATTCCGAAATTGAATTAGGACCTGGCGTTGGACGCGCCTCCCCAATCTTCGTCCCACTGTTCAGGCTTTTCGTCGCGAAACCGGGCTGTCAGCTCTATGCACTTGCGCGCCACGCTGCTTGCTGCCGGGTCCATAATGATGACTTCCACGCCACGGCTACGCAGGAATTGAATTGTCTCTCCGCTCGCGGCATTTGCGATATCAGCTACGACGACACGCGGGATGCCGAATTGAGCAATAGCGCCGGTGCACATGAAGCACGGCTGAAGCGTCGTATACATAGTCGTATTGTGGCGGTTGCTCATGCGCCCGGCGTTGCGCAGCGCGGCCATCTCTCCATGAATAATCGGATTGCCTTCCTGCACGAGGGCGTTGTGTCCCTCACCCAGCACCTGGCCAGAATCGTTGTCGACGAGCACGCCGCCAATGGGACAGCCGCCTTGAGAGTAACTCTTCGCAGCCAGATTAAAGGCGCGTTCCATGTAGAATTCGTGGGAATTGTAGGCCATTCTGGCGGCTTACCGCATCGCTTCAAGCCGCTTTAGCCAACAAGTGAATGTCCTGTATCGGCGAAGTTACAATCAGCCCCTCGAACATGGGGTGCCGGAACTCCAGATGCATCCCGCGTCCTAGATACGCGGTCTTGATCATCGACCCGCCCCAATTCGAGCCATGAATTCGTACCAGCACCGGCTCCGGGCAATACTCCGGATGCCCGGAAATCAGAGCGTTGCAGTCGCGCTGCATCACAATCGTGTACGCGCGATTCCGCGTTTCCACCTTCAGCATGCTCTCCGGCGGCAGCTGCCGCAAATCCACGCCGCCTTCGATCTCGCTGCGGATGATGTTCCCGTTAATCTGATCGCTTAAGTTCTGGTGCGGGGCAAACATGGCCACTTTTATTCTAACCAGATTTCATGGCCGCGGCGAAAGCGGGTAGTGCGCGAAATATTGGTTGATGGGTTAAAGGCAACCGTAAAAGCAACCACACCTTCCCGCCGTGCATATCGGTGTTCCGTCCTTGTCGCAGTACCAAACATGGTTTATGCAGTTTAATTTTCGGCAATCCCTTTGAGCTGTCTTTTCGGTGCATGCCGTAGAGGGTTGCCCGCCGGAGGAATTAACGGTACCTCTCATCCGGTGAAACCAATATAGAACCGTTGCCACTGTCCCGATCCCGCACAGGGCTAGAATAAACAGGACTCGCTTCAGCATGGCAAGTGTCTGGATTGTTCCAGGCTTGTAGCGTGTAATGGACGCTGGAAAAGTCGGCTGGCATTCCTATTGTGATCTAATAGGAGGAGTTCTCAATTCGTATGGCAGCCAGGCCGTTCCGCCCGCACCGCAGTTGGAAAGCTTTTACTCGCAGAATGCGCGAGGTGCGGCTGATCGCCCATGGAGCCTTGTCGACGCGCCACCCCATAATGGCGCATATTATTCCCATACGCCGCTGCAATCTTTCGTGTTCTTACTGCAACGAATACGACGATTTCTCGAAGCCCGTCCCGACCGATGTGGTGATTAGCCGAATCAACAGGTTGGCGGATCTGGGCACCAGCATCATTACGCTTTCTGGCGGCGAGCCCTTGTTACATCCCGATCTGGACGAAATCATCGCAGCCATGCGCCGCCGCCGCGTGATGGCGGGCATGATTACCAACGGCTACCTGCTGGTCGCAGAGCGAGTGGAGCGCCTCAACCAGGCGGGCCTGGATCACCTGCAGATTTCAATCGACAATGTGATGCCGGACGAAGTCTCGAAAAAAAGCCTGAAGGTGCTGGACAAGAAGCTGGAAATCCTGGCTGAGCACGCCGATTTTCATGTGAACATCAACTCGGTGGTGGGCGGCGGGATTCACAACCCCGACGATGCGCTGGTGGTTGGCCGGCGCGCAATTGAGCTGGGGTTCTCGGCGACGGTGGGCATTATTCACGACGGCGACGGCCAACTCCGGCCGCTGGGGGACCGCGAGCGGGCGGTCTATCACGAGATGAAGGCGCTCGAAAACCGCCACTTCGCGCAACTCAACTATTTCCAGGACGCTATTGCGCAGGGCAAGCCAAATGACTGGCGCTGCCGCGCGGGCGCCCGCTACATGTATATTTGCGAGGACGGACTGGTGCATTACTGCTCGCAACAACGCGGCTATCCGGGGACTCCGCTGGAGCAGTACACTGCCGCCGACATCCGCCGTGAATACTTATCCGAAAAACCCTGCGCGCCTTACTGCACGGTGAGTTGCGTGCACTATGTGTCCTATTTCGATTTCTTCCGCGCTCCGCAGACGCTGAAAAGCGGCCTGCCGGACCAGGCGGCGCAGCCGCTGGTGAAGATTCAATCGGCGAAGTAACCTTACGGTCGTTTGGATGCGATAGTCGTTTGGATGTGATAGTCTGGCTTCCAGGCAATTACGAGGAGCTCATATGCAAAAGCTTGTTTTTTCGCTAGCGTTAATCCTTTCGGCTTCGGCAGTAAAACTCGATGCCGGGACCATCTATGCGGCGACACTGTCGGGCGCTAATGAAGTGGCTGCGGTGATTACGCCGGCGACTGGCAGCGCTACCTTAACCTTGAGCGGAAATTCGCTGCAGGTGACGGAATCGTTTTCCGGTTTGATCGGTGGGACGGCCGGTGCGGCTCACATTCACTGCTGCACGGCGCCCGGCACGAACGTTGGTGTCGCGATTCCATTTACTGGTTTCCCGTCGGCAACCTCGGGCACTTATTCGAACACCTTCGATCTGACACTGACGGCTACGTACCTCGCGGCTTTCCTTACCAATAGTGGCGGTACGGCGGCGGGAGCCGAGGCCGCACTCATCGCCGGGCTCAACGCCGGCACCGCGTATGTGAATATTCACGACACGACGTTTCCGGGTGGCGAAATTCGAGGATTGCTCGTGACAGTGCCGGAGACCAGCAGTGTGATGCTGCTAGGGCTAGGCCTCCTCGCAATGGCAATGAGACGGCAGTTGCAGCGGAGCGTCTCGAAATAGCTGTCAGCTACGCAAAGCGTCAATCTCCAGCGATTCGAGGTTTGGGATACGTCTGGGCGCGGGCCGAAAAGTCATCCTCGCTGCTATTCGCTAACGGTCGTGAATCCATTCGGTACGATAACGTTCCGCGATTGAGACCTCCAAGTGTAAAGATTCCGCCTGCTGACCCTCGGCTCGAAGGTGCTGGACTCAGCGAATCATTCATCGGGACTCAACGGCGGAATTTGCATCTTCGGCAAATGCGTGCTGCGGCATCGCTGAGTTGAGCGGCCGCCACTGAGCGCTAGAGCAGTTCGGACGCTGCAAAGAAGAAGGGGATTTCGACGGCGGCTGTTTCGGGGGCGTCGGAGCCGTGGACGCAGTTGCGCTCGATGGAGGTCGCGAACTGTTTGCGGATGGTGCCTTCGGCGGCGTTGGCGGGATTGGTGGCGCCCATGGTGTCGCGCCACTTCTTGATGGCGTCCTCGGCTTCGAGCGCCAGCACCACCACCGGTCCTTCGGTCATGAACTTGACCAGCGATGCATAGAAGGGGCGCTCGCGGTGGACTCCGTAGAAGTTTTCAGCTTCGATCTGGCTAAGGCGTTTTTGCTTCATGCCGACGATGCGGAAGCCGGCTTTCTGAATGATGGCGAGAATCTGGCCGGATTGAGCGGCGGCTACGGCGTCGGGTTTGATGATGGCGAAGGTGCGTTCCATATTAGAGTGCGGATTTTACTTTCTCGCCGATGTCGGCGGGGGTGGGGCAGACGATGATGCCGGCGGCAATCATAGCGGCGATTTTATCTTCGGCTTTGCCGCTGCCTCCGGAGATGATCGCGCCGGCGTGGCCCATACGGCGGCCGGGGGGCGCGGTCTGTCCGGCAATGAAGCCGATTACGGGCTTCTTCACGTGTTCCTTAATATAGGCCGCGGCTTGCTCCTCGGCGTTGCCGCCGATTTCGCCGATCATGACGATGGCGTGGGTGTCTGGGTCGTCGTTGAACAATTTGATGGCGTCGGTGTGAGTGGTGCCGATGATGGGGTCGCCGCCGATGCCGATGCAGGTAGATTGCCCGATGCCGAGATTGGTCAACTGGCCGACGGCTTCATACGTCAGCGTCCCCGAGCGCGAAACTACGCCCACGTGGCCGGCTAGATGAATGTGCGCGGGCATGATGCCGATCTTGCACTGGCCGGGGGTGATGATGCCGGGACAGTTGGGTCCGATCAAGCGTGTCGCCGGGTGCGACTTCAGGTATTCCCAGGCCTTAACCATATCGTTTACCGGAATGCCTTCGGTGATGCAGACCACCAGGGCGACGCCGGCGTCGGCGGCTTCCATGATGGCGTCGGCGGCATAGGGAGGCGGGACGAAGATGACCGATGCGTTTGCGCCGGTGGCTTTGACGCCCTGGGCGACGGTGTCAAACACGGGTCGGTCGAGGTGCTTTTGACCGCCTTTCCCAGGCGTGATGCCGCCGACTATGTTGGTGCCATAAGCAATTGCCTGCTGGGCGTGGAAGGTGCCTTCCTTTCCGGTGAAACCCTGGACCAGAAGGCGGGTCTTGCTATTCGCGAGTACGCTCACGCAGCCAGCCTCACGACTTTGGTTGCGCCGTCGAGCATTCCTTCGGCGATGGTGAAGTTCAAGCCGGAATCTTTCAGAATCCGGCGGCCGAGTTCGACGTTCGTGCCTTCCATGCGGACCACAATCGGATGTTTTACATTAAGTTCTCGCGCGGCGGCGACTACGCCCGTTGCTAATGTGTCACATCGCAGAATTCCGCCGAAGATATTGATAAACACGGCCTTGACGGCCTTGTCGGAGAGTAAAATGCGAAAGGCGTTGCGGATCTGGTCGGCGTTGGCGCCGCCGCCAACATCGAGGAAGTTAGCGGGGCTGCCGCCGGCGTATTTGATGATGTCCATCGTCGCCATGGCGAGTCCCGCGCCGTTCACCATACAGGCGACGGTACCGTCCAGTTTTATATAGTTAAGCCCAAACTTGGAAGCTTCTACTTCGAGGGGATCCTCTTCGTTCAAATCGCGGAGTTCGAGGAGGTCTTTGTGACGGAAGAGAGCATTATCGTCGATGGTGACTTTGGCGTCGAGTGCGAAGACTTTGCCGTCCTTAGTAAGGATGAAAGGATTGATCTCCGCGAGCGAGGCGTCGAGTGCTTCGCTGGCGCGGGCGAGTGCCATCATGGCATTGGCTGCGGCATTAGCGACTGCGCCGGGAACGCCGATGCCGAAGGCCAGTTGGCGCGCCTGGAAGGGCTGGAGTCCGATGCCGGGCTCGATGGTTACCTTGAGGATGCGCTCGGGGGTTTTCGCGGCGACATCTTCGATCTCGACGCCGCCGTCGGCCGACGCCATGAAAGTGTTCTTGCCGGTGGCGCGGTCGAGGACGATGCCCAGGTAGAGCTCGCGCTCGATGGGCAGTCCTTCTTCGATCAGGAGGCGCTTGACGACGCGGCCTTCGGGTCCGGTCTGATGGGTGATCAACTTCATGCCCAGAATTTTTTCAGCGGCGGCGCGGGCTTCCTCGGCGTTTTTGACCACCTTGACGCCTCCACCCTTGCCGCGTCCGCCGGCGTGGATTTGGGCTTTGACTACTACCGTACCGCCGAGTTTTTGCGCGGCCGCTTCGGCTTCGAGAGCTGTGTAGGCGACTTCCCCACGAGGCACCGGCACTCGGTAACGAGCGAGCAGGACTTTGGCCTGGTATTCGTGGATCTTCATGTGGATGATGTAAGTGGGAACTTTTAATATAGCGCAGATGGTAAGGAATAAACATGCAGCGGGTGCGATTGTTTCATTGGAAGCCGGAGGAAGCGAAACCTCTCATCGCGAAGTTACGGGCGGCGCGCTATGAGGTGATTTACAACTCGCAGACGCAGTCGCCCTCAGTGCGGGAGATGAAGCAATCGGGGACAGTGGCAGTGGTCATCGATCTGTCGCGGCTGCCTTCGCATGGGAAATATGTGGGAGCGTGGCTGCGGGGATCGAAGAGTACGCGGCACCTCCCGCTGGTGTTTGTGGGCGGCGAAGCGGTGAAAGTGGCTGCGGTCAGGAAACATCTGCCGGATGCGGTGTATGCGTCGCTAGCGGGCGTCGCTGTTGCCTTGAAAAAGGCCATTGCTTCTCCGCTGCGCGATCCAGTGATCCCGCGGCAGATGATGGAAACCGCACCGGGCCGCACTGCGGCGCAGAAGTTGGGGATTCGCGAAGGGTCGGCGGTGGGCCTGATCGATCCGCCAACCGGTTATTCGAAGGTGTTGGGAGAACTCCCCCAAGGCGTGGAAATTCGCGAGGACCCTAACAGTGCATGCCCGGTAACACTCTGGTTCGTACACGATCCTGCGGAGTATGAAGCGGCGCTGCCATCGCGGCGGGCGCTGGCGGCACGCAGCCGGTGGTGGATCCTATGGCAGAAGGGGCGGCGCGATGGTTTGAACGGAAGCTTCGTGCGCAGCAGGGCGCTGGCAATGGGGCTGGTGGATTACAAAATCTGTTCGCTCGACGGGGTGTGGAGCGGCATGGTGTTCACTGTGAAAAAGGCCCGCTAAAACGCGGCGGTGAGCGATGATAGAAGATCCATGCCCCTAGGTCGTTATCTCCACCGTGTAGCCGCGGGTGCGGACCTTACTTCCGCCGAAGCGTACGACGCGATGATGCTATTGCTCGCTGGCGGAGCTAGCGAGGCCGTGGTGGGAGCCTTTCTGGTCGCGTTGCACGTCAAGCGCGAAACGGCGAAGGAGCTCGCCGGCTTTGCCCGCGCCATGCGCGAGCACATGGTGGTGGTGGATGCGGGGCCGGATGTGATCGACATCGTCGGCACCGGGGGCGATGGCGCGGGGACGTTCAACATTTCTACGGTCGCGGCGATGGTTCTGGCGGGCGCGGGCGGGAAGGTTGCCAAGCACGGTAACCGGGCGATTTCAGGAAGAGTCGGCAGCGCGGACGTACTCGAGGCGTTGGGAGTGAGGATCGCCATGACGCCGGAGGAAGTGGCAGGCGCGGTGCGCGAGATCGGGCTGGGATTTCTATTTGCTCCGCACCTGCATCCGGCGATGAAAAGTGTCCAGGGCGTGCGCCGTGAATTGAAGATGCGCACGGTATTTAATTTACTGGGACCGCTGGCGAATCCGGCGCGGGCGCAAAGCCAGGTGATTGGCGCGCCCTCGGAGGAGTACGCCAAGATCATGGCGGACGCGTTGGCGGAGTTGGGAACGGGGCACTCCTATGTAGTACATGGAGTGATCGAGGGAACGGGCGGATTAGATGAGGTGAGCATCAGCGGTCCTACAGTGGTCTATGAAGTGTGGAGCGGGCGCGTGAAGAAGATTGTCTGGACGCCGGAAGATTTTGGTGTTCCTGAAGTGCCGTTAGAGGCGCTTGCCGGCGGGGACGCAACGGACAACGCGCGGATTACTCAGGAAATCCTCGGAGGAATGAAGGGTCCGATGCGGGATATCGCGATGGTGAATGCGGCGGTGGGACTGATGGCAGGCGGCTTGGCTCCTGCGCCAAAAGAAGCTATGGATAATGCGGCGGAAGCGATCGATTCCGGCAGAGCTATGGCAGTGCTCGGAGCATTGCAAGAGAGGTTCGCCAAAGAAACCTGACCCACCCCTCCGCCGCTTAGGTCATATCGCGGTGCCGTTTTCGTCGCCGAGCGTGTCCGGTCCAACGATTCGGAAGCCGGGGCCCTCGTTCCATCCGCTTCCGGACAGGCGCTGCGGATACGCCGACAGCAGAATCTGTAACGGACAGGATGGGTCAGGACTGGGGAGTCCACCGCCGGTGCGCCGGGATACCAGCGCCAGATAGCGGAGGATGGCGTAGATATCGCCTTCAGCGGGCGAGACCATATCGAATTCCTGGGTGCGCAGACGAACGCGATGTCCGGTTTCGCACAGGTAGAACGATACGAAAGCGGCGCATTCAACGGCGGATTCAAACCAAGCGTCTTGAGCGGGAGAGGCGTCGAGGTCGAGGTAGATGACGATCATCTGATCTTCGTCGCGGGCGAATTCGCGGACTTGCAGCGTGCGGGTGTGCGCTGTGGCTTTCCAATCCACGTGGCGCGCACTTTCTAGAACTTCATAGGGACGGATGCGGTAGAAGTCATGGCCCGGACCCCGGCGCCAGGCTTCCATTTCGCCCGCGAGCGACTCGGCCAGGGCCTTGACGGAGGGGCGCGGTTCGAGTGAGGGATAGACGATCACTTCATGGCGCAGCATAACCATTTCACGGCGCTCGGCGAAACCGAAGGGAAAGCGGGTGGAGAGCTGAAAGGTGCGTTCGTTATAGCGTCCGCGCGCGGGAAAGCGCAAGTCGATGATTTCTTCGAGCGTGACGCCGCCGGGTATGGCCGGGAAGAAGAGAGCGCCATCGTAGCCGCTGGGATGCACAGCGCCGGGAGAACCGGTGACGCTGATGCTGAAGGAGGGCATCCACCGTTTTAGATTTTTGAAACGCAGGGTGGCGCGCACGTTGCGGCGCGCCGAGATGTGCGCCGGCAGGAGCAAATCGATTTCGAGGCCGGCGAGCGTGAGCTTGCTGACGAATCCGGAGATACCCAGAATGGAGAGCATCGCGGCCAAAATCAGGAAGAGGAGATTGTTGGCCGAAAGAACCGCCGCCAGGGTCACGATTACGATAGCGCCGCTATAAGCGAGGCCGGTGCGGGTCACTTGCTGGCGCAGCGCGCCGGGCCATAGCGTGCGGAGGTTTTGCCACCAGGTCATATGGGACGCGGCACCTCAGCCGGCGCCGCTGTGCCATGGGCTACGCGGGCGATGGCGTTGACTAATTTACGGTAGGGAATTTTCGAGGGCCAATCGATTTCGATCCATTCGCCGTCGCGCCAACTGGAGGTGTGCCAGCGCGTCAGAATGGCTAGGTGTTCGAGGTTGGGGGAGCCTTGGGGGTCGCCCCGACGTTCGATAGACGCGACCAGATCGTGAAGGCGGCGATCCATGGACTGGCCGGCGCCGTCGACTTCAGAGAGCAGCAGACGGCGCGGGGTTTGCCAGCAGCCGCCGATCAGAAACCACAGGTCGATGGCATCCGGCACGGCTGCGGGGAGGACGGCGACTCCTGCCAAACGGTCGAGCGTGCGAGGCAACTCTCCCGCGGAGGACTGCACTTCGGCAATGCGGGCGCTGCGCTGATGCAGGCGTTCGGCCTCTTCAAAGTCCATGGCGGCGCTGGCGCGGTCGCGCGCTTGTTCGGATGGCTCAAGAAGCGATGCGCCGCCGGTGCGCAGAAACTGCTCCACACGGCCGGCTTCGTGCCGATATTCTTCGATCGACACCACCGTTTGGCAGGGGCGCAGACACCGGTTCATCTCGCCGTAGATGCAGCCGGGGTGGCTGGGAGACGGCTCGAGGTTTTCATCACAGCGGCGGATCTGGAAGAGATCGAGCAACTGGCTGTTGAAGTGGTCGGCGGCGGCGCGGGTGACGAAGGGACCGTAATAGAGACCGCGGCCCAGTCGCGTCGTGACCATGGTGCGGGGGAATTCGTTATCCAGCGTCAGGCGCAGGAAGGCGGGCGGACGGAGACGGACGATTCGCTGCCAGTCATCGGGAAAGTGCTTCTGCGCGAGTTCGAGATGTGTGAGCGATGATTCGAGCTGCGAGCCAGTGGGCCAGTATTCGATGCGCTCCACCACGCCGCGGAGGTTGAGCACACGCGAGGTCCGTTCCTTCTCGGAAAGCAGGCGGCGAAGGCGGCGGCGCAGAAGCGCGGTGCGGGCGAGGTAAGGCACGCCTTCGCTCGCCCATAGTAAGAACACGGCCGGGCGATCCGGAACGGCTTCGAGGTCCGAGGGGCTCGCGGTGCGATGGTCCCGCATGCCTTCATTGTCGCGAAGTGACGTATCTGAAAGCTACAATCAAACGGTAAATGGAGAATCGAGCGATTGCGCGGATGCTGTCGGAGACGGCCGACTTGATGGAAATATCAGCCGAGGATTCTTTTCGCATCCGCAGCTACCGCATCGCGGCGGGAGTGATCGAAGGGCATCCGGAACAACTCGCGGTGATACTCAAAGACCCGGCGAAGAAGCTCACCGATATTGCGGGCATTGGCAAGGGCATTGCAGCCGTGATAGCCGAGATTGAAGAGCGCGGGAGTTTCGAGCGGCGCGATGAGATGCTGGGGAAATATCCGGCGTCACTGCTGGAGTTATTGAACATCCAGGGATTGGGGTCGAAGAGCATCCGGCTCCTTTACGACACTTTCAAGGTGCAGTCGATTGACGATCTCGAAAAGGTCTGCCGCGAGCAGAAGCTGCGGGAGCTGCCGCGTATGGGGGCCAAGCTCGAAGAGAAAGTGCTGCGCTCGATCGCAGCCTACCGGCAGCGGCAGGGACGGTTCCTGCTTTCCTTCGCGCAGCGGGTGGCGGAGGAGTTGACGGAGTACCTGAAAGTGGTGCCCGGCGTCGAAAAGGTCACGCCGGCGGGGAGCCTGCGGCGCGCCAGGGAAACCGTCGGCGATCTGGATTTGTTAGTCACAGGTCCGGGCGCGGCGGACGCGCTCGAGAAATTCGTGCTGCATCCCAAAGCGCATGAGGTGCTGGGCAAGGGTCCGAACAAAGCCAGCATCAAATTCGGCTTGGAAGGGTTGCAGGTGGATCTGCGAGCCTTGGCGTCGGAAAGTTACGGGGCGGCGCTGTTGTATTTTACCGGCAGTAAAGATCACAACATCGTATTGCGTTCGCGCGCGCAGAAGATGGGTTTGACGCTGAACGAGTATACGCTGGCGCGTCTGGATGACAACGCTCCCGTCGCGGCTTCCACCGAGGACGAAATATACCAGGCACTCGGTTTGGATTGGATTGCTCCTGAACTAAGGGAAAACGCGGGCGAGATCGATGCGGCGGCGGAACATCGCTTGCCGAAGCTGCTTGAACTGGGCGATATTCGCGGCGATCTGCACATGCACACTACCGAGAGCGACGGGCGGGCGACGCTCGCGGAGATGGCGGAAGCGGCGCGCGCGCGGGGTCTCAAGTATATCGCGATCACGGATCACTCCAAGTCGCTCGCAATGACCAACGGCTTGGACGAAAAACGAGCGGTTGCGTTTGCGCAGCAGATTCGCGAGATGAATCAACGGGAGTTGGGGCTGCGTGTGTTCTCGGGGCTCGAATGCGACATCATGCGCGACGGGGCGATGGATCTGGCGGATGACGCACTGGCAGAACTGGACTGGGTGGTGGGCAGCGTCCACAGCTATATGAACCTCGAGCCGAACGAAATGACGGACCGTCTGCTGCGCGCGCTGGAGTGCCCGCATCTGCGAGCGATCGGGCACCCCACCGGCCGTATTCTGCTCCATCGCGATCCGTACCCGTTCGACTTTGAAGCGGTGGCGGCGGCGGCCGCGAGGCGCAATGTTTATCTTGAAATCAATGCCAGTCCGGAGCGGCTGGATCTTTCGGCGACGCTGATCCGCACGGCGAAAGCCAAGGGCTGTAAGTTCGTGATCTCGACTGACGCGCATCATCCCAAGCATCTGGCGAACATGAGTTACGGCGTGAGCATGGCGCGGCGAGGGTGGCTCGAACCCGGCGACATTCTGAACACCCGATCGGCCGATGAGTTTGCGAAAGCTATCCGATGAAACTAATCTCCTCGAAAGAAATCACTAAGAATCGACTCTTCACTGTGACATGGGATCGCGCGGTTGACCCCGACGGTTTTGAGATCGAGCGCGCGATCGTGCACCATCGGGGCTCGGCGGTGATGATGCCGGTGGATGAAAAAAGGCGCATCTTATTAGTTCGGCAATACCGCCTGCCGGCGCGCCGGTTTTTGTGGGAGTTGCCGGCGGGCTCGGTCGACCCGGGAGAAAAGCCGCTCCAGACCGCTCGCCGCGAGTTGGTGGAAGAAACCGGATACCGCGCCAAAAAATGGACTAGGCTGGCGGTGTTTTATCCCAGTCCCGGATTTCTAAGTGAAAAAATGACCATCTATTTGGCGACCGGTCTAACGGCGGGTGAGGCCAAGCCGATGGAGGACGAACGCATCGCCACCCATTGGTTCACGGCGAAGGAAATCGACGACATGATCCGCACCGGCAAGATCCTGGATGCCAAGACCACCATCGGATTTCTCAAGTGGAAGAGATATTTCGCAGGTAAGTGAACATGTCTGAGAGAGCCAGGCCGCGGTGGCTCACCTGCATTTTTTGTTCGATGGTTGCCTCGCCGAAAGTGCAGCCGAAAGCCGGGCAGTAAAACAGGGGATCGTAGCCGAAGCCTCTGGAGCCGCGAGCCTCATTGATGATGTGGCCTTCCACGACGCCGCGAAAAGTTTTCACCAGCTTGCCGTCGAGCATTAGTGCGATGACGCAGACGAATCGGGCGGTGCGGTTGTGGATGCCTTGCAGGCGATCGAGCAGCAGCGTATTATTGCCAACGTCGGTCGCATGATCGCCGGCATAACGTGCCGAATGGACTCCGGGTGCACCGTCGAGCGCGTCCACCTCCAGACCGGAATCGTCCGCGAACAGATATCCTTCGGTGTGGTGGCCGTAGGCCAAGGCTTTTTCGATGGCGTTGGCTTCGAAGGTGTCGCCGTGTTCCTCGGGCGGCCGGACGGATTTCGGCAGCGCGCGCACGTCGAAATCGGGAGCCGCCAATTGAAACTCGCGAAGTTTACCGGGATTACTGGTGGCGCAATAGACGATCATGCGCCTTCGAGGGATTTCTGGACGACGATCAGTTCGGCAATGCCGACGCGGGCGAGCGCAATCAGCGAGGCCAGTTGCGAGTCGTTGAAGGCAGTCTTTTCAGCGGTGGCCTGCAGCTCGACGAATTGGCCGGAGCCGGTCATCACTACGTTCATATCTACTTCGGCTTGCGAGTCTTCCTGGTAGCACAAGTCCAACATCGGCACGCCGCCGACAATCCCGACGCTGGTCGCGGCCACGTAATCGCGAATGGGGCTGCGCTTGAGCACTCCGAACTTCATTAGTTTACCGATGGCTACGGAGAGTGCGATGTAGGCGCCGGTGATGGCGGCGGTGCGAGTGCCGCCGTCGGCCTGGA
>JANXXL010000386.1 GCA_025350625.1 Bryobacterales bacterium | reverse complement strand
TCTCAGCCCCGATGGTACTGCACGCGCGAGTGTGTGGGAGAGTAGGACGTTGCCCAGATTAAATTGAAAAGCCCTCAGCGGAAACTGGGGGTTTTTTGCTTTTTGGGGCCGGGAAGGCAGCAATGCTAAAATTGAGATCGCGGGATGCCCACGATCAGCGTGTTGTATGGGATCGTGATCCGAATGTATTTCAACGATCACGCGCCGCCACACTTTCACGCCCGTTATGGCGAGTTCGAGGCGACGATCAGTTGGGACGAGGCCCAGCGGGCCGGCCTTTGGAAAGAGACTAGGCTGTTCGCCTATTAAAGCGGTACGTGAACTGGGTTCAGAATCTCGCGAGACAGTTCGGTCCAAACGGTCGACCATTTTTTCAGACTCGTTAGAGGCCGGGACAACGAAGCCAAGCTAGATCAGTTTCGCGAGGCGCAGGTCGAAAGTCCAAAGGGGAACGGACGAAAGCAAGGAAGCGGTGAGTAAATGCGCGTCGATCCAACCGACGCCCTTGCCGAACAGGCGTCGGGAGTCGATCGACTGCAATACCAGATGATCCGATGCTTGCGGGATGCGCGGCAAACGGGCGAGTAGTCGGAGGGTTTGAACCCGTCTCGGTAAGTTGCCGCAGGCTAACTCGCCGAGAACCATGGGATGGGTCGCTACTTCGCCTTCCTCCAAAAGATCGCGCAGACGCGCGTTGGCGTTGCGGAAATGGTCGATCCAGACGGAAGTGTCGACCAAGGTCATGACGGGATTAGCGGCGGGCTCCGGTGGTTGCGGTGCGGCGGCGGGGGATGGGGCGGAGCTTGGGCGAGGTGCCTCCGATGGCGGCTAGCGCGCGGGCGCTTTCGCGGGCGATTAGCTCTTCTAGGCCGCGGTGTAGCAGCGCGGTTTTCTCGCGAATGCCGGTAATGCGGCGGGCTTCGTCGAGCAATGCATCGTCGAGATTGAGGGTCGTCCTCATATGCATCAGTATGCTCTATTTATGCATACAAATGCAAGGCGGAATGAAGGGCAAAATTAGAACACGCACGAAATGAGCCTGTCTCCATTTGCACACTCGTGGCGTACTGCATGAGGTCGATGGCATGGGCCCATGGACGCTTAGACGTCGAGCAGGCGGAGGACGAAGAATATAAGCGTGGAGAGCGGATGCAGACGGTCCGAGTCGGTCAAATGACCCGCCGACTGAGAGCGAGGCGAGCATTTCACGCTGCACTTAGCGGAAGACTTCGGAGAGGGTCGAGGCGTGCGGAGGCGGCTGCGCGGGGCATGAGTGCATCGACCAGAATCGGGGCGGGGAAGCGGACGGCGGCACGAGTTACGGTGGTGAGTGAGAGCAAAGAAGATGGGGAAGCACGGGGCGTTTTCGTGATGCGAGGTGTTGGCAGTCCGGCAGCCTTATTGTGTTACTCTTGCGGATACTTTGACGCACCGAGAAGAATTGATCCCGAAGGATTCTCTCTCCTGGCGAAATCCCCGGCTCACTGGCCGAATTCCCGAGTTAGACGGGATTAGAGGCCTGGCAATTCTACTGGTCGTGGTTTGGCATTATGTCGCGAGTACGGTTCGGGGTGTCATACCCGGCTCGGGGCCATGGTATTTACTTGCTACACTTCGTCTCACTTGGAGTGGGGTTGATTTATTTTTCGTGCTGTCTGGATTCTTGATCGGCGGCATCCTGTATGATGCTAAGGATTCCACCACCTACTATCGTACGTTTTATTCCCGCCGCATTTATCGAATCTTTCCGCTCTACTTCATATGGATAGCGCTCTTCATTA
Organism: Bryobacterales bacterium; assembly: GCA_025350625.1. Lineage (GTDB taxonomy): Bacteria > Acidobacteriota > Terriglobia > Bryobacterales > Bryobacteraceae > Palsa-187. The sequence continues at coordinate 13,916 of JANXXL010000386.1, read as the reverse complement.
CAGGTCTGTATTTGGCTGGGCCTAATAGTGCAAGCGCGCTTCGAACCATCTTCAATCGTGATTTACCGCTATGGTCCTATCCTTTGTTTCTGCAAAACTTTAGCATGGTCTCGGGGGCCACTTTTGGGCCGGCGTGGATGGCGGTTACGTGGTCGCTGGCTGTCGAAGAACAGTTCTATCTTTTACTTCCGCTGCTCATTCGGAACTTGCGCTATCGGGGAATCACGATATTGGCTGTCGCTTCGATTTTGGGTGCTCCGGTATTCCGGCTCATCCTATGGTTCTCAGGAAATGTGTACATGGGGCCGTATATATTGCTTCCTTGTCGTGCCGATGCACTAGGGTTTGGCGTACTTGTAGCTCTGGCTTGTCGCAACAAGGCAGTGTGGGAATGGCTTGCCTGCCGGCGCAGGCATCTCTACTCGGCATTTCTATTATTGGGATGCGGGGTGGTGTTCCTGTTAAAGTACCAGCGACACCTGTACACGCTCGGCCTCACTTGGATTGCTGCTTTCTACGCTTTGCTGCTATTGATCACGCTGATCAACCCCGGACGTCTTGAAATAAATTGCTTCCGCAACCAACCCTTAATGAAACTCGGAACAGTCGCCTATGCGGTCTATATTTTCCACCAAGGAGTCAACTTTTTGCTTCACTTTGCCATTTTTGGCGAAACACCGAGCATCAGCGATTGGCCCTCATTATCAGTAACGTTGCTTTCTTTGATCACCGTGATAGGCCTCGCTGCGCTATCCTGGCCGCTACTTGAGAAACCGCTGATTCGCCGTGCACGCGCAGCGTATCGCTATTGACTTTGACGCCCGGTTACTTCTGTAGCGGCTCCGGATGCTGGCCCACCAGTACTTCAGGCTCTACAACCGTCGAAACTCCGGCCTTGGTCATCGCGTCGCGAAGAACCGCTGCGGTGAGGGGTGAACTTCTGAGGTTTCCGGTCCGGTGGACGCCTTCTGCAATTCGCAAGGGGGTCCAGCCGCTTTTATTCTTTTGGTTCCAGACCTCAACTTTGGCGCCGTGATCGATTAGAAATTGCGCGACCGAGGGCAACTCTTTATATGCGGTGCCGTGCAGGGCGGTCTCGCCCTTGAGGTTCACGCCGTTGACATCGCCTCCCAGCTCCAATGCAACCTTCGCCGCCTCCAGCGCTTCTTTGTCTTTTCCCGGGTCTTCTCCCGGATTTCTGGTGCCGATCCCGGCGACGGCCATAATAGGAGTGGTTTTGTCGGCGTTCGGCAGCAGCGGGTCTGCGCCCAGTTTGGCGAGCAGCCGCATCAAGTCGGCATCCGCGGTCCGCGCGGCCATCAGAAAAGGCGTTGCGCCTGTCATGTTCAGCTCGGTGGTCCCGGCGTTCGCCTGCTTGGTCATTCTGGCGTTGACGTCGGCCCCATGCGCCACCAATCTCTTGACCAACTCCAGGCTATCGATGTTGCCCGAGCCCTGCGGAGCAGGATCGTTGGTGCCAGTGCCGGGTTTGCGGACCCAGGTAATCTGATGCAACGCAGTCCAGCCCTGAGCAGCGGCGTTGGGATCGGCGCCCGCGTCGAGCAGGGCCGAAGCCAGCTCGAAATGGGCGTTCGCCACCGCCAAAACCAAGGCAGTGCTGCCGGAGCCAGCCATGCGCCGCGGAGTCTGCCAGGTCTCATTCACATTCGCTCCGGCTTTCAGCAACGCAGTCACGGTTTCGAGGCGCCCTTCGCGGACCGCGAACAGCAGCGGCGTAAACCCGCCTTTCGAGCGCGCGCGGAGGTCTGCGCCGAACTCGAGCAGCATCGCCGCCGCGGCCGTATTGCCTTCCGCAGCCGCCCACATCAGAGCCGTCTGGCCTTCTTCTTCCTTCGCATTCACATTGGCCCCGTGAGCCAGCAGCGCTTTCACGGCGTCCGCTTTGCCGGTGCGCGCCGCCGTCATCAGCGCAGTTTCTCCTCCCGGCAGGACGGTGTTCGGGTCCGCACCGGCTTTGAGCAGGATCTCGATCATCGCCGCGCTGCCGTTGGTGCAGGCGAGAGATAGGGGCGTCACTCCATAGCGATTGGCTGCCTTTACGTTCGCGCCCTTGCCGATCAATAGTTCGGCGGTCGAGACGTCATCCCAACGCACCGCCCAGTGCAGCGCAGTAGCGCCGTCGGAGTCGGGAGCATTCACGTCGGCGTGCTGGTCGAGCAGCGCCCGCAGGGTCGCGCGATCGGTATTCTTCGCGGCGTCGACTAACCGCGCGTTCGGACTAGCCGCGATGAGACCGCCGGCGAAAAGTACGGGAGCAAGCCATCCGCCACAGCGTGTCAAGTGTCTCATACCTGCCTCCCTCTTTCCGCCTTTATGCATCGAGCAGCCCGCAATGGGGGCTACGAAATCTGGTACGCCCGAGAGGATTCGAACCTCTGACCTTTTGCTCCGGAGGCAAACGCTCTATCCAGGCTGAGCTACGGGCGCGCTGGTTTCGATCGCCTTAAGTTTAGCATTCCACGGGGCTATGCGGACCTTCGCGAATGCTGTAGGGTCTCCTGGAACGGCAGCGAAAGCGGGGCTAGAAATCCGAAAGGATAACGGTGAGATCCGACAGCGCATCCATACGCACTCGGTGCCGACGATTTTCAACCCATTGAATCCTGGAACGAGGACGCGCAATGGATCTATTCACTGCCGAATAAGGGCTTCATAGGCACCCGTCGAAGCAGCTTGAATTGCGATCCCTTCCAGTCATAAAAATACGTGCCACAATTTCGATATTTGGGACAACCAGCGGCTATGAATAAGGTGCTGTTCTGCTTGTAGAACACACCCACGTGATCTTCCTCATTGCCCGTCCCCAAATAGATGTGCCCACCAAATGGGAGCACTCCGAATGGTCCCTCGTAGACATCGCCTGAACGAACATCAACGATCGCCATCTGGACACATGCGGTGCCGCACCCCCACTCAGCCACGGCGAAGTGACCGGCAAAGTTTGAGCCTTTCTCCGCTGTTAGCCGGATCATTGTTCGATAGTTGCGCTGCCCTGGAGTCTTGAATCGAGGCGATGCTGGGGTCCCTTTGAACACTTCCGATCTCGGCACAGCAAACGCCTCGAACGAGGAGGCGTTGTTAATGAGGGGAGAGGCGCTCTGAAATCCCACTGCGGGGATGGGGCAGGCTGAGATCAGAAACAATACGGTGAGTGCAGCATGATCCATGCTGATCTAACTACCTCTCACGGTCCTAATTCTATCAATAATGGCGGCGGGATGACGTGACGAAGGTCCGAGCAATCCGAAGTGACTCGATGCAAAGGCTCTGCTGTGAACGGCAGCGAAAACTCTGTTAGAAATGCCGCGAGGATAGGGTGAGATCCGACAAGGCGTCCAGGCGCACGGGATCGTTGACGTAAAATCCGGCCGCATACTCGACGCCGATCGACAAGCCCAGGTGGCGAGCGGCGGAGAGCCGCAGGTCCACGTAACCGCGGGTTTGCATCTGACCGGCATGGCAAAGCATCGCGGCCTCCCAGTCTTTGACGACGTTACCGATGTCGATGACCAGATCGGGCGGCCCGAATTCTTTGGTGATGGTGTAGAAATACAGCGCGGAAATGGTGTGCGCGGCTGTGCCTTTTAAGGAGAAGCCTTTGAGGAATTCCAGACCTCCGTAGCGGGCGAAGCGGCAGGCGTCGCGTACCAGGTTGCCGACAATGGCATGGTCGGGATGCTGATTTTCGGCGGTGTGCGGCGCGAGCACGATAGCGGGCTGGGACTTGCGGATTTCGACCGCCAGCTTAAAAGCATTTTCTGGGGAACGCAGGATGTGGCAGTCTCCTCCGAAATCCAGAAAATCAATGTCGGCGCCGATCAGCTTCGCGGCGGCGCGGGCTTCCGATTCGCGCGCGTCGGGAGTGCCGTTCGACCCCGCTTCGCCGCGCGAGAGGACCAGTAACTTCACGCTATTGCCTTTACGCACTTCCTGGATCAGGACGTGAGCGCATCCGAACTCAATGTCGTCGGGATGCGCGCCCACCGCTAGAATATTCATGGTTCAGGCCCACCCCGCTGCCAGTTGGGCGAAGGTGCGGACGCCAACACCCGTCGGCCCCTTTGCGAGATAAGGCGCGGGCTCGTCCAGCCAGCCGGTACCGGCGATGTCGAGGTGTACCCAGGGGGTGTCTTCGGCGAACTCGCGCAGGAACCAGGCGGCGGTGATGGCGCCTCCCCAGCGCGGGCCGATGTTGGCTAGGTCCGCGTAGGTGCTTTTCAATAATTCGCGGTAGTCGTCATCGAGCGGCATGGGCCACATCTTTTCGCCTTCTTCTTTGGCGGCGGCGAGGACGCGGGCGAGCATCGCTTCGTTATTCGTGAACGCGCCAGTGTGCACGTGGCCGAGCGCCACCACGATCGCGCCGGTTAGCGTCGCGGCGTCGACCAGATGGGTGCAGCCCAAAGTCTTCGCATAAGTAATCGCGTCGTTGAGGATCAGGCGGCCTTCGGCATCCGTGTTCAGCACCTCAATGGTTTTGCCGGAGAGCGATTTGACGATGTCGCCGGGCCGCTGTGCGCGCCCGCTCACCATGTTCTCGACGGACGGCACGATACCTGTCACTCTCACGTTGGGTTTCAACTGCGCGATCGCTCGCATCGCCCCGATCACGGCGGCCGCGCCGCACATGTCGTATTTCATCTTTTCCATGTCCTGCGCGGGCTTGATGGAAATGCCTCCGCTATCGAAGGTGACGCCCTTACCGATCAGGGCGAGGTGATCGCCCGATTTCGCGGCGCCGCCCGGCTGATACTTCATCACGATCATCACGGGAGGCTCATCGCTACCCTGTGCGACGCCGAGCAAGGAGCCCATGCCGAGCTGCTTCATACGATCGCGATCGAGCACTTCGATTTCGAGATGGAATTCCTGCGCTACTTTCTGCGCCTGTTGCGCTATGATCGTCGGCGTCATCAGGTTGGCGGGCTGGTTGCCGAGATCGCGCGCGAAATTTTGCGATTCAGCGAGGATCTTGCCGCGCGCGAGCGCCGCATCGAGTGCGGCAGATTTAGCCGGAGCCACCAGCGAGAACGAATCGAGCGGCTTGGCATCGCTCGAAGGCTTGTTCATGTTCGGTTCGTAGTTGCCGAGAATCGCGCCTTCGACAGCGGCTTCGGCGACGCTCACATCGTGAAGCATCCACGCCAGCTTTTTCACTCCCTTTTGCTTGACCGCGCGAACGGCAGTGCCGACGGCCTTGCGCAACGCCGCGGCATCGAATTTATCTTTCTTGCCGCCGCCTACTGCGATCAATCGTTTGGCTTTCAATCCTTGGGGCTGGTGCAGCGTCGCCACTTCGCCGGGTTTTCCGGTGAACTCGCCGGAGGAGCGCATTTCATCCAGCCAGCTTGTCGCCGCAGGTATTCCATCGTCGACTTCAAACACGACTACTGCAACGGCGTCGGCTTCCACTTCGTTCAATGCCTGATATATAAGGTTGGTTTCCATGATTATTTATTGTTTTCGGCGCACGCCGGCGCGCGCCTCGTCTTTCATCTCGCGCTCGCGCTCGCTTTCGCGTTTGTCGTGAAGCTTCTTGCCCTTGCCGACGGCCAATTCCACCTTAATCAAGCCGTGCTTCAAATATAACTTGGTGGGCACCAGCGTGAGTCCTTTTTCGCGAATCTGGCGCTGCATCTTTACAATCTCCTGACGATGCAGCAGCAGCTTTCGTTTGCGGACCGGCTCGTGGTTCATGATATTGCCGTGGGAATACTGTCCGATGTGCGCGTTACAGAGCCAAGCCTCGTTACCGCTGACTTCGCCGTAGGCGTCCTTGAGCTGAATCTTCCCGTCGCGGGCGGATTTCACTTCGGTCCCGCTGAGGACCAAGCCGGCCTCGATGCGGTCAGATAACATATAGTTGTGACTGGCAGACCGGTTATCGCTCAAGATTTTGATTTTTTCTTCCACGGATGGGCCGAATCGGCGTCATAATTAGTGATGCCGAAGTTCCAAGTGTACCACGCCGCCTCCGCCGGGCGGCCGGTAAGACGATGAAGCCAAAACACTTATTCTTTCTTTTGTTCGTTGTCTTGCTGGTCTCCGGATTGGACGCTCGCACCCGTAAAGGGGATAAGTTGCTCAAAGACGGCCGTGCGGCCGAGGCCAGAGGCGATTGGGATACCGCGCTGGCGCTCTACGAGCAGGCCGTCGATATGGACCCGAGCGATATCGGATACCTGGTGCCCATGCGTAAAGCGCGCTTCGAATCCGGGCAAAAGCACGTTGATACCGGGCAAAAATTGCGCTCCGAGGGCAAACTCGAAGCGGCGGTGCAGGAATTCCAAAAGGCGCTGATCGCCGACCCGTCGTCAGCGATCGCGCTGCAGGAAATCAAGCGGATTCAGGACCTGCTGGCTGCTCCGGCGAGACCCGGCGCGAGGGTGGAAGACCGCGGCCTCACTCCGGCGGAATTGGCGCGCCGCCAATCGCAGGATCGCGTGAATTCCATGCTCGAACCGCCGGAGCTCAAACCGATGACTGCCGTGATCCCGGTTTTGAAGATGAACAACCAGCCGCCCAAGGTATTATTTGAAACCGTAGCGAAACTGGCGGGCGTGAATGTAGTGTTCGATTCGCAATACGCCGCCCCGGCGCGCAATTTTAATGTGGACCTGAGCAATGCCACCGCGGATCAGGCTTTCGACTATCTGGCGACGCTGACACATACCTTCTGGAAGGCGATCACACCCAACACTATTTTCGTCGCCGAGGACAATGTCACTAAGCGCCGCGACTATGAAGACGATGTGGTCAAAGTGTTCTACGTGACCAACGCGACTTCAGTGCAGGAGTTCCAGGAAATCGCCACCGCGATCCGCACGGTAGCTGAAATCCGCCGCGTATTCACTTACAACGCGCAGCGGGCCATGATCGTGCGCGATACGGTAGACAAAGTCGCGCTGGCCGAAAAGCTTGTGCACGACTTGGACAAACCGAAATCCGAAGTAGTGGTGGATGTGATGGTAATGGAAGTGAACAGCGAGCGCACGCGGGATCTGGCCGCAACCATCGCCTCTGCGGGGACCGCCGGGCTGAATGTTCCCATCAACTTCGCGCCTAGCGGAACCACTACCACTACAACCACCGGCGGGACCGGCACTGGCGGAACTACCGGTACACCCACCACCACAACCACAGGTAACACGATAACCTTGAACCGGCTGGGACGCATTTCCTCGCATGATTTCTCGGCCACTTTGCCGGGTGGATTGCTGCAGGCAATGCTGAGCGACAGCCGCACCAAGGTGCTGAACAATCCGCAGGTGCGTGCGTCCGACGGCCAGAAGGTGACGCTTAAGATCGGGAATCGCATCCCCTACGCCACCGGCAGTTTCCAGACCAATACGGCGGCAGCGCTGGTCTCGACGCAATTCAACTATGCCGATGTCGGCGTCAATATCGATATGACGCCACAGGTGCATTCCTCAGATGAGGTCACTTTGCACATAGAAGTGACCGTATCGAGCGTTCAACAGTACATCAACATCGGGGGGATTTCACAGCCGGTGATCGGGCAGCGCTCAAACATCGCTGATATCCGGTTGCGCGAAGGCGAAGTGAATATCCTGGGCGGATTAAGCCAGAGCCAAGATTCGAGCGTGCTCACCGGGATTCCTGGCTTGGTAAACATTCCCGTCCTGGGCAGGCTGCTCGGAAGCGATCACAACGACAAGATTCGTGCAGAACTGATGATTGCGCTGGTCCCCCACATCGTGCGCACTCCGGGTTATACGGCGGAGAACTTGCGGGGCATTTATGCGGGGACCGATCAAGTAGTGAAGATCAATTATGCGGCGAAGACGGACGCGACGATGGGTACAGTTCTTTCGCCCGTGCCGCCCGCTGCAAGTGTTGCCTCCGCTGCCCCGCAAACTATGGCGCCGGTGGCGGCCACGCCTTCCATCCAGCTCTTTCCTTTATCTGCAACCGCGACTCCGGCTCCGGGCAGAGCCCTGCAAGTGAGTTTTTCACCTGGGGTGGTGCAAGCTGCCAATGGAGCTAAAGTCGCCGTGAGCATCCAGATAGAAAACGGCGCTAATTTAAACGCGGTGGCGCCCCTGCGTATCAAATATGATGCGGACCTGCTGCGGCTGGACGACATCGTCCCCGGTGACATTTTTTCGCGCGGTGGCGCAGCCAATTCAACCAAGGACATTCGTAATGACGCGGGCGAAGCGTCGATCACCATTACTCGTGCGCCCGGCGCTCCGGCCATGTCCGGCCCAGGAACGCTGGCAACACTGACATTCACGGCTATCGGCTCGGGAGAAGCGCCCGTGATTATTCAGAAGTTGGGCCTCAAGGACGCGCAATCGCAGGCGATTGGCGTAAACACCGTTCCCTTGGGAGTGCAGATTCAATAGCCGTGACTCGTCAACGGGAAATAGAAAACGCAAGGTCAGCCCGACGTTCAAACCAGCGCGGGCTAACGCTGGTGGAATTGATCGTCGCGTTTACTATCATGGCGCTGTTGACTACGATGGCAGTCCCCTTGGCGCGCTATAAAGTCCGCCGCGACAAGGAACGCCAGCTAACCTACGCATTGCGCGAAATCCGCAAGGCGGTTGACGACTATAAAGACGCAGCGTTAGCCGGAAAAGTGGAAGTGAAGCTGGGCACCGAGGGTTATCCCGAGAGCCTGGACCAACTCGTCGACGGCGTCAAGCTGCTGCAGGACGCGCAAGGCAAAAAAATCAAATTCCTGCGCAGGATTCCGCTCGATCCAATGACCAACACGCGCGATTGGGGCTATCGCAGCATGCAGGACGACCCTAAATCTCAAAGTTGGGGACGGCAGAACATTTTCGATGTGTACACCAAGAGTACGGACCGAGCTCGCGACGGCACGCCTTATGCGGAATGGTAGCCTGAGCAAACGCACCGGCTACACGCTGATTGAACTGATCATCGTGATGGCGATCATTTCCATACTGCTCGCAACCGCCGTCCCGATGTATCAGAAATCGCTAGTGCGCACTAAAGAGAGCCTGCTTAAAAACAACCTGTTCACTCTGCGCACGGTGATCGACGAGTATACTTTCGACAAACAAAAGGCTCCGCAAACCTTGCAGGACCTGGTCGACCAAGGCTACCTGCGAGGCGTGCCGCTCGACCCGATTACCGGAAGCAATCAAAGCTGGCGTGTGATCATGGAAGACGCGATTTCGACAGTGGATCAGACGCAACCGGGCATCTACGACGTGCGCAGCGGTTCCGACCTGAAGAGCCTCGAAGGCAATGCCTATTCGGAGTGGTGACGTTAAACTAACGATTGAGAAATTCCACTAGCTTAGGAATGACTTGATCCGTCGCCTCTTCCATAAGCCAGTGCCCGGAATTACGGACCACCACTCCTTCAACATTCTTTGCGACCAGCCGCGCCTGTTGAATCAGGAACTCGCCGGACGCTTTTTCCCCGGTCAACACCAGCATCGGCATTTGCAGGCGTTTTTTCGCCAAGCGCGCGAAATCCTCGGCGTCTTTTTCAAATGCGTGAAAGTACTCAAACCCGGCACGCATCCCGCCGGGACGAGCATAGGCTTTCGCATAAATGCGGCGGTCGCGCTCCGGCACCGAGTGGACTGGGTCGGCCGCAAAATCGTTCCAGAAATGCTCGAAATAAATACGTTCGCGGCCATGCACCAGTGCGAGCGGCGTCTTCCCATAGAAATGGAAATGCCAAAGATCGCGCATCAACCACACATCGCGCCATTTTCCGATGCCCGGCAGGAACGCGTCCATCAAAGCGATCCGTTCGACCTCGTTCGAAAACTGCGCCGCATACGCGTACGCCACCATCAGCCCGATATCGTGCCCTACAATCCGAATCTGCCCAAAATCAAGTTTCCGCGCGAGAGCGTGGATGTCCTCCGCCATTTCGGCTTTGCTGTAACCGGCAGGCGGAGTCCCCGATTGACCGGCCCCTCGCAAATCCGGGGCAATCACGGTGTGGGTGGCCGCGAGTTCCACCATCAGCGGACGCCACATGTGGCTGGTTTCGGCATAACCATGGAGGAGAATCACCGGCTCGCCGGTTCCTGAGGCCAGATAGTGCAGGCGAACTCCGTTGACGTTCGCGAACTTGCTTTCGATTGGGCGGGGCCCAGCGGACGACTTCGAGCGAGGCGGCATTGAGCCAGTTTAGCCGATCGGCCGTGCGATAATCGTCCTGTCATCAAGACATTTCGTGCGGAGGATTTACGCGTGGATTCTCTGTTTCTGAGCTGGTGGGCGTGGCTCCTGTTGGGCCTGGTCTTATTCAGCCTCGAGGCCACCACTGGCGGCAGCTTATACCTGCTGTTTTTCGGCGTTGGAGCTGTACTGATAGGCCTGCTCGAGCTCGTTGGCGTGCACTTCACCTTTGTAATGCAAGGTTTGGTGTTCGTCGCAATTTCCGTGCTGGCAATGCTATTTTTGCGGAGACCTCTGCTTACGCGTTTTCAGCACAACATGCCAAAAGGAAAAGTGGACAACCTGGTAGGAGAGGTTGCCAAAGCCCTGCAGGAGATCGGTGTGGACGGCATCGGCACCGCCGAACTGCGGGGCGCTTCCTGGACGGCGCGGAATATAGGAGATGCTCCCATCGCAGAATCCGCTCGCTGCCGGGTGGAACGCGTCGAAGGACTCACACTGCAGGTGCGCGGGGAAAGCTGAGAATCGGGGGACCAATGTTTGAAGGCATATCGGGAAGTATTATTGTAGTTCTCGCGCTGGTTCTGCTGGCGGTGATTGTGCTGGCCAAAACCGCCATAGTGGTGCCGCAGCAGAGCGCCTACGTGGTGGAGCGCCTAGGCCGCTATGCCGGCACGCTCGATGCCGGATTTCATATTCTCACGCCCTTCGTCGATGTGGTGCGCTACCGGCACTCCCTCAAAGAGCGAGCGATCGACATTCCCGAACAGATTTGTATCACGCGCGATAACGTGCAAGTGGGAGTTGACGCCGTTCTGTACTTGCGAGTGTTGAATGCCGAAAGAGCCAGCTACGGCATCACGGATTTCATTTTCGCGATCACACAATTGGCGCAGACCACGCTGCGCTCCGACATCGGTAAGATCGATCTCGATAAGACTTTCGAGGAGCGCAGCAAGATCAACCTGTCGGTGGTGAGCGAGCTCGATAAAGCCACCGAGGCATGGGGCGTGAAGGTGATGCGCTATGAGATCAAAAACATCAATCCTCCGCAGGACGTCCTATCGGCAATGGAAAAACAGATGCGCGCGGAGCGGGAAAAACGCGCGGTGATTTTGAATTCCGAAGGCGCGCGCGATGCGGCCATCAACAATGCGGAAGGCGACAAGCAGAAGGCCATCAAAGCGTCGGAAGGCCGCAAACAGCAGCAAATCAATGAGGCCGAAGGCCAGGCCGCGGCTATCCTATCGGTGGCGACGGCTACGGCGGAAGGCATTCGCCAGATCGCCGAAGCGACTCAGAATCCCGGCGGTTTGCAAGCGGTGCAACTGCGCGTGGCCGAACAGTACATCCAGCAGTTCGGGAACCTTGCGAAGGCGGGGAATACCCTGGTGATCCCATCGAACTTGAGCGATGTCGGCGGCCTGATTACTATGGCCATGAATATAGTGAAGCAGGGAAGCGCTCCCGCTACCCCAGGGTCGTCTCATGCGCCCGCCCCAGCACGAACGCCTATTCCGGAGCCTCCACCAATGCCGTGATAGATGCGAGGGCCGTGTTAAAATGTGCTCAGACCTTCCTCAATTTTCCCCGGTCGTCTAATGGTAGGACAGCGGCCTTTGGAGCCGTGAATCGTGGTTCGAATCCATGCCGGGGAGCCAAAACATTGAAAATACAGTACTTCTTTTAGCATTTACCATCCTTATACATTTGAATGCATAATTTGGCCATGCTCCGACTCTACCGTTGGCACTCAGCAGCCTGCAAGCAAGAACTCAAGGCGACGTATAAGAAACTCAAGCCGCCGGCCCAGCGCCGCGCGATTCGAGAGTACATCACGTGTAATTGCCCTATCTGGCTAACGGGCAGCACGGACACCGAAACGTATCCGCGGCAAGCCACCGGCCTGCGCGATTGGACCGCGGCCGAAGCGCTGAAGCGTTCCAGGGAAGCGGGCGCGAAGGACACCGCTGTTCACGGGCCTACTCTCGCCGACTGTATCCAGGAATTCCTGGCTGCGCATGCGGAACACGTCGGCGCACGGGCACTTCAGCAGTACAAACTTGTGCTCAACCGTATCCAGGAATTCGCCCATAGCCGGAACCGGCATTTCATTCAGGAACTCGATGTTGACTTGCTCGAAAGTTTCAAGACTCACGCCCTGGCCGGTCTCGCGTCCACGTCAAAAGCGGGCGCTGTGGGCAAGCTCAAGTTTTTTTTGAGCGAATCTTACACACGCGGGTGGATTAAGGAAGCGCTCGCGCTCAAAGTCAAATCTGTTGTCGGCGTCTACGAAGAAAAAAAGCCGTACACCGAAGAGGAAATCTCCGCCATCCTGGAACAGGCGCGTAAACTAAACGGCGGTGTGAGCGGCTACGCCACGAACGGCCCCACGTTCTGCCTATTGCTCGAATTCATGTTGGAAACAGGCTTGCGTGTGTCCGATGCGATTCGCTTCGATCCGGCGAAATGCGTCAAGTCCAAACACCTATGGATATACTCGTTCCAACCGAAGAAACAGCGCATCGCTCGCGCTTCTAAATACATCAACGCTTATCTGAGCACGAAATTAAAGACCGCTATCGACACGTGCAAATGGTTTTCAGCCGCGTTGCCGTTCGCTTACCGGACGCCCGAGGGTAGCGAACTTGAGCAAGCTGTCTATGAGCGTATGCAAGAGATCGGCAAGCGTTGCAGCGTTGCGGATTGCCGTCCGCATAGGCTGAGAGATTCTTTCGCCGTCCGCAAGCTGTTAAGAGGCGTCAGCGTTGATGACGTATCGAAGCTGCTAGGCCACGCGTCGGTGGCGGTCACTCAAAAATACTACTCTCCGTGGGACCCGCGGCGCGATGACCGGCTTGAGCGTGTCGCGCATGAGTCGCGATCGAAGTCGTGAAACTACTTCCTCTGGAATCCTCGAAGTGACTTTACCGCTAGGCCCAACCACCCTGAGAACTCCGGGTTCATCCGCAATCATCGCGCGGATCGTCGCTGCACTGAAGCCCAAGATCGCGCCTACTTCCTTCGGGGTGTAAGGTGCAACAGCGACCGCGCGGGTACCCCTGCCGCGCTTTATGAACCCCTGGTAATACTCGAAAGCGCGGTACTGGTTGGCAGCCGTCATCACCCGTGCTCCATGTCGCAGTGATGCCTTATCAGGATGTTGTTTCCATCCGTTACGTAGTAGTCACCAGTTCTGTCTGCTGTCGCTCGCCGCGGGTGCGGTGTAGCGCGAAACCTTGTTTTTTCAGTGCTCTGCGCACGCGTTGTTCTAGGGCCTTCATGCGTACATCTCCGGGCATTTGGCTTTCATGCAGTAATAGCAGAGGCTCAACGCCTCGTGTGTTTTATCGTCAACAATGCAGCCCCCTACATCTTCGCCAACAAGTAGTAAATTGCCGCAAATATCACAGGCGCCCCCTATGAGCGGTGGCGTGTCCAGTCCTGGCATCATTCGGATGGAATCCATCGTGTCGATGACGCCTTGGACTCGATCCAAAACAGGCTGATCGCAGACGCCGACGAAGGGCGGTTCGGTGTAGTGGGTGAGATCTTCCCTTAACTGCTGGGCGAGATCGAAAAGAGTATCGGAAAGCATAGACAAGTCTCCTGTGAATTGGTGACTTGTCCATCTAGCAGGTTGCGGAAAAAAGCAGATTTCGGTGTGACGCGGGATGACTGGGCATCGTCTTGTATACATGCGAGGCGATGACCAAGGGCAGAGCGGGGTATTCAGCTACATTTCGGCGGAGCAACGG
>JANXXL010000366.1 GCA_025350625.1 Bryobacterales bacterium | reverse complement strand
CTGCTGTTTGCAACTGTACTAGGATTCTGGATTCTACGAATCGCCAAAAATCGGGATAGGGGGAAGCCTCACAGCTTCGCCCCTCCCACACCACCGGACATGCGGGTCCGCATCCGGCGGTTCGGCGAGTTAAGTCACGAGCGAACCGTTAACCTTGGAATCCCGAGCGAGTCGAAATAAGCATTAGGCAGCGCGATATGGAGTCCTGGTGAGTCCGCCAATCGCCATGGCCCGTGACCGCTTCCCGCCGTTTTCGCGGCCAGGTCGCGCTTCACGCCCCGCTGGCGAAGTTCGTCGAACCTCTTCGAACCCCGTTTCCACTGCTTCCAGATCGCAGATCGTAATCTGCGCCTGAGCCACTGTCCTAGCAGCCTGTGGTAAAAGTCGCAAAACACGGCCCAAACATGTCACCTATGAAATGTTTCAGACGTCATAAACAGTATGGCGATGGGCAAGCGCAAACCGAAGCAGGAACCGCTGTTTTTCAGCGCGCAGGAGATTCCCAAGGCGGCGAGTCACCCGTTCTATGCCAAGGTCAACGAGATCCTGGAGCGGAACAAGGTCGACAAGCGCTTGGAGCATCTGTGTAAACGGTTTTACAAGCCGGTCATGGGACGGCCGAGCATGGCCCCCGGGGTTTACTTCCGGATGCTGCTGCTGGGCTACATGGAAGGAATCGATTCGGAACGCGGCATTGCCTGGCGCGTGGCAGACTCGCTTTCGCTGCGTGAATTTTTGGGATTCAGTCTGACCGAGTCGACGCCCGATCATTCGACGATGTCGCGGACACGGCGGCTGATGCCGGTGGAAACGCACAAAGCAGTGTTCCGATGGTTTGTGAAAGTGCTGGGCGAAGAAGGCTTGGTGGACGGGCAGACCGTTGCCATAGACGCGACCATGCTGGAAGCCAATGCGGCGATGCGGTCGATCCGACGGCGCGATGATGGCCGCGGCTACGACGAATATCTGAAGGATCTGGCCAAAGCGGAAGGCATTGAGGATCCCACGCGCGAGCAGGCCGCGCGCCTGGACCGGAAGCGCAAGAAGAAGGCGTCCAACAAAGATTGGATGAGTCCAACGGATGCCGACGCGCGCATCGCCAAGATGAAGGACGGCCGCACGCATCTGGCCCACAAGGCCGAGCATGCAGTCGATCTTTCCAGCGGCGCGATCGTGGCGGTCACACTACAAGCCGCGGATTTGGGCGACACCACCACGATCGGGGCGACCTTACAGGAGGCGCAGGCCAATGCGGCGCTGATCAACCAACGCGGCGTCGAAGAGGTGGTGGCCGACAAGGGATATCACAGCAGTGAGGTGCTGCTGGATCTGCGTGAGGAAGGTGTCCGGAGCTACATTCCGGAGCCAGACCGCGGACCCAGAAAGTGGGACGGCAAGCAACGAGAACAGAAGCAGGTATATGGAATCGGCGGCGGATGCGCGGCCGGCGCGGCAAGGATCTGCAGAAGCTGCGGACGGAGTTGACCGAAAGAACATTTGCACACATGTAGGAAACCGGCGGCATGAGACGAACGCACCTGAAGGGTCGAAACAACATTCTCAAGCGGCTTCTGTTGCACGCGGTCGGATTCAACCTGGCGCTGCTGGTGCGGAAATGTTTCGGAATCGGCAAACCGAGGACCCTGCAGGGCTCCTCGGCGGCGATTTCGCTTGCTGAAACCCTCTGGACGTCAATTTGCGCAGTCTGGACCAAGTTCGGCGCGCTCGGCGGAACTCAGTTTGCATTTTCAACCGACGCCGGGCAATTCTCTGGCCGACTCGGCTGCTCGGCAAATTGAGACTTCTACCACGGGCTGCTAGCTCGGTGGAGCGTGAACCAGGATGCTGGAACGGAACGTTCGCAACGGCGAACAACCCTTCTATGCAGGGGGTGGGCACAAAATTGGGCACGATTCGTTCCAACTTGAATTTCCGGTGAGACTAACTACAATCGGCCCACCCGCCGGACGACTCGGGGTCGGCTTCCCATGTTACGCGAAACTCACCTTCACCCCGACGTACGCG
>JANXXL010000327.1 GCA_025350625.1 Bryobacterales bacterium | reverse complement strand
AAAGAAAGTTGCCAAAGTGCTTGCCGAAGACGAACCGGGTGCGCACTCCCCGGAAGAATTGGCGCAGGCGATCTTTCGCCCCGGGTTTTCCACTTCCCCCACTGTCAACCGTTTATCCGGACGAGGCATGGGACTTTCGGTGGTTTATGAAACCGTGCACCGTCTGCAGGGCGATGTAGTCCTGCGGCCTAAAGACAGCGCCGGCGCATCGTTTCTTTTGTCGGTGCCGTTGTCGGTATCGACCAGCCATTTGTTGCTGCTTTCCGCGGCGGGCCAGACCTTCGGTATCCCCACTCATGGAATTGAGAGGCTGTACCGCATCCCCCTCGAGGCCCTGGAGACACTCGAAGGAAAGCCGGTGGTGATTTTAGAGGGACACCCGGTTCCGCTGCACGGATTGGCGCATTTGCTGCAACTGGGGGATGCGGCCCCGGCCTTACCGGGAGACATGCTGCCGGTGATGGTATTGAAATCCGGAGACCGGCGTTTCGCCATATGGGCGGATGAATTCTTGACCGAGCGGGATGCGCTGGTAAAAGATCTGGGAATGGATTGCCCCACCACCGGCAATGTTTCCGGAGGCGCATTGCTGCGGGCGGGCACGGTTTTTGTGGTCCTGAATCCGGCGGGTTTGGCCGCGACGTGCAGCCGTTCGGCCGCCTCTGCCGTGCCGCGCAAGGCCGTTCCGGTGGTGCAGGCGGTCGCCTCCGGCATCCTGGTGGTGGACGATTCGATCACTTCGCGCTCGCTTGAAAAGAGCATTCTCGAAGCGCATGGCTATCGCGTGAGAACCGCCGTCGATGGCCTGGAGGCCCTGGAGTTGCTGCGCGTTGAAAAGGCGGACTTGATTATCACCGACGTTCAAATGCCACGCATGGATGGATTCGAACTGGTGGAAGCTCTCAAGGCGGACAGCCGCCTCAAGGGCATTCCCGTCATTATCGTGAGTTCGCTCGAAAGTCCGGAGGAGCAGGAGCGAGGCCTTCTGCTGGGGGCCGATGCCTATGTGGTGAAGCGCAAGTTCGATCAAACCGAGTTGCTCGAAGCCATCCGGCAAATGATATGAGCACCCAGAAGAAAATCCGCGTGATGATCGTCGAAGATTCGCCGGTGGTGAGCGCGCTGCTCGAATACAGCATCGGGCGCGACCCGCGGCTGGAGGTCTGCGCGACGTCGGCGAGCGCCGAGGATGCGCTGAATACTTTCGAAGAAATCGCGCCCGACGTCATCGCCATGGATATCCGGCTACCCGGAATGGACGGCCTCGAAGCCACCCGCCGGATCATTTCGAAACGGCCGGTTCCGATCGTGGTGGTAGCTGCCAGCATGGAGGCGGGAAAGTGGAACTCGACGCCCATGGAAGCGCTGCGCGCAGGCGCTCTCGCAGTGCTTGAGAAGCCGGCCGGAACAACCCACGCGGACTACGAGGCGATCTCCGAGCGGTTATGCACCCAGCTAGTCATCATGAGCCAGGTGAAGCTGGTCACCCAGCACGTGAATCGCGAATTCTATGCAGCAGAGGGTGGCTCTACTCAGTATTGGGGCGGAGAGCCCGGGACGTTCAAGATGTTGGGAGTGGTTTGCTCGACCGGCGGTCCGGGGGCCTTGGTAAGAGTGCTGACAGGTTTGGGTCCCGCATTCCCTTTGCCCATATTGCTGGTCCAGCACATGACCGCTAGTTTCATTGCTGGTTTCGCTTCGTGGCTGGGCGTGGTCTGTCCCTTCCCCGTGGTGGTGGTGCAGGACGGCTGCGTTCCCATGGGCGGGGTGGTGTATATGGCCCCGGCTGAGCGGCACCTGCGGGTATGTGCGGGGCGGCTGCGGCTGGACACCGAGAATCCGGTGTCGTTCCAACGGCCCTCGGGGACGGTACTTTTTCAATCCATGGCACGCGATCTGGGGAAAAGTGCGTTGGGAGTTTTGCTGACCGGCATGGGGGATGACGGCGCCCTGGGTCTATTGGGGATTCGCCGCGCGGGCGGATACACCATTGCCGAGGATGAGTCGACCGCAGTGGTGTACGGCATGCCGGCGGTGGCAGTTCGGATAGGGGCGGTTTGCGAGTCGCTACCGCTCACCACGATCGCCTCCAGAGTATTGGATTTGGTGTCATGCAAAGTCTTGTAAAAGCGATTCCGGCGAGGAACCATGTGTGCCGGATCATGGTGGTGGAAGACTCGGAGACGCAGGCCTACAAGCTGCGCTTGCTGCTCGAGGCACAAGGTTGGGAAATCTCTATCGCGATCTCCGCCGAAGAGGCGCTGTCTGCACTGAGCGATCCCCTGCCCGACCTCATCATCGTCGACTACAACCTGCCGGGAATGCGGGGAGACGAATTCTGCCGGCGCATTCGAATGAATTTGGGGACCCGGGGTATACCGCTGCTGATCATGACCTCTTCGGCGCCTGAAACGGCTGAGATACAAAGCCTGGATAGCGGAGCGGATGGCTACGTCGCCAAATCCGAAAATACGGAGATTCTGCTCTTGCGCATCATTGCCCTACTGCGCAAGGGCTCCGAGTTTGAGGCCATATTGAATCCTCAGGAATCCGGCTTCCGAAGCGCCTCCATTTTAATCATCGACGATAGCGCCACTTACCTGGCAGCTCTCAGTCACGAGATGCGGAGTCAGGGCTATAAGGTAAAGAGTGCGCCCAGCGGGCCTGAGGGTTTGAAAGAGCTGCAATCGGAGAGTTTCGATTGCGTTCTAGTGGATCTGGTGATGCCTTACATGACCGGCTTCGAGGTATGCCGGCAGATTACGGGAATGCGATCCTCCCTGAAAAGCGCTCCGGCTGTCATTCTGCTTACCAGCAGTACCAATAAGGAGGACATGAATCGCGGCCTCGAAGCGGGGGCAGATGACTTTGTGGCTAAGTCGAGCGACCTCGCCGTTCTGCGTGCCCGCATTCAAGCGCTGCTGCGCCGCCGCTTCTACCAGGAGGAGACGCGACGCATTGTCGAAGAGCTCAAGACGAAGGAATTGGAGACGCTGCGGGCGCTAGCCGGGCGCGAAGCGGCGGAGGTGCGCGCCACTTTGGCCGAAAAGCTGGTGCAAGCCAATCAGAATCTCGAAAACGCGCACCTGAAATTGAAAGAGACCCAGGCCCAACTGGTGCAGAACGAAAAGATGGCTTCGCTCGGGCAACTGGTGGCGGGGATCGCCCACGAGGTCAATAACCCACTGGCTTTCGTGGTGAACAATCTGTTCATCGCAGAAAACGGTTTAGAGAGCCTGGTCCCGGAAATGGAACGGAATCTGGCGGCGCCGGCTCTGAACAAACTGCGGAAAGTCCGCGACCGTCTGGGCGAGATGCGGGAAGGACTCGCTCGCGTGAAGGAACTGGTGCTGGATCTGCGGACCTTTTCGCGCCTGGACGAAGGAGACTTCAAAACCGTCGACATCGCCGAAGCGATCGACACGGTTCTGCTCTTGTTGAGACACAAAATGAACGGCCGCATCCGGGTGGAAAAACACTACGGCCCGGAGCGCATGCTGTATTGTTACGCCGGACGCCTCAATCAGGTGTTGATGAATCTGATTGCGAACGCGGTTGACGCGGTGGGAGAAAACGGCAGCATTATCGTCACCACCAGTCAGACAGGGCAAGCTTTCACGATCTCGGTCCGCGATACCGGGGCGGGCATCCCCGAAGCCATCCGCAGCAAGATTTTCGACCCTTTCTTCACCACCAAGCCCGTGGGTCAAGGGACCGGACTGGGTCTGGCAATCTCCTACGGAATCGTACAGGACCACCGTGGATCAATCG
Source organism: Bryobacterales bacterium (assembly GCA_025350625.1). Classification (GTDB taxonomy): domain Bacteria; phylum Acidobacteriota; class Terriglobia; order Bryobacterales; family Bryobacteraceae; genus Palsa-187. The sequence continues at coordinate 4,525 of JANXXL010000327.1, read as the reverse complement.
AAGTGCAGAGCGAACAAGGGGCGGGCACGGAGTTCATCGTCAAGATCCCGCTGGACCTGGAAGCACAGAGGGCAATATGAAGCACAAGCTGTTAATCCTCGATGACGAATTGCTTATACTCAAGTCGCTCGAAAATCTTTTCGAAGACGACTACGAGGTGTTCACCACCAACGACGCCGAAGCCGCTCTGCTATTGGCAGCGGAGCACGACTTTGCGGTGATCCTGTGCGATGAGCGCATGCCGGGAGTTTCCGGCCACGAGTTTCTGCGGCGAGTGAGGGAGGTTTCAAACGCCACCCGGGTTATGATGTCCGGCTATGCCGACATTACCGCGCTCACTGAAGCCGTGAACAGCGGACAAATCTTCGCCTACATCACCAAGCCTTGGGATCCCTTCAAGCTGCAGGCCCAGGTGAACGCCGCCGGAGTGCACTTCACCCTGACCCGGGAGGTGCAGGAGAGTCGAGAATTGCTGCGGGCCCTTATGGAGAACAGCCCCGACCTGATTTACTTCAAGGATGCCGGCTTGCGCTTCACCCGAGTCAACCATTCCCAGGCGCAATCCGTGGGAGCACAGGACCCCGCGGAATGCATTGGGAAATCGGATACGGATTATTTTGCAGCCGACGATGCACAGCGCTGGCGCGCCGAGGAACAAGAAATACTGAAGTCCGGCCAGTCCCAAATCGACCAGGTCGAGCGGTTCAAAAGGCCCCAGGATGGCGTGTGCTGGCTTTCCACCACTAAGGTCCCCATGTTCGACCGTGGCGGGCAGGTGGTGGGAATCGCAGGGATTGCGCGAGATATTACCGCGCTCAAGAATACGGAGGAAATGCTGCGCGAGCAAGCCGAACGCAACCGCCGAATTCTGGAGACGGCTTATGACGCTTTCATCGGCATGAATCCGGACGGCACCATCACGACGTGGAATCCCCAGGCCGAGCGCACCTTCGGATGGACCGCTGAGGAAGCGATCGGGCGCACGCTTTGCGACACCATAGTTGCCCCTGCCTATCGCTATGCGCACGCGCTGGGTGTCGAGCAGTTTCTAACCACCGCTCATGGATCCCTGTTGAACCGGCCGATCGATTTAATCGCCCTGCATCGCGATGGCCATGAGTTTCCGGTAGAAGCTACCGTTTGGCCGGTTCGCATAGGAGGTGCTCTGAGTTTCAACGCCTTCGCGCGCGATGTCAGTGACCGGCTGCGAGCGGAGGAGGCGCGCAGCAAAGAGAAGACCCTGGTACAGTTGCTGCAATCGGTGACGGTGGCCGCCAACCGTTCTTCGAGCATCGAGCATACGGTCCAGACTTGCTTAGGGCTGATTTGCGCGCACACCGGGTGGACGTTGGGCCATGTGTATCTGCGCACCAATCATTCGTTTGGCGAGTTTGATTCGAGAATCTGGCATATCGAAGACGCGGATCGATTCGCCGCTTTTCGTGCCGCCAGCGATCTCAGCCACCTGATTGCCGGACCTGGACTGCCGGGTTGTGTCCTCGCTTCCGGCAAGCCCTGTTGGATCGTCCATCTGGAAGATGAAACACCCTTGTCGGCGCGAACCGCCGCGGCGATTGAAGGAGGATTACAGTCGGGATTCGGATTTCCCATCCTGGTGGAGGAAAAAATCATCGGGATTCTGGAGTTTTTTTCGCTACATACAGTAGAAACGGACGAAGAATTTCTCACGGTTCTGGGACATATTGGCTCGCAGCTTGGGCAAGTAATCATACGCCAGCGGGCGGATGAAGAACTGCAGCGCGCGAAAGTCTCCGCGGAATCCGCCAATCGCGCCAAGAGTGAATTCCTCACTACCATGAGCCACGAAATACGCACGCCCATGAACGCCATTCTGGGAATGGCCGATCTGCTCTCCGAGACTTCGCTTGAGGAGGAGCAACGCGCTTATGTGCAGATCTTCCAAAAGGCGGGGGCGAACCTGCTGGATCTGATCAACGACATTCTGGATCTCTCAAAGGTCGAATCCGGACGTTTTGAATTGGAGTCGATCCGCTTCGATCTGGGCGCGCTTCTCGAAAAAATAATCGAGATGATGCTTTCCCGCGCGCGCGATCGCAGTTTGCAACTTATCCTGGATGTTCAACCCGGGGTCCCGTTAATCATAGCCGGCGACCCCAAACGCTTGCGTCAGATTCTCATCAATCTAGTCGGAAATGCGCTGAAATTCACGGAACAAGGCTCGGTGACGTTGCGCGTGGAGCAGGAACCGGGGGGTCCCGGCTGGCTTCGCTTCAGTGTGGTGGATACCGGGATCGGGATCGCCGGGGATAAGGCGAAAATGATTTTTGAACGCTTCACCCAGGCCGATTCCTCTACCACGCGCAAGTATGGCGGGACGGGGCTTGGATTAGCGATCTGCAAAGGTATGGCGGAGTTGATGGGAGGCCGCATCGGTTGTGTGAGCGAGCTGGGTAAAGGAAGCAGGTTTTTTTTCACCGTCCCGTTCGAAATTCCGAAGGATACGGAAATTTCGCAATCCGGCGAACCCGCGGAGGCGACCCTTTCCGTCCAGGCACTCGCTCGCGGTTCGGCACTTTCGCGAATCCTGATTGCGGAGGACTCCGAATACAATGTTGCGCTGTTCATCGCCTATTTCAAAGACTCCGGGTTTGAACTCCATTTCGCGGAAAATGGGAAGATCGCCGTCGAAAAAGTGAAGGCTGGGAAATTCAATCTGGTGCTGATGGATCTCCAGATGCCTGTCATGGACGGGCTGGAGGCCACTCGCGCCATTCGCCAGTGGGAGGCGAGTGTGGATGGAACTCCAGTGCCGATTCTGGCATTGACAGCTCATGCCGCTGGAGAAGGAGCCGGCAACAGCCTGGATGCCGGCTGTACCGAACACCTTACCAAACCCATCAAGAAAGCGACTCTGCTGGGCGCGATTTCCCGCCACCTCGCGACGAAAATTCGAATCACGCCCGCGGAGGGTATTGAAGCTTTGGTTCCAAACTATCTGGTAAGCGTGCGCCGCGATTTGGATAAAATGCTGGCTGCCATTAATGGAAAGGATTGCAAAATCGCGATCACCTTGGGACATCAGCTCAAGGGAACCGGTCAAGGCTACGGCTTTCCCGAAATTACGCGCAGCGGGGCGGCCATAGAATCGGCCGCCCTGGCAGGGGACGAGGAACGAATTCGCAGCCAGATTCTGGGGCTGGCCTCTTACCTCGACCGCGTCGAGATTGTAGTGTAGTGTGCCTTATTAAAACAGCAGCCGCAGCCCGAACTGAATCTGCCGGGATTGGTTATAAGTGGGAGCCGTTGGCGTTCCGAAGGACGGGATCAATACGCCGTTCTTATCGAACGTATTCTTGAACGTCCGGGCCGCCAGGTTAGTATTGTTCAGAATATTAAACATCTCCGCCCGGAACTGCATTTCAGCAATCACGGCTGTTTGTTGATCCGTAACCACTCCCAAGATGGTCCCGCTCACCGTTTGTGCACTTAGATGCGTCGGTGTTGTACATAACAGTACAGCGGCCAGGAAGAGGACAAAACCGAAACTCAAACAGCGCAGATTCTTGTGATTCATCGCACCCTCCCCGCCTCACTCCTAGAACAATGAAGCTGTCAAGGAGCTATAGAACGAAGAGCTAGTCGATTATTGAAGTTCGCGGATGAAGTGGTTCTCACTGTCCGCAACGAACAACACGCCATTCGCGAAGAGAACTCCGTGAGGGCGGGAGAGCTTGCAAGTTGCCGGATTGACGTCGGGGCATGTACCGCGCTCGCCGGTTCCGAGCACCGTAGTTATGGTCCCGGTTTTGACATTTACGCGTCGAATGGCGTGATTCTCCGTGTCCGCCAGGTAAAGATTTTCGCCGCCGTCATAAGCCAGGCCTTTGGGTCCGCCCAATTTCGCATTCAACGCGGGACCGCCGTCGCCGCTATACCCTGACTCTCCGGTTCCAGCCACCCTATGGAGGGTCTGGGTTTTCGCGTCAATCCGATAAATGGCGTTGCCTTCTCGAAGCGCGAGATACACGTCCCCATTTCCTGCAATAGCGAACGTGCGCGGACCCTTAAGAGGCGTTCCCTGCACCGGCGCTCCTTCCGGAGTTGCCGTTGCCTCCCCTGTACCGGCGTACGTTTCGATGATGCCGGTATCGACGTGCAGCCGGCGAATTCGCTGGTTGCCGAGATCGCAAATCAAAAGATTGCCGTCTTTGTCAAAGATTAGACTATGGGGTTGACGAAGCTGCGCTTTGGCGCCTGGGCCGCCATCGCCTCCAAAACCGGCCGTGCCCGTGCCCGCCACAGTCGATATGATTCCGGTTTTCATATCGATCTTGCGGATAACGTGATTGTCGCGTTCGGCGATGTAGATATCGCCTTTCGCATCGAAGCGTAATTCATGGGGCATGTTGAGGGATGCCTCTTTGGCGGGACCGCCGTCTCCCCGATAACCTTTCTGCCCATTCCCCGCGATGGTCGTCAGCCGTTTTGTCTTAAGGTCCAAGCGACGGATCCGCTGATTATCGAGGTCGCAGAAGTAGATTGC
>JANXXL010000276.1 GCA_025350625.1 Bryobacterales bacterium | reverse complement strand
GACCACAAAGATCATGCCGATTCCCAGGTTGAAGGTGCGCCGCCAATCCTGCTCGGGAATGCGTCCGATCTTGCGCAGCAGCTCAAAGATCGGCAGCACCGGCCAGGTGCCCAGGTCGATGCGTACTCCCAGAGCCTTGGGCAGAATGCGCGGAGTATTGTCGGTGATGCCACCGCCGGTAATGTGCGCGGCGCCCTTGAGCAAGCCCGCTTCATCTAGGGCGCGCAGCGGCTTCAGGTAACTGCGGTGCAGCTTCAGCAGCTCGTCGGCAATGGTGCTTTCGAGATCGTGCAGCCGCGTGGAAGGCCCGTGTCCGGCTACGTCGAAGAGCAACTTGCGCGCGAGCGAATAGCCGTTGGTGTGCAATCCGGTCGAAGGCAGCCCGATCAGCACATCGCCGGGGCGTATCTTTGCGCCGGTCAAGAGGCGCTTGCGCTCAACCGCGCCGACGATGAAGCCAGCCAGGTCGTACTCGCCAGCCGCATAGAAGCCAGGCATCTCGGCCGTCTCGCCGCCAATCAGGGCGCAGCCATTGGCCTTGCATCCCCGCGCGATGCCCGAGATTACTTCCGCCGCCACGCGCGCGTCGAGCTTGCCCACCGCAAAATAATCCATGAAGAACAGGGGGAGGGCGCCCTGCACGGCGATATCGTTCACGCAGTGGTTGACCAGATCTTCACCGATGGTCGAATGGCGCCCCGTGAGGAATGCGAGTTTGAGCTTGGTGCCGACTCCATCCGCGGACGAAACCAGCACCGGCTCGCGGTAGCCATTGAGCAGAAAGCCACCGCCGAAGCTGCCGATATCGGTGAGCACGCTGCTGGTGAAGGTCTTGCGAGCCAAGCCGCGGATCGAGGCCACCGCACGGTCGGCTTCGTTTATACTCACCCCGGCGTCCTGATAACGAATGCCGTGTTCCTTCTTAGCCAGCTTGCGAACCTTCTGTGCCATGGAATCTTATATGGTACGCGACCCACACCGCGAACGGGCTGTACACTGGAGGTGCATGGGCCGCGTCTCAAAGAGCATGTTTGCCGTCCGCTTGGTCCTTTGCAGTGTGCTTGCTGCAAGTCTCTCCGCGCAAATTCAGTTTCCTGGTTCCGGCGGCCGCTATCCCGGGTCGGGCAGTCCGGGCGCCGGCGGACCGTTCCCTGGAGGCCGCGGCGGGCGCGGCAAGAAGGGTGACTCGACGCCTGCGAAAGGGCGCAAGGACAATGCCCCGGTCACGATCAGCACCACCGGGATCCTGCGCGCGGTGAGCGGCAACCAGTTTGTGGTCGAAGCCGACGATCACCGCATTATTACTTATAAAATCGGCGATAAGATGGCGGTTCTGAAGGATGCTAAGGCCGCCGAACTTAGCTCCTTCGCCATCGCGGATCATGTCACAGTGGATTCTACTGCCGACGATCAGGGTTATTTCACCGCCACCGGGGTGACCTTCAATAAGCCCGGGACCCCTGCTGAGCGCGAAGCGGCTGCACGCACTTGGGACCTGCCCGATCTCCACGCGAGCGGCGCAAAGCCGTCCGCCGGCCGACCCGAGAACGATGACGACCGGCCAACTCTGCGCCGCAAGAACAAGGACGAGCCCGCCACCCCAGCAGCCAATGCGGAACCTGCCGCCGCCGCGCCCGCGGTAGAGACAGTTGACAATCGCCCTACCACGATCACGCGGCCTAACGATCCCGCTCCGGATTCCGACGATCCGGGTCGCCCGCAAATTCGGCGAGGCAAACCTGCCCCGCGCGCGTCCGCGGGAAATACGGAACCGAACACAGTAGCGAGCGTCGCGAAAGGAACGGATAGGCCGTCGCCTCCTCCGGCCGTCAGCGAACCCCGTCGGGCTGAACCGGCGGCCGAGCCCGCTCCGGAAAGCATACCGGTCCAGGAAGATCCCGTCATCGTCAAAGCTAAGGAAGCTGCCGCTGTCTACACCGGTTCGCTGCCTAACTTTTTTTGCCGCCAGTTGACCACCCGCTTTGAGAGCGACCGGCCGAAGGATGGATGGCAGGCCATCGACACCATCAGCGCCGACCTCGCCTACGAAAACGGCCAGGAGAGCTATACCAACGTCAAGCTCGGCAACAAGCCGCAGAAGTCGATGGAAGATGTGGGCGGCTCCTGGTCCACCGGCGAGTTCGCTTCGCTGGTAGACGACCTGTTCGATCCTTCCACGGCGGCCACCTTCCGCCGGACCGGGCAGGATACCATCGCCGGGCGGAACGCCACCACTTTCAAATTCGATGTGCCGCGCGAGCGTTCTCACTGGCGCGTCATGACGACGGGGCAATTGTACTACCCGGCGTTTCGCGGAACGGTCTGGATCGACCGCGAAACTTCGCGCGTGCTGCGTCTCGAAATAGAATCCCGCAACATGCCGCTGCTGTTCCCCCTGCTCAAGGTGGAAGAGGCGATCGACTACGATTTCGTACGCTTGGCGGCTACCCAGCCATTCTTGCTGCCGACAACCTCTGAAGTACTAAATTGCCAGCAGGGGTCGTCGCATTGCAGCCGTAACCGGATCGAATTCCGCAACTACCGGAAGTTCGGTGCGGAGTCCGGGATCACCTTCGACGAAAAGCAGTAAAAAACACACAGCGGCAATTCTCGCAACCGGCGGAGTGCGACTTTTACACTAGCCCTCAGAGCGATGGCGATTATCCCGTGGGTTCAGCGCCTCCGTTTGGCCGCCCACTTGCACTCCAACGGGCGGAGGTAATTTTATGCGAACCAGCCAAAGTGTAAATTTTATAGGCGGCTTGGCCATAATTGGAGCTCTGTCGATCGCGCCCCTGGGCTATGCCCAGGAAGGACAGGAACGGAGCGGACAGGAGCGAAATTATGGCGGCGACAGGGGCGATAGGATTTCACGCATCGAATCCGGAACAAATATTCCGGTGCGGGTAAATGACACGATCGATGTCGAACGACGCGATAACCGTGTCTATACCGGTATCGTGGATCGCGATGTCCGTGGGAGCGACGGGCGCCTGGCAATCCCGCGCGGTTCGACCGTCGAATTGATTGTCCGGGTTATGCGGGATAACGACCTGGTTCTCGATCTGGAATCGGTGAACGTAAACGGCCGGCGGTACGGCATTCGGACTGACGCCACCCACATCGAGTCTCAACGGGACAATAGCCTGCTCGGCAATATTGTTGGGGCCATTAGCGGCGGCCAGGTCCAGGGACGCTCCGTTCGAATCCCGCGCGATTCTGTTTTGTCATTCCGCATTCAGACTCCACTCAATGTAGATGTTCCCGATCGCGGGATTGACCGCAACGGCTCGCATTACCACGAGTATTACCGCGACAACGATTATTATCGCCGCTAGTCACGGCCTGAACTTTCGATCCTTGACCCGCTCCGAATTCTCGGGGCGGGTCCTTTTTTGCTGTGCGCCCACTACTTTCTACGGCAACCGGCGATGGCTTCGGTACGTCGATACACTGTTATACTCAGAAGTCTAGCCAGGTTGGTCGTCTTTAAACAATTTATCTGCGAATGCTGAAATCCTACGTTTTTCTATGCCTTGGAGCAGTCCTGTGGTCCGGGCCCTGCTCGGGTGCCGATTTTCTCAGCGGTCAGGCGGCGCGGGCCGTCATTGGACAGCCCTTTTTCAACGCCCAAAATTTCGGGGCTTCCAATACGCTTTTGGGTGGGGTTGGCGGCCTGGCATATGTGAACAACACATTGTTTGTCGCCGATGGCAACCGGCTGGGTCTGTTGCCCCTCAATAATCGGGTTCTGATTTTCAATGGCATTCAACAGATGTTTCCGGCATTCGACGCGGAGATCCCGTTCTATGACGGCCGCTGCCCGGTGTGCGGAGGGCAGGCGTCGGTGGTGGTGGGACAGCCCGACTTCGCTTCGGTGGCATCGACCCCGGTTACCGCTACCAGCATGCGCGCGCCGACGGCGGTGGCTTCCGACGGCAACATTCTGGCAGTGGCCGATACGTCCAATAACCGGATCCTGATCTGGAAATCCCTTCCTCTAACCAACGGCCGGCCTGCCGACCTCGTGCTGGGGCAACCGGACTTCACGACGGTTGCCAAACTCTCAGTGACTGCCAGTGCCTTACGCGGTCCGCAGGGAGTGTGGATTCAGAACGGCAAGCTATTCGTCGCCGATACCCAGAACAACCGGATTTTGATTTGGAACTCGATTCCGACGCAGAACAACCAGGCCGCCGACCTGGTGCTGGGACAGCCCAATTTCACAACTGCGCCGGAGGTCAATCAAGTAAATCTCGCGTTACCGGCGACCGCGAATACCATGCTGAGCCCCACTTCGGTTACCAGCGACGGTACGCGGCTCTACGTTTCGGATTTAGGCTTCAACCGGGTGCTCATCTGGAATTCCATCCCCACGGCAACGCAGCAGCCGGCGGATGTCGAAATCGGCCAGAAGGACATGACGCAATCCATCGCCAACGACAGTCCGAATCTATGCGCCTCGAGCGGAACCGACGCCAACGGAAACGCTGCGTTCCCATCGATGTGCGGAAAGACCTTGAGTTTTCCGCGTTACGCCCTATCGGACGGCCACCGCCTGTTCATCGCCGACGGCGGCAACGATCGCGTGCTGGTTTTTAACAACATACCTGCGCAGAATGCCCCGAAGGCTGATGTGGTCCTCGGGCAGCCCGACGAATTCCAGGACGGATATAACAGCGTCGACTTGCTGGTCATTTCCGCGGCGAACGTCACGCCAACTCCGACCTCTTTAGCTTGGGACGGCCAAAATCTTTACGTCGCCGACGCTACCGATTATCGAATCCTGATATTCTCTCCCGCGCATCCCGATGTGCCGCTGAATAGCGTGCTGAATGGGGCTAGCCGCGCCGTATTCGCCGTTGCCTCGGTTACGATTGGCGGCACTGTAACTACGAATGACACTGCCACCGTTACCATCAATGGCACGTCCTACACTTATACCGTCAAAGCTAATGACACCCTGGAAATCATTGCGAAGGGTTTGACGGCTTTGATTGACGCGGGCGCGGGCAATCCCAGCGTCTTGGCTAGCGAAGAGGCCGGTTTTGCAACCGTCCGCTTGATAGCGCGCCAGCCCGGGACGACCGGCAATAGCATAACACTCGCCACTTCCCAGTCGACGAAAGCCACGGTCACGCTCACGGTCAGCAATGGGACCTTGCAGGGCGGGGCGAGCGGCGCACAGATAGCGCCCGGCTCTATCGTGGTGCTGCGCGGAGCGAACCTTGCGGACACCTCCGCGGCGGCGGCAGATGCGGAAACGCTGCCCTTTGAGTTGGCCGGAGTGCAACTTTACTTTGATGGCGTCCGCGCCGGCCTGTTCTCGGTAAGCCCCACCGAGATTAAGGCGCAGTTTCCATTCGTAGTTTTTGGCGCGAATAGCGTTTCCGCCTGGGTGAGGATCAAGCACGCCAACGGAAGCGTAACGGTAACCGACGCTATTAATGTTCAGGTAGTGGGCCAGGCTCCCGGACTTTTTGCGGACGAAACCCCGGGGGCGCCCGAGCCGCGCAAGGCCATAGCAGTACACGGTTCCAGCTTCGCGACCGCAACCATTCCGGTTACCGGCGTGATACAGGCAGGCGACACTGGGACGATTACGATTGGCGATGCGTCGTACCTCTACACAGTGGCCGCAGGTGATACTCTGGGCACGATCCGCGATCAGTTTATAGCTCAAATAAACGCGAACCCGGACTCCCCGGTGACGGCGTTCGCGATCGGAACCGGCGCAGGCATAAGGCTGCAGGCCAAAGTGCCGGGACCGGCGGGCAATGGGACTGTTATCAGCACCAGTCTAAAAACGACCACGACATCCGGGATACAACTGGTGCTCACGCCCAACAACAGTGTTCTCTGTTGCGCGAGCGTCGCCGGAGCGCCTATTACGTCCGATAACCCTGCGATTCCTGGCGAAACGATCGTGGTTTACGCCACGGGGTTGGGCATGATCGATCCCGACGCGGCGCGCCTGCAATTGGTCGACGGCGCTAAGTACCGGGGCACGCAGGCCAACTCCCCCAGGGTTGGCGTCACCGCGATTGTGGAGAACGTCAACGCTCCTGTTCTTCTCTCTTCCCTAGTGGTGGGACAAGTGAGTATTTATATGGTGGTGCTCGAAATCAGTCCGACGGTAGTGCCCAATTTGCAAGCACCGGTGACCATCTCGCAATTTTTCACCACCAGCAATATTGTGGTCATCCCCATCGCCAGCCCGCCGCAGCAATAGGTCGCTTCAGGCGGAAACTTCGTACGGTTTGTAGCCGGCGCCGCGCATGGTCTCGCGAGCCGCTGTTTCATCCGGCGGCGCCACATAGAAGAACGCCCCGACGCGCTCCGAGCGGAAGATGATGCCCCCGCTGTAGCGGTCGGGTTCGACCAGATAGTCGAGTCCGGCTTCCGTCAGCAGTTGTTCCAGCGCCAATGCTTCTTTCAACTTTTTGGCGACATAGATCAGGGTGAGCTCCTGATCTTCAAAATATTCCGGCTCCCGGAGCACGTTGCGAGCTTCAACCTCCTACCCGCGCGATGAATGCTTCGAGCGTGCCGGGTCCCACTTTGCTCAAATGATCCGAGAATTTCTGCCCTACCGCTTCCAGATTATCGAGGAAGGACGGATCCTTGAAGGCGGCCCGCAAATCGGCCAGGACCGGCTGAAAGCGCACGGCAACCACGAGCATCTCGCGGTTGCTGGCGAAAAACAGCTCGGGATTGAGAACGCCGGCGGTGACGAATGAGGCTGCCATATCCCAATAGGAGGCGACCATGCGCATGCGGGCGTTGTTTTCCGATCCCGGAGGGCAAAGTTGTTGAATATCCGCCATGCTTTTGGGCTTGAAATTGGCGGTAAACCAGGCGCGGGCTTCGCGCAGTTTTTCTTCACGCCGCAGATCGTAGAGGCGGATCAGAAGGTTGGCGTCGTCGTAGGTGGCTTGAGTCATCAGCCACTAGCGTAACGCAAAGAATGAGATTTCCGCCCGCCCTTGAACACAACCATATGAATATGCAACCCGCTGCGGGCGTGCGCCCCGCTTCCACCGACACGCTGACTGCGGAGGACGCTCTCTACTGGCTCGCTCTGCGTCTGACCCCCGGCCTGGGTACGCGCAAAGCCGGACAGCTGCTGGAGGTTTTCCGGACTCCGCAAGCGATTTTCCGTGCGTCGCGTTCGGAACTCCAAGCCGGTGGACTTTCGGCGAGCGTCGCTCAGAATCTCGCGAGCGGTTGCGCTTTCGACGATGCCGCCGAACAGCAGCGACTGGCCGCTCAGGCCGGTGTGATCCTGATTTCGATCACCGATCCCCAGTATCCCCCGGCATTGCGCGATATCTTCGATCCTCCGCCGCTCCTATTCACACGGGGCAGGGTTGAGCTTCTCGCTACCCTAATGCTGGGAGTGGTCGGGACCCGCCGGCCGACCGCTTATGGCACCGTGGTCTCGACCAAGCTCTCGGCGGACTTAGCAACCGCCGGGATGACCATTGCCAGCGGCATGGCCCGCGGCATCGACACCGCCGCGCACCGAGGAGCACTCGAAGTGGGCGGCGATACGATTGCAGTCTTTGGCTGCGGGATCGACCAGATCTATCCGGCCGAGAATCGCAAACTGGCCGAACAGATTGCCTCCCAATGCCTGCTGATCTCCGAATTCCCCATGAATGCGCCGGCTTATCCGCAGAACTTTCCGATCCGCAACCGGATCATTAGCGGGATGAGTGCCGGAGTGTTAGTGGTGGAGGGCAGCGAATACTCCGGCTCGGCGATCACCGCCAAGCTGGCCATCGAGCAAAATCGGGAGGTCTTCGCGGTCCCAGGAAATATCATGTCGAAGATGAGTTGGGGGCCCAATCTGTTGATCAAGCAGGGGGCAAAATTGGTCCAGGAATGGAACGATGTGATCGTGGAGTTGAAGCCCGAGGACCGCCGGAGGCTGGTGGAGCGGTGCCGCAAACGCTTGGATCTAAACGAGAATAAATCCGACGAAACTAATGTCGACACTCCAGCATCCGTAATGGGCAGTCAAGGACGTGAAATTTTAAGGCAGCTTCGGCCGGATGCGCCGATGGGACTGGATAACTTGATAGAGTCGATGGAAGGGGTGTCTTCCTCCGAAGTGATTGCAGCTCTGTTCGAGTTGGAACTGGCCGGCCTAGTCCGCCAGCTTCCGGGCAAGAGCTACATCCGGGCGTGGACGGATTAGCGGACCCGGCGACCTGCCCCCACTTATCATGCTAAGATTTCGGTTGTTTCTTTAAAGGTAGTTGAAGGCTGCCGGGAAGGCAGAGTGTTAAGGAAGGTTTCAGCACTTATATGGCAAAGAATCTCGTCATCGTCGAGTCTCCGGCGAAGGCGAAAACGATCGGGAAGTACCTGGGCAAGAACTTCACTGTGAAGGCCTCCTTGGGGCATGTGAAGGACCTGCCGAAGAAAAACCTGTCGGTGGATGTCGACAACGATTTCAAACCGGTTTACGAGGTGATTGAGGGCAAGAAGAAGTTAATGCAGGAGCTGCGGCAGGCGGCCAAGGGCTCCGACGCCGTCTACCTGGCGGCTGACCCTGACCGCGAGGGCGAAGCCATCTGTTTCCACTTGCAGGAAGAATTGCAGGACAAAAAGAACGGTGTCAAGTTCTTCCGGGTGATGTTCAACGAAATTACCAAGAGCGCCATCCAGAAGGCTTTCGACAAGCCGCTATCGGTTAATTTGCATCTGGTCGACGCGCAGCAGGCGCGCCGCATTCTCGACCGCCTGGTAGGCTACAAGATTTCGCCGCTGCTGTGGGACAAGGTCCGGCGAGGGCTTTCGGCCGGGCGCGTGCAGACCGTGGCTCTGCGCCTGATTGTCGACCGCGAGCGCGAAATTAAGGCGTTCCTCAAAAAAGAATACTGGAGCATCGACGTCAACTTGGCGGCCAAGAAACCGCCGCAGTTGAGCGCGCACCTCGCCAAGAAAAACGACGAGAACCTGGAGATCGCCAATCAGGCCGAGGCGGATGCCATCGTCGCCACGCTCGACGGGACTGACTATATCGTGCGGTCGGTCGCGAATCGCGAGAAGAAGCGCAACCCAGTACCTCCGTTCATCACCTCAACCTTGCAGCAGGAAGCCGCCCGTAAGCTGCGTTTCAGCGTGAAGCGCACCATGATGCTGGCGCAGAAACTTTATGAGGGCGTCGAACTGGGCAAGGATGAAGGCGCCGTGGGCCTGATCAGCTACATGCGTACCGATTCGACGCGCGTATCGAACGATGCGCTGGACGAAGTGCGCGGGATGATCGCCGAGCGCTACGGCGCGGATTACCGTCCTGAAAAGCCTAACTTTTATAAAAGCAAGAAAGACGCGCAGGACGCGCACGAAGCCATTCGGCCGACGTCGGCTCTGCGGACTCCGGAGAGCGTGGCGAGTTTCCTGGCGGAGGACGAAGCCAAACTTTATGCGCTCATCTGGCAGCGCTTTGTAGCATCGCAGATGACACCGGCGGTGTTCGATCAAACCACCATCGACGTGGATGCCAAGGGCAAAGACGGCGCGGCTTATATATTCCGCGCTACCGGCAGCGTGGAGAAGTTCAACGGCTTTCTGCGGGTCTATAAAGAAGGCAAGGATGCGAAGGACGAAGACGACGAAGAGGAAAAGAGCAAGCTGCCGGCCGTGACCCAGGGCGAGGTCCTGAAATTCAAGGCCATCTTGCCGGAACAGCATTTCACGGAACCGCCGCCGCGCTTCACGGAAGCCACTCTGGTGAAGGAACTCGAAGCCAATGGCGTGGGGCGGCCTTCCACCTACGCCTCGATTCTATCCACCATTCAAGACCGCGAGTACGTGAGGAAGGACGGCGGCAAATTCAATCCCACAGAGCTGGGGATGGTGGTGACGGACCTGCTGCTCGAAAGCTTCGACGATCTGTTCGACACCACTTACACGGCGCGCATGGAGGCTGAGCTCGACGAGATCGAAGAAGGCAAGCTCGACTGGCGCACCGCCATGAGCGATTTCTACCAGCGCTTCGAGAAAGACCTGGAACACGCCGCGACGCACATGACCGACATCAAGCGCATGGAGCGTCCCACCGAATTCCTGTGCGAGAAGTGCGGCAAGCCCATGGTGATTAAGTGGGGCAAGCACGGCAGTTTTATTGCCTGCACCGGGTACCCGGAGTGCACCAACACTCGCGAAATCGCCGAAGAAGGCGCTACCGAACAAGATGAAACGGTCTACTGCGATAATTGCGGCCGGCCCATGGTGCTGAAGAAGGGGCGCTTTGGACAGTTCCTGGCGTGCTCCGGCTATCCCGATTGCAAGACCACCAAGCAGTTGGGCGAGGCGCAGAAGCCGAAAGACGTGCCGCTCGATGAAGACTGCCCGCAGTGCGGCGGGAAGCTGGTGAAGAAGTACGGGCGCTATGGCGAATTCGTGGCCTGCGGCAATTATCCGAAGTGCAAGTACGTCAAGCAAAAAACCATCGGCGTGAAGTGCCCTAATTGCTCCGAAGGCGAGATCATTGAGCGTCGGTCGAAGCGCGGCAAGACCTTCTATGGATGTAATCGCTATCCGGATTGCGAATTCGTGGCCTGGGGCAAGCCCATCGCCGAGAAGTGCCCGGATTGCGGCGGCGGTTACCTGATCGAGAAGTTCCTCAAGTCTGGCGCGTTCGCGCAGTGCCCCAACGCCGAGTGCAAATTCAAGAAGCCGCTTGAGGTCGCTCCGGTCGAGGTGGCGGTCTAAATGGCGGCCGCCGCCGTCGACTATGGCATCGACGCGCCGCTCGTCGCGCGCGGATGGTTTGGACGCGCCGCCTGGTCGCTCGGCGTAGGACTGGCCTTCTGGTTCATGAATCGCCAGGAGTATCCGGGGCCCGCCGGGCGGATGCTCGCGGTGCTCACACTGATTGCGCTGGCTTGTGCGGGAATCGCATGGTTCAAGATTCATTCCAGCCGCGATGGCAAGCTGCGGCTGCGCGAACAACTGCTGGATCAATTGGCGCTGAAAGGCGATGAGAAAGTTCTGGACATCGGCTGCGGCCGCGGGCTGCTGGCGATCGGCGCGGCCAAGCGTTTAAAGACCGGCAAAGTCACCGGAATCGATGTCTGGAATCCGCAGGATCTCTCAGGCAATTCCGCGGATGCCGCCAAAGAGAACGCCAAGGCCGAGGGCGTCGCCGACCGCGTGCGTTTTGAATCCGGCGACGCGCGCAAGCTGGTTTTCCCCGATAACAACTTCGACGCGGTGATCTCCGCCAACGCGCTGCACACCCTTGCCGACGATGGCGAGCGCGAACAGGCGCTGCGCGAAGGGCTGCGAGTGTTGAAGCCGGAGGGCCGCCTGGTAATTTTCGACACCGCGGAGACTGGCTATTACGCTGAAGTGCTTCGCGCCGCCGACGCTAAAGACGTGACGCTTTCCCCCTGGAGTTTCCTGTGGTGCCAGCCGTCCCGCAGTGTGACTGCCCGCAAGTAGCACCAATCCTAACGTAGCCTGAGGCTCCGGCCGATATAACGGCATATGTCCACCAAGCCACCCCGGGCGCTCAGCGGGCTCACTCGTTTCCTGTTAATGGGATTCATTGCGTTGTGCATGGTTTTTACCAGCGGTGTAGCCGCCTTGAAGGTGTATCCCGGCCTGGTGTTGCTGCCGGTTGTGAACAACGTCAAAACCAGCCCTTACTGCCCGGTTTGGCGCAGCGTCACCGACGCCCAAATGAAAATCACCCAGGCAGAATACGAGAAGAAAATTCTTGCGCAGTCGCATGTCGTGCGAAAAGAAGGGGCGTATAAGTTGTGGTCCACTCCAGCGGGCGAATATTGGGTTCCCGACACCAGCGATAACATCCTGGGCATTCTGCTGGCTCAGCAGAAACGCAAAATTTACGGGGACGCAGCCACCGGCGGAGTCCGCAAGGGCGACATTGTACTCGACGGAGGCGCGCATATCGGCGTTTATGTCAAGACGGCGCTGGATGCGGGCGCGGAAAAGATCGTTGCCATTGAGCCTTCTCCCGAAGCCCTGGAGTGCCTGCGCCGCAACTTCGCCAAAGAGATCGCGTCCGGCAAAGTGATCGTCTATCCCAAGGGAATTTGGGACGAGGAAAAGCATCTGGTCTTCTATGCCAACGGAAATGGCGCTGCGGGCGACAGTTTTGTGAACCAGGGCGCCAACGCGAGGGTGATCGCCGACATTCCCGTGACCACCATCGATAAGATCGTAAAGGAACTGGGCCTGCCGCGCGTGGATATCATCAAGGCCGATATCAAAGGCGCCGGCACCCGCATGATCAAAGGCGGCGGAGACACCATCCGCGCCTATCACCCGCGCATGGTGATCTCCGTAGAAGAAGAGCCTGAAGATCCGGCCGAGATACGCGCCGCCGTGATGGGTATCGCTCCCAACTACCGGTTTCGCGCAGGTCCCTGCGAGTTCAGCGATGGCGAAGTTCGCAACGACACCATCTTTTTCGAGTAGGAAAGTTCGACGTGCCGGGTCGCGGCGCTCGGAATGTTAACCTGTCATAAAGGAACTTGTGAGGTTGGCTACTTTTCTTTCAACGATAGTGTGCTCGCTTTTAATAGCGGTGGCTTCGCCGGCTTTCGCGGAGGACGCGCTGGTGCCTTTGTTTGTTATCGAGCGGACGGTTAACACCAACGTGGTTCACTACGATGCGAAGCTCAAGGACGGCAAACTCGATCCGCAGCAGCCGGTGGTCGCGTATTGGGTTATGGGCGAGAACGGGCACCATCAGGAATTGAACTTGCTCGAAAAGCTGAAGGCTTATGGTTTCAGCATCCATCCGGACAAGCAACCCGAGAACTTTCACATGTTTCTGGTCTCCGATAAGAAGAAAGAGATCCGAGTGCTGCGAGTCGGCGATGCGGTGCGTGCGGAAGCCAAAATCGGCAGCTGCGAAGCCTACCTGCAGAAGATCATCATTGCATCCAAGAAATCATGGCTGGTGAGTTTGCCGGAATACGCCGAGATGGTCGGGAGCGATATGTCGACCGGCGTTGAATGCCGGGAGCGGGTTACGCCGGCGGACCGTTAGAAGCGAAGAGTGTTCCCCGCCCCAGCAGCCAATCGGGATCAAAGCGCCGCTTAACCTGCTTCATGGCTTCGATTTGATCCGGCGGATATTGGATTTCGAGCAAGTGGGCTTTGCGTTTGCCGAGGCCGTGCTCGGCTCCAACAGTGCCCCCTAATTTCACGGCTTCGCGGGCGAGACTCGTCATCACTTCCTTGCCCCGCTCGAATTGCTCGCGAGTCTCAGGGAAACTGTTGACGTGCACATGCGCATCCCCGATGTGGCCGTAGATTACGTAACGACCCGGAGCGTCCGCATCCATTACGCGGCGGTAAATCGCCATCATTTCGCGGCTCTTGTCCAACGGAACGGCGTAGTCGGTACCGAACTTCATGAAACCGGTGCGGCGCACGCGATCGTTCGCTTTTTCGGCCAGGGTATGGCGGAAGACCCGGAAACGCTCGCGGTCGGACGCGGAGGTGGCAAACCAGGAATCGTTCTCAAGCGCGTTACTCATGTCGATGTCGGCGTCGCCTTCGATCTCGATCATTAGCGCGGCTTTCTGCGGAACGTTCATCATTTCGAGGGATGCCTGATCGATGTATTCGATCATATTAAGTCCCGGCGTCGGCCGCCAACGTTCCACGGCGTCCATTGCGGCGTCTTCGGAGCGGAAAAATACCACACCTCCTAGGCGCTCTCCGGGTGCGGGCAGGAACTGTAATTCGGCTTCGGTGACGACGCCTAGCGTGCCCTCATTGCCGACAAAAAGGTCCAACCATTCCATCCCGGGCGCGAGTGGATACCCGGCCGAGTGTTTGGTAGTGCGCGGCAGCGAAATTTCAGCAACCTCGAAATTGATTTTCTCGCCTCGCCGATGGGAAACAATGGTGCCATCCATCAATGCGACTCGCAGCGACAGCACGTGGCGGCGCGTGGCACCATAGCGGAAACTTCGCGAACCGCTCGAATTGGCCGCTATGTTGCCGCCGATCGAAGACGTGTTCTCGGTAGGATCGGGAGCATAGAACTGGCCGGAATCCGCCGCGGCGGCTTGCACTTCGCGGAGCAGCACTCCGGGGCCGGCCACGGCGCGGCCTTTTCCCACGTCCAGTTTTCGCATGCGGGTGAGGGAAATCGCCCAACCCCCGGAGGGCGACGCGCCGCCGGCCAGTCCGGTGAGGGCGCCGCACACTGTAACGGGAATCTTCTGCTGTGACGCGCGCTTCAAAATCGAGGCGAGTTCCGACTCGGTCTCGGGTGCAAACAGCTCTTCGGCGTGCCCCGGATAATTCGAGGCGTCCGTGATCTCCACTTAAACCTCAAGAATCACCGGCATGATCAAGGGCCGGCGCGAGGTCTGCTTGCTGATGAAACGCTTTAGATCGGAGCGAATTTTTTCCTGCATCACGCCCCAGTCGCCGCGTTCTTCGGCGGTAGAATTCTCGATGGTCTTCAGCACCAACTGGCGGGCGTCGCGCAGCAGATCGGTGCCCTCCTCCATCGACATGAACCCGCGGCTGACAATTTCCGGCAGCCCTTCCGCGAGCCCCGAATTTTTGTTCATCGCAATGATGGGCAGCACGAAGCCATCTTCAGACAGATGACGCCGGTCGCGAATGACGATGTCCTCGACCACGTCGCCGATGGAGCCCGAATCGATGCACACCCGGCCTACGGTGACCGGTTCGCCTTTGCGCGCGCCCGCGTTGTCGATCACCAGCGTTTGGCCGGATTCCAATATGAAGGTTGCTTCGAGACCCAGGTGGCTTAAATGCTGGGCGAGCTGGGCGTGCTTCGCCATTTGCCGGTATTCACCGTGGATGGGGACGAAAAATCGCGGGCGCACCAGATTCAGAACCAAGCGCAATTCCTCCGCACTGCCGTGCCCGGAAACGTGTATCGGCGGGTTCATAGTTCCGTAGATCACATCGGCGCCGCGCTTCGCGATGTGGTTCATCATCCGGTAGATGCCTTTTTCGTTTCCAGGAATGATGCGCGAGCTGAGCGCCACGGTGTCGCCCGGCTCGAGCGAGAGCGATTTGTGATTATCCACGGCGACACGCGACAGCGCCGACATAGGCTCGCCTTGGGTGCCGGAAGCGATCGCCACCAGTTTACTGGGCGCGGTCTGCATGATGTCCTGTGGACGCAGCAGAATGCCGTTGGGAATAGTGAGAAGGCCGAGGTCGTGTGCGATCTCAGTGGTGTTATTCATGCTGCGTCCCAGGAACGCGACCTTGCGGCCGTACTCGTGGGCCAGATCCAGTATCTGCTGCAAGCGGTGAATGGAAGAACTGAAGCAGGAAATCACCAGCCGGCGCGGGGAGCGCACGAACAAATCTTCCAGGCGCGGGCCCACGGCGCGCTCGCTTTCGGTGTAGCCGGGTCGGTCGACGTTGGTCGAATCCGACATCAGTAGGAGCACTCCGCGCTTGCCGTATTCGGCCAGGGTGTGGAGATCGAACAACTCGTTGTCGGTAGGGGTGGGGTCCACCTTGTAGTCGCCGGTGTGAATGATTACACCGAGCGGCGTCGTTATCGCCAGCAGGACGCAGCTTACAATCGAGTGCGTGACGTGAATGAATTCAATCGAAAACGGCCCCAGCACCAGCTTCCCGCCGGGCTTGATTTTGTGGAGCTTGGCCTGGTCGAGCATCTGGTGCTCTTCGAGCCGCCGTTCGACCAGCGCCAGCGTAAAGGCCGTCCCATAAACCGGAATATTCAGTTGCGCCAGCAGAAAAGGAATCCCGCCGATGTGGTCCTCGTGGCCGTGGGTGAGGACCAGCCCGAGAACGTGTTCGCGGTTCTGCTCCAGATAGGTGAAATCGGGCGTTACGATATCCACACCCAACAGCTCCGCGTCGGGGAACATCATGCCTGCATCGAGGACGATGATGTCGTCGCCGTATCGGACGGCCATGCAGTTCATTCCGAACTCGCCCAGCCCTCCGAGCGGGATGATCTGTAGTTTTTTATCTGCCATGTATGAAATTCAAGGGTAGCATTGCGGGTGTGATTCAGCCGGGTGTGATCGAACTCGGACTGGCGGGACGCTACGGGCCGGTTACGTGCGCCGATTCGCGGCGCCGCCGCAACGCGAAACGCTTCGGGTTCGGATTGGGATCTCCGTTCACAAGGATCACGTCGATGCGTGCGGCTGTATAACCACTTTGAGCATTTTGGATCTAGATCTCGCCATGGCCGCACCAAGGTGACTGCTATTGGCCAATGCCATAAATTCTGGCGGATCAGCCATCATCGCGTGCATTCCATCCTCACAGTGGGAAGAACTTTGCGAACCTCCTCCACTAGATCGCGCAACGGAAATTCCTGACCCCAAAAAGTGAACGTCATGGTTGAGAGGTTGAGCATCCTGAATCTATCTTCAATCTCAACGCCAAGCATAATTAAGTCATCGTTAGTCTCGACTATGGATAGATCGGCAAATGATCGCGGTTGGGAGAATGCTTTCCACCATCGTTCAAGCCTTTCATCGAAATGTTCATAGTTGTTACGCATATCTACTTCCCTGATAGGGGATGCGTCTGAAATACCAATCCTATCCCGAAGGATCTTGCGCGCCACGGAGCGCTCTTTTCCGCCCCACAGCGCCTTTGAAATATTAGCGGCGGCGGTAAGTAGGTTTTGGGAGGCATAGAAAGTCCCCCGGACATCGGATCTTTTGATTGATTCATCTATGCTGTCGGATGCCAAAAGAACGAACTCGCACTGATGCATAACCTGAAAGAGAAACAGTCTTTGTAGTTCTGGCTCCATAGAGTTGGCGACAGGGTCAACTCTATCTAGCGCGCTACAGGTGTGTCAAGTTAATTGTTACCCAACTTACGCGCGAGTCGTGCTGATTGCGGCGAGCACGCGTGCATCTCGAAACGGAAGCCGGCGCATGCGGACGCCGGTCGCATCGTGGATGGCATTGGCGACCGCGGCCAGCATGGGTTTGCATGCTGTTTCACCAGCTCCATAAGGAGGAAGATCGGGGCGGTTAGGATGAGGATCGCCGTTCACAAGGATCACGTCGATGCGCTCCGGCGCGTCGGCATGAGTGAGTGTCGGATGAGAATTCCAATCCACGCTGGTAACTTTTTCGGTGTCGAACTGCACTTCCTCGTGCAGCGCACGGCTTAGGGAGTGAAGCATCGCACATTCTATGGTGTGCCGAAGCGCTTCGGGATTGATCACCAGTCCGCAATCGTGCGCGCACACCAGTCGCTTCACCCAGACATGTCCGGTTTGGCGATTCACTTCGACCTCGGCTATTTCGGCGGCAATGGTCTGGCCGCGGAAAGCGTAGGAAACGCCGCGTCCGGTGAGGATGTTTCCGGCGGCTTGCGGTTTCGGTGAAGGACGCTTATCCCACCCATAAGCTTCCGCGGCCGCCTTGAGGACCGCAATGGACCTGGCGCGCCTGAATCCGGGGTCGTCGGTAGTGGCGGCGGTCAGCATTTTCATGCGAAACTCCAACGGATCGGCTTTTGCGGCCGCCGCCAGTTCGTCGATGAACGATTCGGAGGCGAAGGTGGCCTGCGGGCCATTGGGATCGCGCAGGTTTCCAGTGCGAAGTGGAGTCTCCCAAACCAGCGGCAAGCTCACCACGTGGGCGGCCATCCGCCGGTTTGGGATCGCGTACATCTCCGAAGGAGTTGACGCGCTGCCCGCGGCCGGTTTAGCGCGCCTCGACCCCATCAGTTGCGCGATCAAAACAGTATCGGGCTCGTTATAACCCACGTGATTATAGTCGACGGCCCGGGCATCGTAGTCATACGCCACCAGGTTCCCGGCGGCGTCCAATCCCCCGCGAAGCTTGATGGCGAACGCAGGTGCCTTGGTGTCCCATGCCGTTTCCTCATTCCTCATCCACTGGACACGAACCGGCCGGCCAATTTCCTTGGCCAGGTAGGCCGCTTCACATCCGGCGTCATCGGCGGCGGTGCGGCCGAAGCCTTGCGGGCCTTCCATCCAGACGACGCGCACGTTCTCGCGTGGCATCCCCAGAAAAGTGGCGACGCCGTTCCGCATGCCATACGATTTCATGTCATTGGAGTAAATAGTCATCTGGCCGTTCGAGGGATCCGCCATAGCATGCGCCGGACTGATCGCGGTGTGCCCCTGGAAAGGTACTTCGTATTCGGCTTCGACGACTTTCGCCGCGCCAGCAAAAGCCTCGTCCGGGTTTCCGACTATAGTAGGTTTGGCACTCGATGTGGGCGTGGCGCCGCGTATGTATTTGAACAAGTCTTCCGACGCCGGGAAGGGCGCCGCAGCGGGCTTTTCCCAATTCGCCTTGAGTTGTTTCGCCGCGTTGATGGCTTGCTCTTCCCTCTCGCAGACCACCGCCAGGTAGTTGCCTTTGCTCACCACCTTGATGAACCCGGGCATTCGTTGTACGGAGGACTCGTCGACGCCTATCAACTTCGCGCCCGCTACTGGCGGCTTAATGTTGCGTGCGTGAACCATACCCGGCAGCTTGACGTCCACGGCCCATTTCAAAGAACCGTCCACCTTGGCCGGAATGTCGTAACGCTGCGGAGACTGACCCACCATTTTGAGATTCTGCACCGGTTTGACGGCAGCTACACCAGTGGTCGCGTTGATGTCCTTTCCCGTGAGCGGGACGTTGAACTTCTTGCCACCTATCAGTTCCCCATAGGTGACGCGCTTCGACGGATCGCCGCTGACCGTGATCACGCCCGCGCTGACAGAAAGCTGACCGGCAGGCACACCGAGCCGTTGAGACCCCATCTCGAGCAACACCCGGCGAGCCTCGGCCGCGACACGTCGCATGGGCCAGCCGTCCACCTGAATCGCATCGGAGCCACCCGACCCACCCTGGTCGACTGTGTTATCGGTGCTACCCATGATGCAAGTGGTCTTGTCGTAGGCGATGTCCAATTCATCGGACATCATCTGACGGAAGGAGGTTCCTGTACCCTGGCCGCAGTCCGTCTTGCCTACGTAAAAGGTTGCGGTGTTGTCTTCATGAATGACGATCCAGGAATCGAGCTGCCTAAAGTCGGGGTCGGGATACGGACCCGCAACTCCCGCGGGAGTTTGAGCTTTTGCGTCCGTAATCAGAAGTCCGGAACCGGCGGCGCTGAAACTCACTACAAGCAGGCCCGCGTTTTTGAGAAAATTCCTGCGGGATGGGGTTATGCTGCACTGCTCCAGCATTTCCTCGACTTGTTTCGGAACATTTGCGAAGGGCGTCATGCGACCACCTCTTTCGCCGTTTGTGCAGCGGCGATCACCTTCGCCCCGCGCTTGATGGCGGCCTGAATGCGGTAGTAGGTCATGCAGCGGCACAGTGTTCTTTTCATTCCCTCGCGGATCTCCGCATCCGTCGGATTCGGATTTTTGTCCAGTAGCACCTTGGCGGTCATGATCTGCCCGTTCTGGCAGAAACCGCACTGCGGGACCTGCTCGTCAATCCACGCCTGCTGTAGCGGGTGGAGCTTCCCTGCCTTAGCGAGTCCTTGGAGAGTAGTGATCTCGCCCTTTACAGTGGAAACCGGCGTAATGCAGGACTGAATCGCCGCACCGTTTATGATCACCGTGCAAGCCCCGCACTGGCCCAGTCCGCAACCAAAGCGCGGACCTTGCAGGCCAAGATCGTTGCGTAGAATATACAGCAACGGAGTGGAGGGATCGATGTCCACAGTGTGCGATCTACCATTCACCTTCAATGCGGTCTTGCTCATGAATCCACCCTCCTATTTGATCGCCGGGCGCAGGGACGCGGGATAATTTCTCGTCGAGTTACTTGCCTACCAGGTGCTGCGAATCCTTCTCATTTTCGCAGACCCAGTCGAGCAAATCAGTGTCGGGCATGAGAACCCACGGAATCTTCACCGTCCACGGCTTGGCGTAAGCCTTGGGATCGTCGATGGTGAGTTGCACTTCCATGTGCCCGAAATCGGGGCGCCTGAAGCGCTCGATAACGTGCAGGGCGTCGCTGTGAGGGTGGCCGCCGTCGTCGAGCCATGTCGCTTCTTTGAGGCCTACTGTGTCTACAACCAGAACCTCGCCTTCCCACTTCCCGATGGAATACCCAAACCATGCCGGATCGCGGTCTGCCGGCAGAGGCCGCCCGTCGGTGAAAATCTGACGAAAGGAGTGGTAGCTTTCAAACAGCACCACCATTATTTCCGGAGTCTGAATGACCTTTTTCGGCATGTGGTGCGCGTCGAAGTCCGTGACGCTGTGAGGCAGGCAGTGCCCTGACGGCCTATCCTTCCCTTCATTCGTCTGGCGCTCCCGGTAGAGAGCAGCCGCCCAGGGGAGCATAGGGACCTCGACACCGTCCGCGGCGAGGTTCTCCAGGTATTTCGTGCTGAATCGAGGAGCACTCCAGATCCCCGAAAAATCGGGCCGGCCATCGCGGGTCTTGGGCGCGGGCGCGGATAGATCAGGCTTTCCGTCCCGCGTTCGGGGAGTGCCTGGATTCGGATAGGAGGTCCATTGTGACAGCGCCGGAAGGACGGAGAACGTCAGGGCCGTAATCCAAAGTGAAAGGCCAACGAAAGTGCGCTGCATATCGTCACCCGTCCGACGCTCAAGAACTAATTGCACATCGGCCACTGAAAGTATACACCGGTTGCGTCCAGTGCGAGTGCGCCCGAGGACTAAGTCGCGCGTCAGCCGCATACATCCGCGAGCGATGTTGTTTCTAATGGCTCGACACTATCGCCACGATAAGAGCGGTGGCGACGAAGGCAGCCCCCGCAATTCTCACACAGATGCCGGTGAAGTCTTTCCGCTTTGCTGGTGTGCTAAAGAAGCTCAGCCGGCAACCATCGCATGAAGGCGCTTTAAAATCCACGATCTTTCGGCATTGGGGACACTGTCTACTCATTATTCATTTCCTCCGATGTTTGAATAATGAGGCTTAGACAGGTCAAAGACAATGGCTTTGCAGTACTGAAACGTCCAACCGATGGTACTTACGCCGGAGTACCAACTCCGCGCAGTACTTCGGTTATTGCGCGCTGTCTGTCGGCGCTCACCAGGAGGTTCGCCATGTTCCGCTTTGCAGCATCGTCGCCGCCAGAAGGAGGTTCGTTAGCGCATGGGCAGCAACCGCGTCCCCGATCCTTCCCCGTGTCCGGTAGGCGAGCGCATAAACGACGCCGGCCAGTGTACCGGCAAGCCATCGGTTTCCATGCATGAGTCCGAAGGCCACCGAAGAGACCACGATCGGCATCAACCCGAAGCTTTGCCTGGCGACGGTTTCGAACTTTTCCGAAACCAGGCGGCGAAGTAGGAACCCCCGAAATGCCAGTTCTTCGGCGATTGGAACAGTAATCGTGGCCGCCAACAGGCGGAAAGTTACCCACGCGAAGCTGGCTGCAAAAGGCATGGATGACAGAGCCCGTTCGGTGGCACTGTCGGCCGGGGACGCTGACCACTTAGCCAGTCCCATCCATATTAAGAAGACGGCGACACCCGCGAACGGTCCAACCCATCCCACTCGCCAGTCCAGGTCTCGATACATTCTTCGAAAGTAGAAAAGAGTTCCGGCCGCAACCAAGAAACGCAGAGGATACAGCCACTCAAATCCTGCAGACGATGCGCTCGATACCATACCGGCAACCAAAATCGACGCGAATGGAGCGAGATACCAGACGGAGGGATTGGCCGGTGTACTTGTGCTGCCAGGCGATTCGAGCGGCCCAGCGTTGGTCAAAAAACTCCACCTTCGCAAAGGCAGAGCCAGGCCCAGGGCAACGGCATTGAAGGCGATCCAGCCGGCTTGCGAGTGAAATCCTCCCAAGGCGATCTGGGGTGCGCCCGCGTGTCCTATCAGCACCAATGCGGCGATTCGGACACAGTTTAAGAGCAAAATCAGGCAGACGCCGGCGGGGATAATGAGCAGCGCTTGTGGAAACTTGCATTCCTTCCGGAAAAGCCACAGCCAAGCGACGGTCACGACCAGCATAAGCATCGCACCTTCCACTCCCGAACATCCCGGGCTTATGACCACGGAAAAGCGCGAGCTTCCAATAAGCAGAGAGCTTCGGTCAGAGACGAGAACTGGAATGAAAGGCGCTAGAAGCAACTTCACCGCAGAGAATGTTAAGCCGGAAAGCGGCAGCCAAAAAATCCGTGCCAGGTCCATCCCAAACGAGGCGAAAATGCCGGCGGCGATGGCGGCAGCTGTGATCCCGCTGCTCCCATAGAGGAGGGCGAGCCACGCTTTCACCGGCACCAGCGCGATCGCCGCAAGGCAGGCCAGGCACGCACCAGTCAGTATCCACGTGGCAGCCATTAAATCCGGCCTCGTAGAAAGCGCCGCACCGCTGAACAGCCTTCGCGAGAGGAATAGAAACCCAAGGACCGCTCCCAGATGTCCACCCAACATTGGCCACGAGATGGGGGTGTCTCTATACTTGGTGGAAATTTCAGAGACAAGATTCCGCGCAGTGAAGAAGATCAGGATAGTGTACACGGTGGCCGCCGCCAGCCCAATCTGCAGCAGCGCCGGAAATTGATCGCTGAGAAAGCGGGTGAGAACTGTTGTTCCTATCAGATCCTTCGTGTCGAACAGGATTGACAGTACGACGATTTCGGCTACGAACAGGAGGGCGAGAGCAATCAACCGCCGCGGCAGCCAGGCGTTGCGCGGGGCTATAGGTATTGAGAACTGAACAGCTGGCTGGATGAGACTTACGGCCGATGATGTAGGGCTAATTTTCGCAATGCGCACCCCCATTAATTAGGCCCACTGGACGCGATTATTGCTTGCGGCGGCCCCTAATCATAAGGACTCCGCTTGCCAGCAGAAATACAGCGGAAATGGCCGAGTTCGGGTCAATCTCCGGCACGCTTCGGTCGTTCCTGTTTTTGTTCTCGTCGCGCGATTCGTCGCTTTTGTTGTCGTTTTTATTTTCGTCGTGTTCGTTTTTAGCGTACGTGACGGAGCTCATTGCCCCTAATAGCAGTGCGCTAAGCAAAAGTTTTCTCATGGCTTCCTCCAATTCCAATCTGAACTGCGACTTATACTGCACGCGATGTTCCTTTGCCATTCTGTTGGTAGGCATAAGGTTATCACCCTCATGCAGGATTGGAACCTCCAGGAATCCGGAAATGATGCGAAAAGTTGTCTAAACGCTTGCAGGGCTATGCAGGCGCAAAACTAAGACATATGCCACAGTAAGAACGTCACGGGTGAGCGGTTCCCTGGTGACCAGTATCTGCCGCCGGCTGTGTCACACCCATCAGTACCAGCTGGGTTTTTTAGGAACTGGAGGCCAGACCGGTTTTCCGGGCACGAAGCCATCGCGATTGGGCATCTGTACCTTCGGCAAACTCTTGGCGTCCATGACGTCGGTCTCCTGGATGATGCCATTCTGGTAAAACAGAAACGCAACCAGCGAGTAAACTTCAGTCGGGGTTAGCGATCCCGGTTTAGTGGCAGGCATAGCGCGCTGGATATAATCCCACGCAATGGTGGGATACGGGTAATAGCTGGTGGCGGACTTTTCAGTATCTTTCCAGGGGCCGCGATGCGGGTTCCCGGGACTGCCCAACACTAGACGATTGGCCGGCCCTCCGCTTCCGTTCTTGCCGTGGCACACAGCGCATTGCTTGGCGAAGATCTCCGCGCCTTCTTTCGCGGTGCCACTCCCAGGGGGAAGTTCTTTTCCCTCCGGGCCCACCATCATGTCGAAGCCGCGTATTTCGTCCGGGCTCAAAGGCGTGCCCACTTTAAAAGTCGGCGACTGCGCCAGCCCCATCGCGGCGGCTGCCAGCATTATTACCGGCGCGCTCATATTAAGAGAACATCGCATCGTGTACACTCCCATCGCGGGCCACCTTCCACGGTTGAATGGCATTGATATGAATGGCGCGGCTTTTCATTTGCGCATGGCTGTCTTCGCTGATACCCCAATTCTTATTTAGCTCAGCGAGCGACGGTTGAACCTCTCCCTGATCGTCGGTGCACCGTGACTGAATCACCGCCTCTTCGCCGTCCCAATTCCAGTCGAAATTAAACCGGGTGTGCGCCATCCGCAGCACCGGCGTTTGCAGTTTCGCATCCTTCCAACTGCGGCCGCCGTCGGTGGATACCTCGACCTTGCGCACCGCGCCCAAACCGGACCAAGCCAGACCAGTAATCTCGTAAAAACCTGGGCCGGGCAGTTTTAGTCCCGCCGAGGGCTTGGTAATTACCGATTTCACCGCCATCTGAAAGTGATACCAGCGCGATTTACCGCCCAGATCGGCTCTAGGAATCGAGTGGTTCATGCTTTCATTCCAGGTCATGTAGGGCTGGTCCACCACTTTAATGTGCCTGAGCCACTTAACGTTGAAGGGCCCTTCCCAGCCGGGCACCAACATCCGCAACGGGTAACCCTGCTCGGGACGAACCGGCTCGCCATTCTGAGCGTAGGCGACCATAACATCGTCCATGGCCTTCGCCAGCGGAAGAGTATATGTATACTTGCCGGCGTCCGCCCCCTCGTAAACCAGCCAGCTAGCCTCTTTTTGCAGGCCGGCCTCTTTGAGCAACACAGAAAGCGGCACCCCGGTCCATTCGCTGCAACTCGTCATTCCGTGGGTATATTGAATCGGCAACCCTTCCTTCGGATCGTTGTCGCTATGGCGCATGGGAGAGCCGTTTCCATGGCACTCGACGAAATAAATCCTGGAAACCGAAGGCAGGCGCTTCAATTCCTCCATGGTGAAGCTCAAAGGTCGATCTACCATGCCGTGAACCGTAAGGCGGTGTTGCGCGGGATCGATATCCGGCAGGCGGGAGGAGTGTTGTTGCATGAAGTGGAACGGCGCCGGCGTGATGATTCCTGCAGAATCCTGAAGCGGGGTGTAGTAAGTCATGTGATTCAGGCTCAGCTTTACCCCCCGTACCCCATCTTTCGCAAAGCGCGACGGCTCGCCGTGGGTATGGGTTTCTTTCGGCGCTGCTTCAGAGACGGCCGATTGGGCGCTGGCCGATTGCTCCGCGCCCGCGGCCAAGCCGGCCAACGCGGCACTTTTCAGGAACCGTCTCCGGCCAGATCGATTGGAATCCATGATTTTCTCCCGTTATTCGAGTTTGCGAGTTGAATCTTCGCCTCGGCCCAAATGCTCTCGCCGACCGCTCTATAGTGTTCAGCAAAAACCCAATCGTGTCAACCGTCATTGGTCGCATGGCAACTTAGCCTGCTACATCCGGCCTGGGTTTCAACCGCCCTGACAATGCTACGCTAACGCAGGCGCGGTTTTGATTGGCTGTATCCGTACGCCGCCGGTGTTCTTGGGCGGCGGCCGTTTTCGCGAAACACCAACGCCGATCGGAGAGGTTCCTCGAAAGGGCTTATGCGAAAAAAGACGATTCTCCTGGCCTTTTGGATGTCTTTAGGACTGGCCGGCGAAAACCTCGAAAAGACGCAGAAAAAAGCGTTGGAAGGTCAAGTCAAGACCATAACCGGAGAAGCCCAAAAACTGGAAAAGCTCGGGCAACTGGCGGAGGCGCGGGCCAAGTATGCCGCGTCCCAGGCGCTTATCGAAGTGAAAGAAGTCACCGACGCTTTGAAGCGTGTAGACGAGGAAATTCACAAGCGAGTGAAGGACGCCTTGAATCAATCGCGCAAGCTCTACGAGGCGCGCAATTTTAAGGATGCCGCTTCGGCGCTGGACCAAAGCATGAAGCTCCAGACCTTCCAGGCGGTGCTCTCCTACGATCTTGCGCTCTGCTATTTCCAGATGGGAGATCGTGAAAAGGCCCTCGAATACCTGGCGAAGGCGAAACCCGGAACCGTCGAGCCGAAGCAACGCGAGAAACTTCAGCAGCTTCTGACGCATGTCACGACTGGAGAGAACGGGTTCTCGATGAGTGACAGCGACCGGGATCGTATCGTCCGCGTCAACCAGCTCGCCGACAGCATCGGCCTGAACGCATCCCTTGAGGATGACGGTGGATCCGAGGAGCCGTTTTTCGAAGGCGACACGGCGGCGGAGACTCCCGCCGCGCGGCCGACCACTCCTGCGGTTCCGAAGCCGAGCCGGCCACCCGCGCGCAGCGACAGCAGCGCGGGTCACAGATCCAGCTTGTGCAATGCACTGGGCGAACTCAAGACTACTCTGGCAAAGAGCCCGTCCGCTACCTTCAATCTCGCAAATTGCGCCGAGAGCAACGGGCGAACCGCGGAGGCTGTGGGGCTGCTCGAAAAATATCTGGAAATGTCCCCGAAGACGCTGGATGCCGAGGAATCGCATGCCCGTATCGATGACCTGAAAGCTTTGCTCGCGCTGCCGGGCCGGGACGGCGTCGAGATTCGCCGGTTGTATGCATCGGCTTACGGTGCGCTGGCCGAGCGCAAGTACGATCGTGCGCTCAAGTCGTTTACTACCGCCGCCGCTCTCGGCCCCGAATTCGCGCCCACCAAATGGAAGCTGGCTCTGCTCTACGAAGCGACCGGGGATATCGACCGAGCCCGCGAGAATTTCACGCGTTTCCAGCAGTTGACCCCCGATCAAAGCGCCAAAGACGAAGCCGCTCTGCACCTCAGCACCTTGGACGCAAAACGCGCCAAGTATGACGAAGAGGTGGATGCCGCCGGTGACATCGCCGCCGATTTATTTAACCGGTCCCTGAAGCTGACTTTCAACGGCTCTGAGAAGCGCAGCGCGCTCCGTGCCAAGCGAGCACAGGTGAAAAAGAAGAATGAGCAAGCTAAAGCGCGGAACCGGGTAGGCGGCTTCGCGATTCCCTTTGCTTACGCCCAGCAGCAGCTAGGAGAGGCGAGCGAGCACTTGCAGATCGCTCTCGCTCTCTTCCCCCTGGGGACCGAGGCGAACCAGCTCATGGGACTGGTTTTCTTGCAGGCTAACGACGGGCGTTCCGCCATCAAGAGTTTCGATGTAGTCGCGAGCCAGGGCCTGCCGCCGGCCTTTTATGCCGAAATGCGCGGACGGAAGCAGGATCGGGCGGTGAAGGTGGAGTTAAATCGAGACGGGCTGCGCTTGATCTATCTTTCTTCCTACGACAAGAACGGGAATCCGGCGCCGCCTGGCAAGCCGGCGGGCGAAGATGGCCTGGGCGATATGGTGATCGATCCTTCCGTTGCCCGCGCGCAACAGTTCGATTCGCTCGATCTGAGTTTGAGCCAGATTAAGAAAGTAGAAACCGACAAAGGCGTGATCAAGCTGAAGCTTGCAGATCAGGAAATTACGCTGTCGCCGATCTATCTCCCCACCTACACTCCGGTTGAAGGTCCGCAAGCGCGGAGGTTTGCCAATAACTACACGCGGCTTTTTGTGAGGTACCCGGGATTGGAAGATTCCAAGCTGGGAACCGAAGGCATGAGCGGAGGCGAGAAGTTCAAAATGGGGTACAACATTGCCTCAGCCAGCATGGACATCGCGACGTCGGGCTTTAGCGTGATCGGCGCCATCTCGAGCGTGCAGGACGCAATCTCCATTGCGCGGACCATCCGGGCGGCGGTCGTTTCTCTCAGTATTAGCTTCGCCTCGTGGGAGAAAAGCGTGAACGATCAGCAGCAACTGCTGGCGGGCAAGGCGTTCAAGACGATTCCAACCCAACCAGTGAATTTAGGATTCGCGCAGGACATAAAGTAGCGGCCTTACAGCAGCTACGAGCGGTGCTGATCCGAATCGATCCAGTTGGCTGAAGGAGGGGCGAAGAGTGGGGACCCGCCCGGTTCCGCCTATGAGCGATTTTCGTTTGCCGATAGCCAGCGCGACGTCAGACGCGCCGTTCGAACTTTCAGCACCCTTGGCATGGAAACGTGCCCTCCGGCGCTCCGTTTCAGCCGGTTTTAATCGTCATGATGTACATCTTTCGGTATTTCGCAAGAAACACGTCTGACCTTCGGCACATCGAAATTCGGCCTTTAAAATTGCAAGGCTCCTGAGTGCGGCAGATGCATTCTATCGATTGCCCCGCACCGCATCGTAGAATAGAAGGGCCTCAACTTCCGGCTCCCTCATGATAGGCGAGATCATCTCCCACTACCGGATCGTCGAGAAACTCGGCGGCGGCGGCATGGGTGTGGTCTACAAGGCCGAGGACACCGAACTCGGCCGCTTCGTCGCCCTCAAATTCCTGCCCGATGAAATGTCGCGCGACCCGCAGGCGCTCGAACGCTTTCGCCGCGAGGCGCGGGCGGCGTCCGCTCTCAATCATCCGAATATCTGCACCATCTATGAAATCGGCAAACACGGTGAGCATACTTTCATCGCGATGGAGTTTCTCGACGGCGTTACGCTGAAGCACCTCATTGGCGCGAAACCGCTGGAAAACGAAACCATGCTGACGCTGGCCATGGAGATTGCCGACGGCTTGGACGCCGCGCATTCCCAGGGAATCGTTCACCGCGACATCAAGCCGGCCAACATTTTTGTGACCAAGCGGGGGCACGCCAAGGTGCTGGATTTCGGGCTGGCCAAGGTGGGGCCGGCGGCCGGCTCTTCAAGCGCGGCGGGACCGACCAACATGCTGACGGTCACTATCGATCAACAGGATCTCACTAGTCCGGGATCGATGCTGGGCACGATCGCCTACATGTCGCCGGAACAGGCGCGAGCCAAAGAGTTGGACGCGCGTACGGATTTGTTTTCTTTCGGCGCCGTGCTTTACGAGATGGCCACCGGTACGGTTCCGTTTCGCGGCGGCAGTTCCGCGGAAATCTTCAAAGCCATTCTGGATGCAGCGCCGCCGGCGGTGGCGCGGTTCAATCCCAACACTCCCGCGGAATTGGAAAACATCATTGGCAAAGCCCTCGAGAAAGACCGCAACCTGCGCTACCAGAGCGCGGCCGATCTGCGCACCGATCTGGCGCGGCTGAAGCGCACCCTCGATTCCGGACACTCGTCTGCGATTTCCGGGGGCTCTTCGGCGGTCCCGGCGGCGCCGGCGCCAGGACGTTCGCGTAAAATGCTGGCCGCCGGCTTGGCTGTGCTAATCGTCATCGCCGCTGCCGCCGCGGTGTACTTCACCCGCGGAAAATCCGAAACCCGAACGGTGACGTCCATGGCCGTGCTGCCGTTCGTCAATGCTTCGGCCGACCCCAATAACGAGTATCTGAGCGATGGCTTGACCGATAGCTTGATCGGCACGCTCTCGCAACTGCCTAACCTCAAGGTGATGGCGCGGAGCACGGTCTTTCGATTTAAAGGAACGCAGGAAGATCCGCGGCAGATTGGCCAGGCGCTGCAGGTGGGCGCGGTTCTGCTGGGACGCATCACGCAGCATGGCGATGAGTTGAATGTCGAAGCCGACCTGGTGAACACCGCCGACGGCAGCGAACTGTGGGGTTCCCATTATGCCCGCAAGATGGCGGACCTCATGCAGGTGCAGGGCGACATCACCCGCGACATTTCAAACATGCTGCAGACGCATTTGAGCGGCAACCAACAGCAGCGCATGGGTCGCGCCGGAACCTCCAACACCGAGGCCTACCGGTTGTATCTTGAAGGACGCCAGTTGTGGTACGGTCGCACGCCGGAGGGCCTCAAAAAGAGTATCGTTCTATTCCAGCAGGCGATCGCTGCCGATCCGTCTTATGCGCTGGCTTACACCGGGTTGGCGGATACCTACAATGTCGGCCCCAGTTACGGCATCGGCATCAGTTTCCCGCAAGCGCGTGTTTTGGCGGACGCGGCTTCCCGCAAGGCGCTCGAACTGGACGACTCGCTGTCCGAGGCCCACACCGCGCGGGCCAGCGCGCTCGCCGCGAATTCAAAGTTGCAGGAGGCTGAAGCGGAATTCCAGCGGGCGCTCCAGTTGAATTCCAACAACGCCGCCGCTCATTATTTTTACGCCTTCCTGGTTCTGAATCCCCAAAAACGAACGGAGCAAGCGCTGAGCGAGTTCCGCACCGCGCTGTCGCTCGACCCGCTTTCGCCCATCATGAATTTGAATTATGGGCTGACGCTGATGATCGCCCGCCAGTATCCCGAGGCGTCGGCCCAATTCAAAAAACTCCTCGAAAGCGATCCGTCTTTCGGTCCGGCTCACTTTTATGTTTCGGAATTCTACGCGATTACCGGACGCTTCGCGGAGGCCCTCAGCGAAATACAGAAATTCATTCCGCTGCCCGGCACGTTCAGTGCGGATGCTCAAGGCTACAGCAAGTACATGCTCGCCACGCTTCCTAAAGGCGGTGACCCGGCGAATGTCGCGCTGGGTTTCGCGATTGCCGGTGATCGTAATAAGGCGATCGAATACCTGGAAAGGGCGTTTACCGAACAGGATATTGAATTAGTCGGCATCGTCCGCTTTTCCCCGTTCGACTTCATCCGTGGCGATCCGCGCTATGTGGACTTGATGCACCGGCTGGCACTGGCACCGTAGTGCAGGGAGCGGGCGCGCAAGGATCGCCCTGGCCTACGACCGGTGCTGATCCGAATCGCTCTCCCATGAGCGCTTCTTACTCTTGCGGGCGCGCTTTCGCGCTAAGGCCGCTTTGACACGCTTCTTTTGCCCCGGCTTCAGATAGAACGCGTGACTCTTGATGTCCTTAATAATGTCCTCTTGCAGGACCTTACGCTTGAAGCGCTTGAGCGCGCTCTCCAGACTTTCGCCGTCTTGTAGATGAACTTCAGCCAACGGTGCTACCTCGGATCTTTCGGGAGTTTAAGGTTCCAGGGTAGCAGCTTTACTAGTGGGAACCCAAGTGCCCGGTCTAAACCTAAAAGCCGTTCCTGTCGATTACCGGCATCGGGAGGGCGTTTGAGAACCAAATACGAAGGCTGGCTGACCTGGATTGTCCTGTCGCTCTGCGCAATGCTGCTGCTGATTGGAGTCGTCTGGGGCGCGCTCGCGACGGGATAAGTTTACTGCGTGGCCCGGCCTGCACCGGAACTGTTCCCGCCCGACGGGTGCTGATAATCGGGATAGGCTGGCCGGTGCGAATCGAGCGGCGGTTTTTTCTTAAGCTCGTCCAGCGCAATTGTGACCGCACGTTCGAGTTGCGGATCGTGGCCGCCGGCCACAGACTTGGGATCGAGCTCGACTTCTATGTCGGGCGCCACACCCGTGTTCTCCGCGATCCACTCGCCCGACGGGCTAAAGATACGGACGTTGGGAGCCGTGACCGTCCCGCCATCCATAAGATCCGGGAAACCTAGAACGCCAATCAGCCCGCCCCAGGTGCGCTTGCCCACCAACGTTCCGGATTTCGTATAACGGAACATCCACGGCATCATATCCCCGCCCGAGCCGGCCGGCTCGTTAATGATCATGACCTTCGGCCCCGGGATGGAGCCCGCCGGGCTCCGCTGCACGTTGCCATAACGGAAACTGTTGTAGGAGAGCAAGGGCCGGTTCAGCACATCGATCACATAATCGGCGACCTGGCCACCGCCATTAAATCTCTCGTCGAGAATGACACCTTGTTTATCTACTTGAGCGAAAAAATACCGGTTGAAGCTTGTCAAACCCGCCTCGGCCGTATCGGGCATATAGACATACGCGAGTTTTCCGCCGCTGAGGGTTTCCACTTTACGGCGGTTAGCTTCGATCCACGCCAGGTTGCGTAAAGACGCTTCGTTGGCCACCGGTTCGACAGTGATCGAGCGCGCGTTCGAGTTCGAAGGATCCGGGCCAACCCGCAGCGTGACGCGCTTGCCGGCGGTGCCCTCAAGCCATGCGGAAACGTCGTCCGACGCTGAAAGAGCGTGGCCATCGATCTCCAGCAGGTATTCCCCTTCCTTGACACTGATGCCGGGTCCGCTCAGCGGCGCCTTGAGCTGCGGATTCCAACTCTCGCCGATGAAGATACGCTTGAAGCGATAATGCCCATTGGCGATTTCGAAATCCGCACCCAACAGTCCGCCGGGTACGGGCTTCCCGCGGGGCACGGTGCCGCCTCCGCCCCTCAGGTGGCTGGACGTAATGTAACCGAGCATCTCCTGGAAAACATAGTTGAGATCCTCGCGCGAGGCGAGAGCCTCCAGATAGACCGCATATCGTTTCTCCGCCGCAGCGGCGTCAAAACCATGTAAGTTGGGATCGTAGAAATAGCTGCGTTCGATTCGCCACACCTCGTGGTACATCTGTTTCCACTCGGCAGGCGGATCGACCTTCACCTCCATGGCAGCGAGCTTTAGCAGTCCTTCGCCGGGTTTAAGCGGTTCCCCGGCCGGAGCAATGACCCAGCGTGACGGCGCTCCAGGGGCCTCTGCCGCTAGTTGGAGCAGCATTTTCTCCCCGTTGGCTGAAACGTCAAGGAATTCCACACCCTCGGCGAGCCGGTCCACTTTGCGGGTTTTGAGGTCAAATTTGGAGAGAGTCTTGCCGCCGTTAATCGGGTTCCGAAGAGACTGCGAAACTTCCTCCAGAAAATAAACGACGCCGGTGCGGCCGGATTCGAGACTCACGTAATCTCGCGCGGGTACTGGAAGCGCAATGATACGTTGCTGGATGCCCGTCAAGTCGATGCGAACGGGTTTGGGGGCGGTGTCATCGATCTTACTTTCAGGCTTGGGAGCCGTGGGTTTCTCCTCGTCGCTTTCCCTGGTGAGGGGGGATGCGACGTCGGCCGAGAGCACCATTGCGTACACGCTGCGGGTGATCTGATGCTCATCGCTGGTCATATCGAGCGGGTGCGCGCCGGGTCCGTAATTCGTGCTCGCCGTGAAATAAAAATACTGGCCTTCGCGGTCGAAGGACGGATAGCGGGCATCGCTCATTCCATCGGTGATCTGCGTGCTCTGGCCGCTCTCGATCGAATAGAATTCGATCGCGTGCAACCGGTTCGGAAGGAACTTTGCGTAGGCGATCCACTTCGAATCGGGCGACCAAGCCATATCGCGCTCCATCTCGCCGTAAGGATAAAAGTAATCCGTGTCGATCTTGGTCACGACGCCCGAAGCAATATCCGCGCGCCAAAGATTCAATTGGTTGTCATTGAAGGCGATCTGCTTGCTATCGGGAGACCAGTGCGGCGCGAAATAAAACGCCGAGTTACCGGCAAGAAGAATCTTTTTCGCCTCTCCCTCCCCATCCTGCGGTTTCACATGGAGCGCATACTCGCCCGATTCGTCGGAGAAGTAAGCGACGGATTGCCCATCGGGCGACCATGCCGGTGTACGTTCCATCACGCCGGGGGTTCGGGTCAGGTTTCGGATGTCGCCATTAATCAGGGGAGTGCTCAGAATTTCGCCGTGAGCTTCAAACACAGCGCGCACGCCCGTCGGAGAAATGCGGCCGTTGCGGATCTCTTTCTCCACGTTCTGTACGTGGGGCCGCACCTCACTCAAATCGGCTTCGATCTCAATCGGCACTGGCCGGGCTTTTCCGCTTGCCAGGTCGTAAATGCCGATCCGGCCAAACTGCTCATAGACAATCCCGCCGGGCCCGGCGCTCGCAAACCGGATGTCGGCTCCGCTGTTCTTGATTAATTCTGTGACTGCCTTAGTCGAGGGATCGTAGCGGTAGAGCGTCATAGGCCCGTTGCGGTCCGACAGGAAATAGATCTTGTCGCCAATCCACATGGGATTGATATCGTTAGAATCGGTACGCGGAATTTTTGTGATGCTCAGATCCGTGAGATTTGCGATCCACAAATAGCTGGCTTCTCCTCCCCGGTAACGTTTCCATGCTACCCAGCGTTCCGGTGTAGGCCCGAATTGGCCGCCATCGAGTGGGGCATAGACCACCTGCCTGCCGTCCGCCGAATAAGCGCCGCTAAAAGCCATGGGCAACGGCAGAGCTTCCGCCAATCCGCCGTCTTTCGCGACGCTGAAAAGCTGCGTGTAACGGGAGAAACTCTGGCGATTGGAGCGGAACAGAATACGCTGACCGTCAGGCGTCCATCCGGCGGCATAATCGGCGCCGGGATGATACGTGATGCGCTTTGGAACCCCGCCCGCGGCGGGCATCGTATAGACATCCACATTGCCGTCATACTCGCCGGTGAACGCCACCGTTTCGCCATCCGGCGAGAACGCCGGAAGGGTTTCGAGACCGGCGCCGGAGGTTAACCGGGTAGCCGTTCCACCCTGCCGGTTCACATTCCATAGGTCACCCGCGTAAGAGAAGACGATTTGGGTGCGGTTCAAAGCCGGGCTGTGGAGCAGATGCGTGGTCGGGTTTGCAGCAAATGCGGCGACCGCGGCCACGAAGTACACGAATAACGGAAAAGCCTTCATGAGGGTCCTCGATTTCTTCAGCCTACCAGAGGCGGAAATATAACTGGTATTTCACACCATCGCCGACGGTGGCGCAGGGTCTTCGGGCCGTCCCGCGTTTGCGAGCGGCACGCGGATCATCGCGAAACCCATGATCAGCAGCACCAGGAAGCCCGCCACGTAGGAGGGATCTTTGAAGAACTCCAGAACCGGAATGTCCTTGAATTTGAAATAAGCGAACAGCAGCCCCGTGAGCGCTTCCCCCGCGATCAATCCGCTGGCCACCAGGATGCCCACGTTCTCGACGCGTGTCATCTGCGCCGCGTTGTGGCCCGAAACGCGGCTGCGGGAATCCGTGATCGAGCGCAGCACGCCGCCGACGAAAATCGCGCAGGTGGTCTGGAAAGGCAAATACATGCCTACCGCCACCAGCATGGGGCTGCGCACCTTGAACATGATTAGAACTACCCCAAAGATCGCGCCGGTCACGACCAGCGGCCAGGCCATCTCGCCGCCGACGATTCCCTGCGCGAGCGCCGCCATCAGCCCAGCTTGCGGCGCGGCCAGTTTCGGATCACCGAAGCCGGTGCCGCCGCTCTTGATATTACCGATGTGCAGCACGTAGAGCGGGAAGTACATCACCAAGCTCGAGAGCACCACCGCGATCAATTCCACGATCTGGATGTTACGCGGCGTGCCGCCCAGGATATAACCGGCCTTGAAATCCTGCATTAATTCGCCCGCTACGGCGGAGGAGACGCACACCACCGCGGCGACTCCGAGTACTACCGCTACCCCGCTCGGTCCCGACACGCCCAGCGACACCATCAGCAGCGCGGCAATGATCAAGGTCGAAAGCGTCAGGCCGGAAACCGGATTGTTGGATGAACCGATGACGCCGACCAAATTTCCCGAAACGGTGGCAAAGAAGAATCCGACGATCAGCATGACGACCGCCGCCACCACGGCCGCCAACATCTGCCCGGCAATGTAAAAGTACAAAGCGATCATCAGCAGGAACACCACGCCGATCAGCGACAGAACAGTCTTTGAACCCATGTAGCGCTCGGTGCGGATCATGGATTCCATGGGCGGCGCTCCATGACGCACTTCGGCCAGAGCACGGCCCAGGCTGGACGTGAGCTTCTTGCCCATTTTGATGAGCGTGTAAGCCGCCCCTACCATCATGCCGCCCACCGCCACCGGCCGGATGATGTAGCGCCACACCGCAGCGGCCATGGCTCCCCAGCCGCCGTCGCCAGAGCCGGGTGGAAGAAATTTTTGCAGATCGGGACCCATGAAATACATCATCAGCGGCACCAGCAAGCCCCATGCCAGCAAGCTGCCGGAAAAACTGAGCGATGCGAGTTCCGGACCAATGACGTAGCCGACTCCGATGAGCGCGGGGCTGACCGTCGGCGCGGCCACTGTCGAGATCGCTCCGGTCTGCAAGATATTCTGGCTGCCCAGCGGTCCCAGCCGGACAAAACTTTTGCCGATCTGCCCGATCCGGACGACGAAGTCCTTATCTACTGCGTAGAGCTTAAACTCGCCCAAAGCCTGGATCAACGTGCCAAACCCGATGCTCCAAAACAGGTAGCGTGCGGCGTCCGCGCCGCGCTGGCCGGCCTTATGGATCTCCGCGGCCGCGACCGACTCGGGGAATGGCAAGGATGCGTCTTCGACCAGCGCTCGCCGCACCAGCGATACGAATAGTACTCCGAGTACGCTGCCCACCAGCATCAGCGCCGTCGATTTCCAATAGGCGTGGGCGGGGTCGAACGAAGTCCACGAGCCCGACATGACGAATGCGGGAATGGTGAAAATCGCGCCAGCGGCTACCGACTCGCCGATCGAGCCCGCGGTGCGCGCGATGTTTTCCTCCAGCACCGTGCCTTTGAAGGCGCGCAGGAATGCCATGCCGATGACTGCCGCCGGATAGGTGGCGGCGATAGTCTGACCGGCGTGCAATCCCAGGTAGGCGTTGGCCGCCCCCAGCACTACCGACATCACCAGGCCCAGCAGGACCGCCCGCAGCGTAAACTCCTTCATCGTGGTCTTCTCGGAAACGAAGGGACGATGCGGGGGGGGAACGGGAAGGCTCATAAGAGGCTCAATCGCCCGATGATATCATCGGAGACCCGGGGGCCGCGTTTTCCGATGCGAGACGGGCTTGTTAAGCCACTTGTTCGATGGCCTGCGACAACTGCGACTCGGCGAGTACGATCGCGCTCTTGACGGCCTCTTCACCCATTCCTACGCCCTCGGCGCGAATGAAGGACACATCCGTAAGACCGAGGAAGCCCAAAACCGCCCTCAGGTAAGTCTCCTGATAGTCCATGGCGTTCATCGGGCTTTCCGAATACATGCCGCCGCGGGAAGAGACGATGATCACTTTCTTTCCCTTGGGCAGCAAGCTTTCCGGACCTGCGATGCCATATTTAAAGGTGCGGCCTGTGCGAACGATATGATCGATCCACGCCTTGAGCGAAGAGGGAATGCCGAAGTTCCACATGGGTGCGCCGATGACGATAATATCGGCGGCGATCAGTTCATCGATGGCTTGATCGGACAGTTTGGCGGCCTCATTCAAGGCCGCAGTGCGCTGATCGGGTGGCGTGAAGAATGCTCCGATAGTCATGCCATCCAGATGGGGCAGCGGATTTGCGGCGAGATCGCGGGTTAGTATCGCGCTCTCCGGATGCTTGACTTGTAATTCGGTGAGAGTCTGAGCAGTCAGCCTGCGGGAAATCGAACGATCGCCCAAGGGACTGCTGTCGATATGCAAAATAGTATGGGTCATTGTCTGTTCTCCAGATTCCGCAGATAAGCGATGGTTGCGCTCAGCAAGAGAAGTATGATTGGCGGGAGCGGCGATCCGCCCACTATGGTGAGATGCGAGAACACGGCTCCGGCCATGACCAGCATCAGCGTCACTGCCGCATAGAGCGCGTAGCGGGGAATGAATAGAGCAATCGCGCCCGCCACTTCGAGCAGACCGGTTAGATATCGAAACCACTGTCCGACACCAATCTTGTCGAACACCGCGACCATTTGCCC
Source organism: Bryobacterales bacterium (assembly GCA_025350625.1). Classification (GTDB taxonomy): domain Bacteria; phylum Acidobacteriota; class Terriglobia; order Bryobacterales; family Bryobacteraceae; genus Palsa-187. The sequence continues at coordinate 1,970 of JANXXL010000276.1, read as the reverse complement.
GGCCCCGGCCAGTTTGGCGCCGCCTGCCGCTAGGAATGCCAGAGCTGCTGCAATCTGAAGTACCCAAAGAGTAATGGTTCGAACTCTCCCGGTAGCGGCAGTTTCGGGTGTTGCTGTCTGAATCATGAGTAACCTCCCGGTGCTATATAGACGTCAAATATCTTTGCACCAATCATATTGATGTCAATATACTAGGGATGGATGCGAGAAAAACCTGCAAGTGAGCAAGAAACGTCCGGCGTCCACGTTTGGCTGGTCCTGTGGAAAGCCTTTTGCGCGATGAGGTCGGTCGCCGAAGCAAGTATTCGGGAGACCGGATTAGGGGACTCGGAATTCAGGATTCTTGAAGTGTTGCTACATAAAGGACCCTTGCCGGTCAACACTATCGGTCTCAAGGTGCAGCTCACGCCCGGCTCCATCAGCGTCGCTATCGACAGGCTGGAGAATAGAAAGTTCGTCAGGCGACGGAGCGATAGCGAAGACCGCCGGGTTCGCCAGGTGATATTAACGGCCAAGGGCAAAAAGTCGATCGCGCGCGGCTTTCGGACGCACGCGGATATTATGGAGGCTGCCGCCGGCGGCTTGTCGGCAGCGGAACGAACGAAACTTCTGGGACTTCTGAAGAAGCTGGGCAAGGATGCCGCAAAGTTTAAGAATTAATGAGCTCGCAAAGCGGCGGTTACAATGAGGTTTCCGCATGAGCAGCCGCACAGCCGTATGTCTATTGAGTGGAGGCCTGGATTCATCCACCTGCCTGGCGCTGGCGCGGCGTGAAGGCTACGAATGTTATGCGCTTTCCTTCGATTACGGCCAGCGCCATCGCGTCGAACTAGAGGCGGCTGCCCGCGTGGCGGCATTTATCGGGGTCCGGGAGCATCGCACCGCGCTCATTGATCTGCGGGCTTTTGGCGGCAGCGCTTTGACCGCGGATATCGAAGTCCCTAAACACCGCTCGCCCAGTGAAATGGCGCAGGGAATTCCGGTCACCTACGTTCCCGCGCGCAACACCATTTTTCTGTCGTATGCGCTGGCGTGGGCCGAAGTTCTCGAGGCCTCCGACATCTTCATCGGCGTAAATGCGCTGGATTATTCCGGCTATCCGGACTGCCGCCCCGAGTTCATTCACGCCTTCGAAAACATGGCCAACTTGGCGACCAAAACGGGCATAGAAGGCCGCACGGCCATCCATATTCACACGCCTCTAATTGCGCTCGGCAAGGCGGAGATCGTGCGCCTCGCCGCACAACTGGGCCTGGACTTCAACCTCACTCATAGCTGTTATGATCCGGATCGGGAGGGTCGGCCCTGCGGCCAATGCGATTCCTGCTTATTGCGCGAGAAAGGTTTCGCGGAAGCGGGCATTCGGGACCCGGTTGTGCGATGAAAATCTCGGAGATTTTTTATTCCATTCAAGGCGAAGGCATGCTGGCCGGCATCCCGAGCGTGTTTGTGCGCACCAGCGGATGCAATCTGCGTTGCACTTGGTGCGACACTCCTTACGCCTCCTGGAAGCCGGAAGGCGATGACTTGCCGTTGGACGCCATCCTGAGCGATGTTCGCCTCCGCAGAGCCACTCATGTCGTCGTGACGGGGGGCGAACCCATGATCCAAGATGAAATCGTGCGGCTTACGGAGCGACTCAAGGAACTCGGCCTGCATATCACCATCGAAACCGCCGGCACGGTCTACCAGCCGGTAATTTGCGACCTGATGAGCATTAGCCCCAAGCTGGCCAACTCCACTCCGCTGGTGCGCGAAGAAGGACGTTGGGCCGCTCAGCATGACAGGCTGCGCTATCAACCGGACGTGATCAAGCAACTGATGGCCGACTATGAATATCAGCTCAAGTTCGTGGTCTCCGATCCCGGCGACTTGGCGGAAATCGAAACCATTCTTACCGAGACCCGCGCCGACCGCAGCCGCGTCATCCTGATGGCCGAGGGGACCGATACCGAGTCGCTTCACCGGCG
>JANXXL010000075.1 GCA_025350625.1 Bryobacterales bacterium | reverse complement strand
GCGCGGACGTTCCGTTCGAATTCGGCGACGCCCTCCTCACCCAACACTTTTCGCGATCCGGCGATGTACTCAGAAGGTACACCATCGACGATCTCGACTGATGCACTTCCCCGAATCGAAAGCGCTCTGGCTGTGGCCGGGGTGTCACCGACATCGATCGTCAGGGCCACGTCTGGACGTTTCGAAAGAGCGCGCACCTTCGGAGCGGTCACGGCCGTACAAATGACGATCTCGGCGCCGTTCCAGAAGAAGCCAATAGGGATGACCCGCGGCAGACCATCCGGTCCGTTGTAGGCGAGCCGAGCCAGAGACGCATCCTTGAGCAGGTCCTGCGCACCGGGCTGCGCAAGCTCTTCGGCAACCTGCTGCGCATCCACTAGCAGGGTGTTGAACAAGGGCTTGGATTGACGGCAGGGGAGGGGGAAGGGGTATCTGGGAGTGGGTTGGACAGCTGGTGGGAGCCCTCTGGGCGCTCAGACAAGCGGCCGCTGGCACCCGGTTTGGCCTCCGCGGCCCGCTTCGGCCAAGCTCCCGCCGGCCGTTCTGCTCAGGCCGGCCGCGCTTGGAGGTTGGCCATCCGCACGAGGTTGTAGGCGACCGCTTCCATCGTCATCCAGAACTGGTTCTTGAGGACGCCGATGTAGCGCAGCTTGCGGCAGGCGCCCACCGTCTTCATCCAGCCGAAGCCCTCTTCGACCAGCTTTCGCTTGCGTTGGCTCTGGGCGTAGCCCGCGTGGCGGGTGACGCGCCCGTCAATCGCGCCCTTGCGGCGGCCGCTGAGGTTGCGCGCTACGTGAGGGGTCACGTCCAGTTCCCGGCACTGCCTCACGAAGTCTTTCGTGTCGTAGGCCTTGTCGCCCCCGACCGTTGCCCGCCGGTGGATGCCCCGGCGGCGCTTGAGCATCGTGATCGCCCCATCTCGCTCCGCTGTCCCGCTCGCCTGCGTGACGAGGATGTCGAGCAACAGCCCGCTGCGGTTCTCCATAAGGACATGGGCCAGGTAGCTGAGCTTCGCCGCCTGGCCCTTGCTCTTGGTGGAGAGCCGCGCCTCGGAGTCTGTTGTCGATGCGTGTGTGTCGTTCACGCGGCGCTCTCCATGGAAGTCGCGGTCGGGGTTCCGTCCGCCACCCGCCGGCGGATCCTGTTCGTCTTTGGGGCGGACGCTCTTGAGCGAGGCCCACGCCTCCAGGAGCGTGCCATCGACGGTGAAGTGCTCCTCCGAGAGGAGGCGCCTGCGCCCCGCTTCCTCCAGCACCGCCTGCATGAACCTGGCCGCGACAGCGTGTTCCAGGAGCCGTCCCCGGTTCTTCGAAAACGTGCTGGCATCGAACGCGGGGTCGTCGATGTTGAGGTCCAGGAACCACTTAAAGAGGAGGTCATACTCCAGCCGTTCGCAGAACTGGCGCTCGCTGCGCACCGAGTAGAGGGTCATCAGGAGGGTCCCTTTGAGGAGGTGTTCGGGCGGGATCGAGGGACGGCCGATGAGCCGGTACATCTCGTCGAAGAGCGGTGAGAGTTCCTTGAGGACGGGCTCAACGAGCGCTTTGATGCGCCGGATGGGGTGGTTCCTGGGCACTTTCTGGTCCGGCGTGATGGCCGTGAAGGCCGCCTGGCGAGTCGTTGGTCCGCGCATCTCTCTGCACCTCTCCGGGGGTGCACCTAGACTATCTGATCATTAGTCTATGCATTAACTGGCGGGACCCTTTTTCATCACCCTGCTAATCGTTGATCGGCTGCTCGCGGAGGCCGCAGCGGCGGCGCGAGGCGGCGACTGGGAGCTGGTGCGGCAGCGGTGCGCCACCGTAATTCGACTCGATCCGCTTAATACAGACGCCCGGGCGCTGCTGGATGCGGTCGATCTTAGTGCGGAGGAGCCGCCGGAGACACCACGCCGCCCCGTCACAGCTTATCACGAGGTAGGCGCGCCCGTTCCCGGCTGGGCTTCGGCGCGAAACGGTGCGCTCGTCCTCGCCGGCGTAGTCGGCGTCGTTGTGCTCGGGTTCTTGGCGTACCTTGGGTGGTCCGCCAATCACGGTGGCGATTCCGGCGTAAATATAGCTGCCCTCCCAACCGCGAAGCCTCAGGAAACGGTGTTCCTGGGCCAGACCTTTGCGGCTGACAAAGATGGGTGGCAGATCACCGTGTCGAATCCGACAACCAAGGGAGCCTGGCCAACTGGCTTGCTCGGGTTCCCGACCATCGCGCGCGGTGTGTACTTGTTGCTGGAGGTGGATTTGTTTAACTCCGGCAAGACCGCTCAAGCGCTCGGGCAGAACCGCTTCAAACTGCACGACGTCGATGGCCGCACGTTCGAGGCCGCCGCGATGCAGGATCGGCTGACCTTGGCCGACCTTTCATTCGGCCAGGATGTGGTTCCTGGCACGACGTTACGAGCATATCTGTTGTTCGACGTCCCGATGGAGGCTGCGGGCCTCTGGCTGGACACGGTGGGCGGCGGGCATATCGTGCTTGGGCGGATGTCGTCCGGGTCCTTCGTGGCAGCGCCTGGGTCACCCGGCGTCGCGCGTTCCTCGGCGCCCCCGAGCACCCCGATGATCCCTTCCGTTCCGGCAAGTAGCGCCGCGTTCCCAGGACAGACCCAACAGGGCGAACCCCCTACGGCGCTCGCTGCAACGTCGGTCGATGCCAACGCCGACCCGATGCGAGTTGTCCTCACCAATACCGGGAAAGCGCTCTCCGCGGGTCAGATTATTGCGGCCTTAGTGAGCGTTTCAGGACGAAACGGCACGGTCTCCCGCTCCGCGAGTTTCGAGCTCCAATCGAAGCTGGCGACCGGCGAAGCCGTCACGATGACGATTCCACAACCGGGCCCGGGCTCCGGCGATGTGGTTATCACGGTTGATGGCAGGCTGGTCTTGCGGTTCACGGTGCTGATTTTCGACCCGGCGGCTCAGGTTCCCGCCGCGAGTTCTGCGCCGGCCAACCTTGTCCCGGCATCAATCGACACAACCTCGGACCCGCTGCGCATCGTGTTAGCAAACGCTGGGGCGGCCCTCGCGGCTGGCCGAGTCATCGCGTTGAGAATTACGGTGGGCGAAAACGGCCTCTCCCAGAGTCGGGTGGCGTCGATGGTCATCGAGTCAGCGCTCGCTCCCGGCGGGGAAGTCTTGCTCCTCGTTGCGCGCCCCGGCTTCGGAGTCGGCCAAATCGAAGTGACGGTTGATGGAGTCCTGACAGCCCGGTTTCCAGTGACAATCTTCGACCCGCGGCCACAGCCGCCGAGCAGCGGGGCCGCGACCGGTCGCTGAGGCGATCGACTTTACCGGTCCACTCGGACATTCCCTGGCCGGTAGCCTTGTTCGAGGTCGCTGATGAGTTCGGCCGTTGTCG
>JANXXL010000245.1 GCA_025350625.1 Bryobacterales bacterium | reverse complement strand
TGGCGGCGCTGATCACCATACTCCACTCTTTGAAACAACTTCTATCTCTAGGCCGGGTGCAAAGCACTTTTGGGATGGTCTCGCGAGCTGGGAGGACAAGGACGGCACAGTATGGGTCTTCGCATCCGTTTCTGCCGCGATAGCTCTGAATGAGAGCACCGTCAAGCTGCACGGTCCCACGCCGCATGGAGGAATTGTCGCATTCAGGGTCGATGACACAAACGGGAACCTTGTTCTCAATCCTGTCTGGATCTCTCAAGACATGGTGAATCCAGCCCCTCCACGGATCGCCAACGGGGTAGTGATTGCTCTCGCCGGCGGAAATGAAGCGACACACGCCATTCTTCGTGTACTAAATGCTGCAACCGGGGCGGAGCTCTATTCCAGTAAAGATGCAATCCCCACCTACACTCAGCTGACTGGCGTCGCTATAGGAGATAGTCACGCATTTTTTACGGATCACGATAACGTGCTCTATTCCTTTGGAATTGGGCTGGAGCATTAAGAAATTCGCTCGACCTGTTCCATGGTTGAGCAATATATGAGTTCAGTGGTTGAGCTAGATGAGCTGAACGCATTCGTTCCGTTGAGCAGTTAGATGATGAGTTAGGAGAACACGAAATGCTAGGTCGAGTGACTGTTCAGGAAGCCGTCAACGCAGGTGCCGGTGTGCTCAGGCTAGAGCCGTCGTGGGTGCCTCGCTCCTTCATGATTCCGGGGCGAAGATTAAAGCTTCATCCGGACGATCTTTATTCCTTTGGCGCTCAAAGGGGCGGAATCAACGAGCGATGGTTCTCGTCAACCACACAAGCCTCGAATGGTCCCGCGACCACGCCAGACGAAGGTCTCAGCTACGTTCATCCTGCAGCGGGCGGGAAATTCCTTCTTAAGGACGCAGTCGACTGTGCCGGCGACATTCTACTTGGCGCCGATGTTATGGAGCGGGAAGGCGGCTGGAACCTGCTCTGCAAGTTCTTCGATAACATGGGGCCTATCCCGCACCACATGCACCAGAGCGATGAGTTTGCCAAACTGGTAGGTCGCAAGGGCAAGCCAGAGGCTTACTACTTCCCTCCGCAATATAACCTGCTGAGCAACAACTTTCCCCACACCTACATGGGACTTGAACCCTGGACTACAAAGGAAGATATCCGCGGCTGCCTTGAGAGGTGGAACCGTGGTGACAATGGCATCCTGCTCCACTCCCGCGCTTACCGTCTCGAGCCGGGCAGCGGATGGCAGGTAAATCCGGGAATCCTGCACGCACCGGGCTCTCTTGTGACCTACGAGCCGCAGGTTAACAGCGACGTGTTCGCGATGTTCCAATCCGAGGTGGAGGGGCGCATCGTCGACTGGAGCCTTCTGACCAAGGACGTCCCGCCTGAGTTCCATCATGATCTCGACTACTTAATAAGTATGCTCGATTGGGATGCCAACGTGAATCCGGAGTTTGCAAAGAGTAACAAGAGGCATCCGAAGGCCGTTCGTCCGATCGAAGAGATGGCGGACGCGGGATACCGCGAAGTTTGGATTACTTACGGGGGCGCTCACTACTCCGCCAAGGAACTCACCGTTTTGCCGAATCGCAGCGTAACCATCAAGGACGCGGCTGCATATGGATTGATCCTTACGCAGGGGTACGGCAAGCTTGGCAAGGCTCCTATCTCCACTCCATCCATGATTCGGTTTGGCGAACTCACCGAAGATGAGCTCTTCGTTACAGCTTCTGCGGCCAAGGAAGGCGTGCGCATCGTAAATCCAAGCGCCACGGACCCACTGGTAATTTTGAAGCATTTTGGCCCGGGCAATCCGGACGCGGAGCCGCTGATAAGAGACCGCTAGGAAGAGGAATTGCAATGAGCATCTCCAAACACAAGTTCCCTGCCATTCACAATGCGATGTGGCCTGGCATCGTTGGCAAAGGAACGGACTCGGAAGCTACGATCGATCTCGACACTATGCTCGATCTGACTGCGGCGGCCGAGGTGGATGGGATCACATTCGACGGCGTCGATCTGTTTTTGTCGGCGCCTCATACGGACATCGATTCGTCAGATGACGACTTGAAGCAGTTGGCCGATAAGCTGGC
>JANXXL010000224.1 GCA_025350625.1 Bryobacterales bacterium | reverse complement strand
TTTTAAGGCTCTGTCGCAAAGTTTTTGTGTCCGCGTGAAGATTGGCTGAACGCGAACGGAGCTGGTCATGTCAGAGTTCAAGTGGCGTCATTTTGAAGGCGAGATCATCCTTTGGGCGGTCCGTTGATACTGCCGCTATGGCATAAGTTACCGTGATCTTGAACAGATGATGGACGAACGTGGCGCATCCGTTGATCACTGCACGATCTACCGTTGGGTTCAGAAGTACGTGCCGGAGATCGAAAAACGGCTACGCATTCGCCCCTCCGGCCAAAAGTCTGGATACGTCGGGGAAGTAGGCGCGAGCAATAGAGTCCCCAAGTAGCAGGACATTGGGGAGATTCCTGTCGGGCGCGACCGGACGGTCCGCCCAGGTCCACTCCACTTTTTCAAGTACGCTCTATCCTGTCGTAGATGCCTGTCCGAACGCCCCGAGGCCAGCCAAAGGGATCCAGATCGATACAATCAACCGTCTCAGCGCCCTCACTCAATGTCCTCCATGCCCTTAGGCCGTGCCAGAACGACAATTCGCGTTGAGTCATACCGAACTGTTTCCACTTGACAACTGCCGTAAAGGTTTATTACGATCCCGTTGGTGCCGGGTATTCTTCCGTAGCCGGAGTCGGAAACACTTACTGCACGTTAGGAGCTTCGATGTCACGTCCCCGAAACACCTTCCACAAAATGGCCATTTTGACTTCTCTCGGATTAGTCTCCCGACGTGACGCCACTTCGAGCGCCTCGATAGCTCGTGCGTGTGTATCCGTTTTGCTCCTAATGGGGGGCCTGCTTCTCGGCGGAGCATATGCCCAGAGCGGTGCGGGCAGTATTCAAGGCACTGCTCGTGACAGCAGCGGCGCGGTCCTCCCCAGCGCAACCGTCTCCATACGGAACACGGCGACGGGAACATCGAGCCGAACCACATCCCACAGCGCTGGTGTCTTCACCGTGCCCGCTCTCTTCGCCGGCCCCTATTCCGTAGCAGTAAGTGCTGATGGCATGGCTGCCTGGAAGGCCACGCTTGTCTTGGAAGTAGGCCAGACCGCGGTCCTGAACCCGGTTCTCGCAATTGGTAGCGTCAACACTCAGGTGACTGTTCTGGGAGATCAGAGTTCATTGATTGACTACCACAACCAAACGGTGGCAACGGACCTAGAGCGTCAAAGGATTGAGCAGCTTCCGATTAACGGCAGAGTGCTTTCCAGCTTGATCAGCCAGACAGTTCCTGGGGTTGAAGGGCAGTCTGTGAACGGCACCGTCGGTAATGCACAAGAGTATGTGCTTGACGGGGCCGTCCTGGCAAATGTTGAACAAGGTGGCGTGACCTTCCGGCAGCCGGACCCCGATTCCATACAGGAGGTCAGAATCGAGACCTCCGGGTCTTCGGCAAAGTATGACTTGCCGTCGACCACCATCCTTACAACACGGTCCGGAACAAACCAGTTTCATGGCTCCTTGTTCGAAACAAATCGCAATAACGCCTATGGAATCGCAAGAACTCGTGCCAATCCTCTAGGCTTTGTCGCTCCTAAGCTCATCCGCAACGAGTTTGGCGCTTCCCTCGGCGGCCCGATCGTGGTTCCGAAGATTTACGATGGGCGCGACAAAGCCTTCTTCTTCGTTGCCTGGGAAGATGAGGAGTTGCGGCAGGATGACCAAGTACAGCTCTATGTTCCAACGGTAGCAATGCGCCAAGGCAACTTCAACGGTCTCACCACAAGCGGCGGGCTGCCCTACGTGATCTATGATCCATCCACCACGCAACCGAATGGGACACGGACACCCTTCAACTACGGTGGCCCCGCGACCTGTACGGCGACTGCCACGGCTACCTGTAGCAATGCGATCAATCCATCGCTCATCAGCCCGCTTAGCAAAACCCTGTACGCGGTCTCACCTCTGCCGACCAACAACAACAATCCATATGTTTCTTTCAACTACCAGGGGACCGCGCCGCGTTACATTCATGCGCCCACCTTCAGCGGACGCGGCGACTTCCACAAGAGCGACCGCGATTCGTTTTACCTTCGAGGATCTGAAACATTGTATAAAACGCATTTTCTGAATCAGACGCAATATGGTCCGCCGACCACGGACGGTGCGGCGAACGTATCGTACCTTCCCACCTATAACTACTCGGGTGCGGTTGGGTGGAGCCACGTCTTCTCCCCCAGCCTGTTTTCTGAATTCGTGATCTCCCAAAATTGGGAAACTGACAAGGTTATCACCGGGCCGAATCCGACCAGGAACTACAGTTCGCAGTTCGGGCTTCCAAATACGTTCGGCACGCTGGGATATCCAGCCATTCTGAGTGCGAACGGTAACGGGCAGAATTCGATTCTGGAGGAGTACACGACTGCGGACAACACCCGAAGCCAGTCCACTCAGATCCTTCAAATTGACGAAAACGTAACCAAGGTTGTTGGCCATCATCAATTCGAATTTGGAGCACGCTATCGGCGAGATCACATGGACGTAGTTCCCGATGTGGCTCCTAACGGGTCGACTGTGCAGTTTAATGGATTAGGCACCGCCCAGTTCAATACCGCAACGGCTGCAAGCGGCGCCTACTCCGCCGTCACCAACACGGGGCTTGCCACGGCCGATTTCTTTTTGGGAAGCGCAGCTTCATATACGTCAGCCAAGCTTCATGGACCCTTTCAATTCATAAACCAAGAGATCGGACTCTATGCGCAGGACGACTGGCAAGTTTTGTCCAATCTTACGCTTAACCTGGGCGTTCGTTACGAAGCGCATCCAACGCCGAGAGAACAGAACAACTCGGTGCCTGGTTTTGATTTTGCGACCCAGTCGATA
>JANXXL010000208.1 GCA_025350625.1 Bryobacterales bacterium | reverse complement strand
CAGCGCCTCATCCGCCGGCTTCTCGGCCTTGGTCATTCCCCCGACGCCGGTGAAACCCGGCTCATTGCGTTGCTGCCCAAAGTCACGCCCGGTTGTGTCGCGTTTCACGATCAGCGCGCTGCCTCCGCCCAGTTGTCCTGGCGCCAATGAATCGCCGCGATCGCCGTCTTTACGCGAAATCAAGACAAAGTCATCGGGACCGATACGCATTGGCTCGCCGGTTTTATTGCTGGCCTTCACTCGCGCCACAATAATTCCGGGTCCCAGGTCCGAGCCAACCCCCTGGCGAATCTCGGCAGGATCGATCATCAGCGTGCCGGTCAGCTCGATATTGTCGTTCCCCGCTTGACCGGGAAAGGCTTTCTTATCGGCAGCCAGCGCCGTCACCGCTAACAGCGCGACTACGGCCGCCTGGTTCACAACATGGCCTTCACGCGCGCCAGAAATTGCGGGTCCACCCAATTGCGGTTGCTGATAATCTTTTCGCGCACGACACCTTTGGAGTCGATGATATACGTCTCGGGAATCTGGAACGTGCCGTAGCTGCTCGAAATGTTGGCATCGGGATCGCGCGCTGTCGGAAAGTTCACACGGAAGCGTTGCAGAAACTGCTGGTATCGCTTGGGGTTGCTGTCGATACTGACGCCCAGGACCACCACGCCCTCAGTAGCCATCGTGCGCTGCAATGCATCGAGCGACGGCACCTCCTGCACGCACGGCGCGCACCAGGAAGCCCAGAAATTCAGCACCAGCAGTTTCCCGCCGAAATCCGACCGCGTATATGTGCGGCCGCTGTCGCTGACGATTTTGAAGTCCGGTGCCTTGTCCCCTGCGTTAATGACGCGCACCTCGAGCGTCCCCGCGATCACCAAGACCAACGCCGCTGCCAGAAGGACAATCGCCCCCGTCAGCAGGCGGTCGACACTGCGGCTATTTTGTGAATCCACGCTATTATTTTACTAGGATTGCATCGCGGCCACTAGCCCGCGCATCCAAACAGAAGTCATGCTTCTCACCCGCAAAGCCGAATTCTCCGCCTCGCACGTGTGCCGCAACCCGGCGCTGAGCGAAGAGCAAAATCGCGCATTGTATGGTGTCAACGCGAATCCGCACGGCCACGGCCATAACTACGTGCTCGAAGTGACCATTGAAGGCGACCCCGACCCGGTCACTGGCATGGTGTTCGATTTGCGCGAGCTCAAGGAAATCATCAATGCGGAAGTGGTTAATCCCATGGACCACCGCTTCCTGAATCACGAGGTCCCGCCGTTCGACCGCACCATCCCCACCACGGAAAATATCGCGGCCGAAATCTGGAAGCGCCTGAAGATTCGCATTGCTCTTCCCAACGCGCGTCTACAGAACGTGCGCCTGTATGAAACCGCCGATCTCTATGTCGATTACGGAGGCGAGCGATGAGGCTGACTCGCCGCTACCGTTTCGCGGCCTCGCACCGGCTAAACACGGATGCCCTCACGAGTGACGAAAACGCGCGCCTCTACGGCAAATGCAACAATCCCTTTGGCCATGGACACGATTACATTCTGGATGTTTCAGTAGAGGGTCCCGTCGATGCCTCCGGCCAGATTGTGGAGCGCCAGGCTCTCGATGCGCTGGTTGAGCAGCAAGTGCTGTCGCGCGTTGATCACCGCAATCTGAATTGTGACTTGGCCGAGCTTAAGGGGCAGGTTCCCACCACCGAGAATCTGGCTTTCACCATCGAAGCCATGCTCCAGCGGCAATGGACGCTGCCCGCGCGTCTCGCCCGCGTGCGAATTTCTGAGACAGCCCGCAACACTTTCGAACTGGAAACCAAATGAAACAAAAAGCCATTGTGAAAATGCCCGCGCCGGATGGAGGCAAGATTGCCAACGGCGTGCCGGAGATGCTGCGGATTCTGGGCGAAGACCCCACGCGCGAAGGGCTGATCGGTACCCCGCAGCGCTGGGAGCGCGCCATGAAGTACCTGACCAGCGGCTACCAGACCAATCTTGACGAGGTGGTGAATGGGGCTCTATTCACCGTAGATTTCGATGAGATGGTAGTGGTCAAGAACATCGAATTCTTCAGCCTCTGCGAACATCACCTGCTGCCGTTCTTCGGCAAAATCCATGTGGCATACCTGCCCAAGGACAAGGTGATTGGGTTGAGCAAAATCCCGCGCGGAGTGGATATGTTCGCGCGCCGTTTGCAGGTGCAGGAGCGCCTGACCCAGCAGATCGCCGACGCCATCACGACAGCAGTATCGCCGCGCGGCGTGGGTGTGCTTTGCGAGGCCCAACACTTTTGCATGATGATGCGCGGCGTCGAAACGCAGCACTCCGGGACCGTTACCAGCGCGATGCTCGGCAGCTTCCGCAAGAACAAAGCCACGCGCGACGAATTCCTGGCCCTTACGCGATCTTAGCTGCGCCGGTATAATTCCCTGGTGAGCGATTCGTCCGCCGAGCACATGCAGTGCATGGAAGTCTGGGGCGGAAGCCAGCTCACCACCCGCGGCGTGGCCTTCGGAGGCCTGGACGCGTGGGTCTACAGTAAACCCTTCGGCAACGCGCAGCACGGTGGCGATGTTTACTACGCTTCAAGCTGCGCCACCGGCCGGATCAGCCGTCTGTTACTGGCGGATGTATCCGGGCATGGCACTCCTGTCGCCGCCACCGCCGCGGATTTGCGGACGCTCATGCGGCGCTTCGTCAATCGTCTGGATCAGTCGGAATTCGTGCGGTTGCTCAACCAGCAATTCACCGAGCTATCGGGCGCCGGCACCTTCGCAACGGCGATCGCCGCCACGCTTTTCGAACCCAGCCGCCGCATGACCATTTGCAACGCAGGGCACCCGCGGCCGCTTCTCTACCGGGCTGCGCAAAAGCAATGGCAATTCCTCGGTCACCAGGCGAAAGCCGGGCCGTCCACGCCCTGTAACTTGCCGTTGGGACTCCTTTCCATATCCGAGTACGAGCATTTTGACGTGGAGCTAGAATCCGGTGACTGCGTGCTCAGCTATACCGATGCGCTGATCGAATCGAACGACGCCGGCGGCGAAATGCTGGGCGAGGACGGAGTGTTGCGGATCGCACGCCTGCTGGGAGATAGAGCCCCGGAAAAACTGATCGACGCGCTCCTCAGCGAGATAGCGGACCGTTATCCCGAGAATTTATCCGAGGACGACGTGACCGTATTTTTGGTACGCGCCAACGGGCGCGCGCTGCGCTATTCGTTGGGCGAAAAACTGGGCGCGATGATGCGTTTTTCGGGTTCGCTCCTGCGCGCTCTCGATCCCCGGGCCGAACGCCCGCCGCTTCCCGATGCAAACCTGGCGAATATCGGAGGAGCGCTGATCCCCGCCCTCGGCCGGCGCTGGCGCTCGGGCCGGGCAGCGTCCGGCGAGAACTTCAGCTCTGAATGAGATAAAATACGCAACCATGACGACTAATTCCCAAGAGCATTGGATGCGCAACCGCCGCGCGTTCTTGAAATTTCTGGCAGGCAGCCCCTACCTGGCGGCTCTGGGCGGGTTGCGAGCCGCCGCGGTTGAGACCGAGCAAGCCTCCGATGTCATCACCGATCCCAAGGACGCGCTCGACGTCATGGATTTCGAAGCCGCAGCGCGCCACAAGGTCGCCCCCGGCCACTGGGCGTATATGGCGAGCGGCGTCGATGACGACGGCACGCTCAAAGCCAATCGCGAAGGCTTCAAGCACGTTCAAATTCGGCCGCGGCGCCTGTTCGATGCCACTAAAGTGGACATGCGCAAAGAGCTGTGGGGAACCACTTACAACAGCCCTGTCTTCCTCTGCCCCACTGGCGGCGAAAAATCGTTTCACGCCGAGGGAGAAGTGGCCGTGGCCCGCGCCGCCAAAGCTCGCGGGACGCTGCAGGTCCTATCGACCTCCACCTCAACCCCCGTGGAGGACGTATGCCAGGCGCTCGGCCGGCCGGTGTGGTATCAGCTCTACGCGCCAACGTCTTTGAAGGCTGCAGAACAAATCATTCATCGCGTCGAAGCCGCTGGCTGCCCAGTGATCGCGCTCACCGTCGACAATACCACCGGCAGAAATAGCCAGACCTACAAACGTATGCGGCCCAAGGATCTCACCCAGTGCGCGGTGTGCCACGGTCCCGGCGAACCTCCCGGCGCCAGAGGGCGTGTGATGTATAAGGGTGTCGACATGACGGGCGCCAGCGCACAGAATACCGCGATGGATTGGGAATTCGTAGACCACCTGCGCAAGCTGGTTTCCGTGAAGTTCCTGATCAAGGGGATCGATACTCACGAAGACGCACGCCTCGCGCTGGAGCATGGATTCGACGGCGTCTGGGTCTCGAATCACGGCGGACGCGCGACCGAAACCTACCGCTCCACCATCGAAGCGCTGCCCGAAGTGGTAGCCGAAGTTGGCGGCCGCATCCCGGTGTTTGTCGACGGAGGATTCCGGCGCGGCACCGATGTTTTCAAAGCTCTCGCTCTGGGAGCTACCGCCGTGGGCGTCGGCCGGCCGTTCCTATGGGGCTTAGGATCTTTTGGAGAAGCCGGCGTGAATCGCGTGCTCGAAATTCTGCAAGGCGAGCTCAAACTGGCGATGGGCAACTGCGGCACGCAATCCGTGGCCAAGATCACACGGGACCGCGTGGCGACTCCGGACTGGCACATTTAACGTTAGAGCAATCGCCTACGCTTCTCCCACCGGCGGCTTGCGCTTGTGCCATTCGGTCTGCGCCTGAAACGCCCGTCCGACGCCGATCACATGGTTGTCGAACCAGGCACGGCCGATCAGCGAAATACCTACGGGGAGTCCGCCTGCAAATCCGCAGGGAAGGGAAATCGCGGGCAGGCCGGCCAGATTGCCCGCCGGAATGATATCGCTGAGGCCGCGGCCCCCGGCGACCGCGCGTCCGCCACCGCGGCTGAGCCCGTCGGCAATCCGCGGCGCGGGAGCGAGACGGGATGGCGTCAGCAACATGTCATAGTCGTAAAACAACTCGCGGAAAGCGGCGTGCACCAGCGAGCGGATGCGCATGGCCTTCAAATAGTCAATGGCGGGAATTTCAAGTGCCGCCTTGAGCGATGCCGCCTGCGCCGGATCCGCCATCTGCCCGATCTTCTCGCTGCGAATGAAATCCTCGAAGATGGACGCAGCTTCTGCGCCGATCACGGTCTCGACCAAGGCGCCATAGGGGAAGTCGGGAATTTCCACTTCTTTAAGTTTCGCGCCCAGACCCTTCACTACTTCAAGCGCAGTACGCAACACCGCTTGCGCTTCGGGAGCGGCTCTCTCGAAATCGACCGGCGCATAGCCGATCGTAAAATCGGTGAGCTTGCGGTCGAACTGCGGGACGTAGGCGAAACCTTTGCGGGCCGAACCCGGGTCCTCCGCATCGGCGCCCGCGATGGCGTGGAGCACCAGACCGCAATCGTCGGCGGAACGGCACATCGGGCCGATCTTATCCAAGGTCCAGGCGAGCGACATAGCGCCCCGGCGGCTCACCAGCCCGTACGTCGGCCGCAACCCGGTCACGCCGCAAAAAGCGCTGGGAGTGATGATCGAACCCGAAGTCTCCGATCCCAGTGCGAACGTGACCAAGCCTGCGGCTACAGCCACGCCGGGGCCACTCGACGATCCTCCCGCCCAGCGCGTGCGATCCCACGGATTCAGAGCCGGCCCTGTAGAAGATGCGGCCGCCGTCTGATAACCGATTCCGCCCGCCAGTTCGATCATCGCCAGTTTGCCGATCAGGATCGCTCCCGCAGTCGCTAGCTTTTTGATCACAAACGCGTCGTCGTCGAACTTTTGTCCGGCGAAGCCCCGCGAACCCCATTCGGTAGGCTGGCCCTTGACGGCGAGCAGATCCTTGGCCCCGTACGGAATTCCCTGCAAGGGTCCTCGGTTGCGATCGCGTTTCAGATCGCCGTCCACGTCCTTGGCTTGCTTGAGGGCGCTGCGCCGCAAGGATAGCGCCAGCGCGTTGTGCGCGGTGCCGATTTTCTCCAGCCGGTCGCAGAAGGCGCTGGTGAGCTCGACGGCCGAAAATTCCTTAGCGCGAAGCTGGGCGGAAATCTCGGCAATGCCGGCGAAAAAGACATCGCCCGAGAGCGGCGGAGGTTTCGCCATGGCCTAGGCCTCGAAGCGCGACGCCGGCTCGACGTTTCGCGGCAGTTTGACCCCGGCCAACTGCCGCGCTGCAATTTGGAACTCGCCGCGTTGTTCCGAGGCAACTGCATCGCCGGCAGGGCGCGTCTGTTGTCCCGGCGCGGTGGCGCTCAAAACGAGTGGCGCGGCAACCAAGCGCGAAAGCGCGCGCCGGGTAAGTAGTGGGGAGCTTTGCATACCGCCATTATATGGGTAAGTACGAAGATCTGGCCCTGGGTTTCATCCCCTCCCCGCCCATTCATGCCTCGCGCGCTAGAGAGTTCTCAGGAACGCGATCAGATCGTCTTTTTCCTGCGGTGTAAACCCGATATTGAAACGCTGGTTGTAAAATTCGACCGCATCGTCGAGAGTTTGGGCGGAGCCGTTGTGAAAGTACGGCGCCCGGGCTGGCAATCCGCGCAGAATGGGACCTTTCAGGCGGCCAACATCGCGCCACTTGCCGGTGATCAAGGCCCGGCCTGGATCAGTCGTGATCTTAATCTCCCCGGTGGCGATGTTTTCAAGCGTAATCACGGGCAAGTAACTTACATCGAGCGGGCTAGTCACATCGCCGACTCCGATGTTGAGGGGCGCCGACACTGAATGGTTGCCCACGTTCGGCGAGTCATGGCAGGTTCCGCAAAAACCTGCGATCACGGGGATATTCAGATCGTCATTCAAACCGGCCACGCCAGTGATGTTAATCGGTTTGCTATTGAAAATCGCTTCACCGCGGGCAATCTGGGCGCGATGGTGAGCCTGCTTTTGGTCGGATTGCGGAGGGAACAAGTTCGCCCACGCCGAATACAGATTGAAAATGGAGCTGGTGAACTCCGGCGAACCCGCCGGACCCATGCCGATGGGGTCGTTAATTCCCACGAAGAAAGCCGGCAGTTGATGCAACAGCGAAGCTGGCCCGCTTTGGGCTCCGGCCGCCGTCAAATCGCCAGCCTTCTTGTCCGCCGCCTGGGCTGTAATCAATTGCATCTCGAAATTCACGATGTCGTCGACCTGTGCGGCAGTGGGCACAACGCCTTGAGCATGGCCGGTGGTGGCGTCGACCGCCTGATGACGCAAATTGAAGAGCAGGAGCGACAGCGAAGAAGGGTCGCCTGTCGCAACGGGAAATGTGATCTTTTTGGTGCCGGTTTGCAGGCTAGATTCGCGACCATCCCACATTAGGGTGCTCAGGAAACTCAGGTTGGTGGTGGGGAGCGGGCGCCGATAGGCGGAGATGGTGGCGGTATCGCCGCAGCCGTAGCGATTGACGACACTGACTACACGGAATTCCGCCGCGCCGGGCACGGCGATTGAGATCCGTATAAGGCCGCGCTTCACCAAAAGACTATATGCCTTGCGCCGCCCGCCTTCGGTTGAAGTGTCGATATTATGGTCGCAATTGGAGCCGTCATTCGGGCGGAAGATCGGGTCCAGGCCGTGAGTCGCTTCGAAACGGGCCCTCACTTCGTCGGAGGAAATGCTGAATCCCTGCGCGGCTTGATGGCAAGTGGCGCAACTCCGCCCATTGGTTCCAATGGATTGAAAAAATGCCCCGCCGACGAACAAGTCCGTGCCGTTCACGTTTAGAGTTTCCAGAACCCCATGGGCGTTCGGGTAAGGAAACAGATTTGGGATGGTCTGGCCAAAGGCCCCCGCGGTTGAAACGAGGACAAAAACAATTGCAAATTTCTTCATGAGTGGGTCAAGTATTACACGATGCCCCTACTTGCGTATACTTCAAAATCACCTTAGATCCGTGTAGGGATGGGAAACGGGACTCCGCCTGCGATGCTTAATGCGACGCGGCCGAGTTTACTGCTTTCGCAATGTTTTGATCTTGCATTTGCGCCAAGGCTTCGAGCGCGGCCCGTTCCATCACGGCCCGCGGAGCGTTCTCGCCGGTGAAGATTTCAAATTGCCGCACCGCCTGCTCGATGAACATTTCCAGGCCGTTGACACATTCCGCGCCCTGGCTTTTAGCCTTGCGTAGCAGCAGAGTCTCCAGCGGGTTATACACCATATCGAAAACCAGCTTTGCCGGAATACGCCCGCTGAAAAAACATTCGCCGGAGCGCGGTACCATGCCCAGGGGAGTCGCATGTACTAGTACGTCGAACATGCGCGTATCCGCCTGCTCGCGAGTCAGGAGTTCGGCTCCGACGGCGCGCGCCAGCACTCTGACGCGGTCGAGGTTGCGTCCGGTGACCGCGAGCTTGACGCCGGCATCGGCCAGCGCGTAGAGCGCGCCGCGAGCCGCACCTCCATTGCCGACGATCAAAGCGGAGGCTTTGCCTAGCCGCAAACGCTTGGCGAGCGGCCCCGTCACGCCGCAGGTGTCGGTATTCGTGCCACGCCATTTGCCCGACTTCCGCCAGACCGTATTCACCGCGCCAATCCGCCGCGCCAGCGGTTCGACCACATCCAGATAGCGGATGATCCTCTGCTTGTGCGGGATGGTCACGCTGAAACCGGAGATAGGCAGCTTGGTTGCGAGCAGGAAAAAATCCTTGAGCTGCACCGCATGCACCCAGAACGGCAGATACACCGCGTCGCAACGCCGCGCCTGAAACGCCCGGTTGTGGACCGCCGGCGAAATCGAGTGGCGCACCGGATCGGCAATCACTCCATAAATCTTGGCGTCGCGCGATATCTTTTCCACGCGATATAGATTTCGCAACTGGCTCGCGGACACCTGCCCCGACGCCGTGCCCGCCGCAGCATTGGGCGCCGCGTAGGTATAAAGCCCGCCGAAGCCGGGAGACAATACCCGCGTTGGGAATCCAGTCTCCCCCATAGCCAGCAGTACGGTATCGAGCTTAGGATAAGACCGCGCGATTTCGAGCACCTTGTAGTTATCGGAAGGTTTCTTAGCGGTGGTGACGATCTTATATCCGTCGGCTGGCACACACTGCATGCGCCGCATCACCGCGTCCACCGGCGGCGTCCCTCCGTAGTTGTGATAGGAGAGCAGCACGTAGGCGTGGGATTGCAGGGCCTTGAGGCGCGGGCCGCAATCCTCGGCGCTTTCGATTTCGACGTCCACCGCTTTGGCGCCCGCGGCAATGGCCGCTTCTAGGATCCGCAACTGCTCTTCAATGCTGCCGTTGAAGCGGCCCATATTCTGGTGCCGGCGGCAAGTGGCGAGAATGGCGCAATCGCCGTGCCGCGCCAGGAATTTGCGGATGGCTGCAACGCCCTGCTCGGGTTTGGGCAGATAATCCAGCCGGAACTCGAAGAAGCGCTCGCCCGCTTCGTATTCGTTGCGCGCCTGCGCCAGCAGCCTCTCGGCATCGGGAAATCCGAGCGCGATACAGATGCGCGGGAATGGAGACCGGGGCGGCATCGAAGTCAGAACAGCATATCACGTCGCCGGGGCTACTGAGCGCGGCGCTCCGCCACGCACGCCTGCCGGTGTTCCGTCCTAAGAACGAATCGTCACATCGAGCAAAGCCACCCAGTACTGAAAGGATTGCAAAGTGAAGCCGACCAGGATCAAGCCCACTCCTAAGACGCCCATGCGCTTCTCGGGCACGCGATCCGCGGCCCATTCGATGAAAGACGTGCAGGCGTTCACGATGGCCGTGATCACTCCCACCCCCAGTCCGATTTTCATCCCGACGCTCAGCGCGTTTGCACTTGAATGCGTCACTAAGGCAAGGATGTATCCGGCCACCGCGTAGCCCACCGTCCGATTCATGGCCGCGAGGAACTGATGTTTGGTCAGGCGCGGGCGTGGCGCGGGTTCATAATCGAGAGTCGGACGAATGCCGGCCCGGTAAGCGACTGCCTGTGCCACCGTGCTGATCGCGCCAAGCGCGGCCCCAAATGTAAATCCATATAAATAAGCAGCGCCTAGTGCGAAGCCGAGCCCGCGAATGGCGCTCATCGCGAAGTCATGCCAGAACCCCGGCTTCGGTTCATGCCTCGAAGCGCGGGAATATTCCCAGGCGAGCGTGATGCCGTGAGCCGCGCCGGTTGCGAGTCCGAACACCGGCCCGAAGACCAGACTGTAGCCGGCTCCGAAGAGCACGCCGTAGGTAACTCCGCGGGTGAGAGTCCGCAGCGGCCCGTGTTCGCCGCCCAGAAGATCGTAAGCGAGGTATAACGCGCCGAGCACATCAAGGAAACTACCGAGTATGCTGGTCAGCGCGAGCGTATGCTTGTCGATGGTCATGCGATGTCGGCAAATTGACCGTTGTTGAGGACCAGAAACGGCCTCTCTTGCACGCAGGCGATGAGCTGATTCTTCGAAGTGTCGATCGCCTCATCGCCTAGCTGGAAAGTTCCATGGTGGATCGCGATGCTGGTCCTGGCAGCGAGGATGTCATGTGCTCGAACCGCCTCCTCGGGAGCCATATGCACCGGCGACATGAACCAGCGCGGCTCGTACGCTCCGATCGGCAATAGCGCAAGGTCCGGCGAACCGAACCTTTCCCGAATCCAGGCGAAATGAGGTCCGAACCCGGTGTCCCCGGCGAAATAAACCAGCCGTTCCTTACATTCGATCACGTAGCCGCACCAGAGCGTCCGATTGCGGCGGAGTCCGCGCCCGGAGAAATGCAAAGCCGGGACGCAGTGTATGGTAAATCCCGGGAGCGGCAATGCCCCGCCCCAATCCAGCTCGTGAACAGGCCCTATATTCTGCGCGCGAAACAGCCGGCCCACGCCGACTGGAACAATAAATGTGGAGTCTCCCCGAGCCGCCAGGCGGCGCAGTGTTGGCAGATCCAGGTGATCGTAATGATTGTGGCTGATCAGCACGAGGTCGATGGGCGGCAGATCCTTCCAGGATACCCCCGGTTTTCTGCGGCGCCGCGGGCCTATCCACGACAGAGGACTGGTCCGTTCGGACCAGATCGGGTCCGTCAAAATATTGGAACCGCGTTGCTGTAGGAGCACCGTCGAATGGTTCACCAAAGTGATTCGCAACCCGCTTCCTTCGAAGCGGCGAGGCGGTATGGATGGCTCGACATCTTCAATAAAACTGGGCGACGGTTGCGGCCGTGTGGTCAGCTTCCAGTGGAGGACGTCCAGTAGTCCGGGCACCTGCGGAGCATCGGGATTATAGAAGCGCTTTCCGTCAAAGTGCCTGGGAAACATTGTTTTCACATTATCGGGCGAAAAGGCTAACGTAAAAGTATGTATAAGCCCAAACAAAAAATTACCCCGTTTCTATGGTTCGATCACCAAGCCGAAGAAGCAGTCGGGTTTTACACTGCCATTTTCAAGAATTCAAAAGTAGGCACCGTCACCCGCTATGGCGAGGCCGGACCTGGCCCCAAAGACAGCGTGATGACGATGGCTTTTGAACTCGACGGCCAAGGATTCGTGGCGCTGAACGGAGGGCCGCAGTTCCAGTTCACCCCCGCCATCTCGTTCGTCATAAACTGCGGGTCGCAGGAAGAGGTGGACCATTACTGGGAGACGCTTTCGGCAGGAGGTCAAGAAATCCAATGCGGCTGGCTGCGGGATAAATATGGAGTATCGTGGCAGGTTGTCCCGACGGTCCTGATTGACTTGTTGCACGATAAGGATGCAGCGCGAGCCCAGCGCGTGATGAAGGCGATGCTGCAGATGAAGAAGATCGACATCGCTAGTCTGGAGGAGGCGTATCGTCAGCAATGAGAGCCGCCGCTAAGTTCGACCCCGTCAATCATCCAGGTTCGAACTACTGTCAAAAGTACAGTAAAAGAAATGGGCTTCGATGACTAAAGGTCGTACTGTATCGAAACCAACCTGCCGGTTGGGTTGCGGAGATTCCGGCAATCCCTGGATGCCACGCCCTCATGCCGACTCGGGACGAAGCGTTGGTCGAGCTCGCTACTATTTTTCGGTTGATTTCGGACGAGTACGAGGCTCGCAAAGAGCCCCTGCCTGCCGACACGAGCGAGATCGTGAATGCCTAGCGCCCGGGCTGACGAGCTCCGTCCTCTTTTTTGCCAGGAATCTGCTGCTGCCGTTCAGACAGCACCGACGACGGCAGGCGGACCTTGCAGTCCCTCTCCAGATTCGGTTGCTGCGTTACATAGAGTTCTACCGCAGAATCCAAATATTCTGAAAAGTTTCCCTGATAGTCACCTGACTTATACTCACGACGCAAGAAGTCTCCACCCTCCGCTTTAAAAAGCCGCATGCTACAGCTTCCTTTGGCATTGACGAACGCCAGGAAATAACCGTGACCAGTTTTGCCTTTCCAAAAGTACCAAGCCCTCTGGGTTTTCGCAGAGGCGCGAGGAAATTTTCCCTCCTGGCTGAGGAGTTGGCTTCTAGGCGCCGAGCCTCCATCGGAAGTCCGCCGATCAGGGAAGAGGAGTCGGAATTTGCCGTTTCAGACTTGAAAACATAACCTGTCTCGTCGGCAACATCGCGGAATTTTTTCTCGGAGATTTCAACTGCCTCGATATGGTGCTGCTCGCAAGACACTCGCCTCTCAAGCGGAATACTGTTAGCAATGATCATAAGCTCGACGGACTTTTCAGGGAAGCGCGACTTCAGCATTGCATGATAGTCGACAATTTGCGGAACCGCCCCTCGTTGTAAGGTGCCGCGCTTCAGTTCGATGACGAGGATACGATCCAGGCGATCAAGAAATACAAGGTCGGCTCGGCCGACACCAGATGCGGGTTGCCGCTGGAATTTTTTTAG
The DNA here is from genome assembly GCA_025350625.1 of Bryobacterales bacterium. Taxonomy (GTDB): domain Bacteria; phylum Acidobacteriota; class Terriglobia; order Bryobacterales; family Bryobacteraceae; genus Palsa-187. The sequence continues at coordinate 39,740 of JANXXL010000208.1, read as the reverse complement.
CGGCTCGTTCAGGAACTTCTCCGGGTGCTCCCACAATAGATCTTCCATCTCGCGCTCCGTCATTTGGCCCCTCCTGACCACCTGATTAAAGGCTAGAGCCCTATCTTAACCGTCTCGCGAACCCGTGTGCTATCCTGATTGTTGAAACAAAACGATTAAGGATAGACGAGGAGTATCGATTCTCGAATGGCACTGGCTGGCGAAGCAAAAACCAACGTAATTTCGAAGTTCCGGGTCCATAAAACAGACACCGGGTCGCCAGAGGTGCAGGTAGCAATCCTCAGCCGGCGTATTGTGGAATTGACGGAGCATTTCAAATCTCACAAAAAAGATCACCATTCGCGCAGGGGTCTGCTGCAGATGGTGGCTCGGCGCCGGCGGTTATTGGATTATCTGCGCAGCCGCAGCCCGGAACGCTATAAGACTCTGATAACGAGTCTAGGCATCCGCCGCTAGCGGTCCAGGATCATTTCGGAAGCGATTCTCGAGCGCCCGGCAACGTAGCCGGCAACCCCGCGGAAACCCTCCAGTCTCCTCTTAATCAAAGCAGGCCGACGGACACGCTGATGCGCAGTCCGGGCTGGTCTTGATTAAAGGACGTTTTCAAACATGTTGCATACCGTTGAAGTGGATCTTGGCAGCGGCCGGGTCCTGACGATTGAATCCGGGAAGATGGCCAAGCAGGCCAATGGTGCGGTGATCATCCGCTCCGGAGAGTCGGTGGTCCTGGTGACCGCCTGTACGGCGCCCGACCCCAAACCGAACGCCAATTTTTTCCCCTTGACTGTCGATTACCGCGAATATACCTACTCGGCGGGCCGGTTCCCGGGTGGATTTATCAAACGCGAAGGACGGCCGACGGAGAAAGAAATTCTCACCAGCCGTCTGATTGACCGGCCGATCCGGCCGCTTTTCCCCGAAGGATATTCTCACGAGACGCAGGTGATCGGCATGGTGCTTTCGGCCGACCCGGTGCGCGATCCTTCCACGCTCGCGATTGTGGGCGCAGGCGCGTCGCTCGCGATTTCCGATATTCCGTTTAATCATGTGCTGGCGGCGGTTCGCGTAGGCACCGTGAACGGAGTCCTGGTGGCGAACCCCACCTACGAAGAGACCAAGGCTTCGAAAGTGAACATCGTGGTGGCGGGCACCGACGAAGGCATCGTGATGGTGGAATCCGGTGCACAGCAGGTCAGCGAAGCCGAGGTGCTGAGCGCCATCGAGTTCGGTCACGAGTGCTGCAAGAAGATTGCAGCGGGCATCCGCGAGCTGATGAAGAAATGCGGCAAGCCCAAGAAGGAATACGTCGCGCCGGCCGTAAATAAAGAACTGTACGATCAGATAGCGGCCTCAGTTCAAGTGGAGCTGAAGGATGCGATGAACACCGAGAAGTACGAGAAGCTGGACAGCTATTCGCGCATCGATGCGGCCAAGAAGAAGGCCATCGGAGCGCTGCCCGAAGAACAGCATTCCGAAGGCAAGAAATTGTTCGACGCGCTCAAGGAACGCATCTTCCGCGACGAGATGTTGAAGGCGAAGCGCCGTCCGGATGGGCGCAAATTCGATCAGGTCCGCAAGATCGAGTGCGAAGTAGGCGTACTGCCCCGCACCCACGGTTCGTCGCTATTCACGCGCGGCGAGACGCAGGCGCTGGTGACCGCGACACTCGGCACCAAGGACGATGAACAGCGCATTGAACTGCTGGACGCTACCGAATCGTCGAAGCGCTTCATGCTGCACTACAATTTCCCGCCTTTCAGCGTAGGCGAAGTAGGCTTCATGCGCGGCGCAGGCCGGCGTGAAATCGGGCACGGGGCATTGGCGGAACGCGCCATCGCGGCCGTGGTTCCCGACGACGCGGCCTTCCCCTACACCATGCGTATCGTGTCCGACATTCTGGAGTCGAATGGTTCGAGTTCGATGGCTTCGGTATGCGGCGCGACTTTATCGCTGATGGACGCCGGCGTGCCAATCATCGCCCCCGTGGCGGGGATCGCCATGGGCCTGGTGATGGAGGGCAAGGACTACGCCGTGCTCACCGACATCGCGGGCGCCGAAGATCACTACGGCGATATGGACTTCAAAGTCGCCGGCACCAAGACCGGCATCACGGCGCTGCAGATGGATATCAAAGTGCCGAACGTCACCCACGCGATCCTCAAAGAAGCCCTGGAACAGGCCCGCAAAGCGCGTTTGCACATCCTCGAAATCATGGTGGCCACTATCGACAAGCCGCGCGATGCGATGTCGCCCTACGCTCCGCGCATCTTCACCATGAAGATTCCGACCGACAAGATCCGAGAGCTGATCGGACCCGGCGGCAAGATGATCCGCAGCATCGTTGAACAGACCGGCTGCAAGATCGACGTCGAAGACGATGGCAGCGTGAAAATCTTCTCCTCCGACGGCACCGCGGCGGACCGCTGTATCCAGATGATCACCGACATCTGCGCGGTGGCTGAAGTGGGCAAGACCTACCTGGGCAAAGTGGTGCGGATCGTCGATTTCGGCGCGTTCGTCGAAATCTTCCCCGGCACCGACGGCCTGCTGCACATTTCCGAGATCGCCGAAACCCGCATCAAAGAAGTGCGCGATGAACTGAACGAGGGCGATCAGATCCTGGTGAAGGTGCTGGGGCTAGAAGGCAACAAGATCAAACTAAGCCGCCGCGCGATCCTGAAAGAGCAGCGCGAGAAGCTGAAAGCGGAAGCCAAAGCTTAACGGCTAGAGGTATTGACGGGGCGGGAACGGTTGTAAGCCAGGCCGTCTCCCGCCCTTTTCTGCTATCGACGACCGCTGCGCTCCGCGTCGCGCTCGACTTGATGAACGATCACAGAGGTAAGTCCGTCTAATTCCGGCGGGACGCGCACGGACAAGAGCAAGAGGTTGGGCGTCTGCCCGACAAGCATCGCCACTCCTGCTATCGCGTTGCCGTTTTTCTTTAGCCAAAAATGTGTTCCCAAGCCGTCGGTTTGAGCCGGAGTCTTATACTCAACCACGTTTTCGCCTCTGTAAGTTAGCACATCTTTTGGATATGGAACAAACTTAAACGGGCCTCCCAAACCTTCCTCCATCACGTGGGTAGCAAATGCTTTATATGCTGGAAAGACCCGCGCAATGATTTCAGCAACCTGAAATCGTCCGGATGTATCACCATCCCAATTGGAAACTCCAATGACCGGTCCCGAAAGACCATCCCAAGTCGAAAACATGCTATCCGTGTCGATTGGTTGGGGGCTCACATATAGGGTAGAACCACCGGAGCCATAAGTTCCAAAGCAATACCAACCGCGAGGACCAAGGACACCGACTCCTTGCCCGAATGCACTATAGTAGGCGAGCTTTTGGGCCGCCCTTAAGCTTATCGGTACAGATGTGCTTGTGCCTCTTGGCACTTCCAATGGCCCAACCTGGCCGTCAGACTTGCACCCTATGAATGGAACAGAAGAAACCACAATTCGTTGGGGACTCGCCGTTTTCTCTTGTGCGAGGAGCGAAGTCTGCGGAGACAGCGCCAAACACAGGAGAACCCACACCGAACCGAATCGCACGACTGAAGTTTACTACAGGCTAGCCGGGGCTTTTGGCGGCCGCCGTGTGGCACAATTGTTGTAGTTACGATGAGCGATCAGTACAGCGGCAACGGACAATCCAGGCTGGATCGCATGGAGGGACTGATGGGCCTCCTGGTTGACGACCATATGAAGTTCCAGGAAGAGCACAAGCAGTTATTGACTGCTCAGGTGGTCCTCACCGACCGGTTGGACCGGCTGGCGCAAACCGTGAAGGACATCGCTGCAGCGCAAGCCGAAGCGCAAAAGAGCAGTGACGAGCGGCTAAACGCATTGATCAATATCGTCGACGATATCGTTCGCAAGCGTCCCCCGCAGTAGATGTCTTAGATTTTCACTCTACTCACGCCCGTCCCATAACACAGCACCCCTGCCGCCCTGCTGCCGCCGTGCAGAAGACCATGCGGTCGGCAGGCGCCCTTGTCACCTGTGCCGCACAAGGAAGAGCAGCAGGCTGAAGATCACCAGCGGAATCAGCGCGAGCGACGCGTAGAACACGATCTGCCCCGCTTTCGGCGCCCTGCGCTTCTTCCAGTCTTTCAGCTCGTTGCGCTCCGGGCTGCCCACCTCGTCCTCATGCTGCAGATCCCACATGAACTGCTCCGCGCTCTTGTACCGGTCCTCTGGATCGCGTTCGAGCGCGCGATAAATGATCTCCTGCATCGCCGGGGTAATGTGCGGGTTGACCGCCCGCGGAGGCGCCGGATTGTTCAACAGGCGATCGTTCATGATGGCGAAAGGGTTGGGTCCGGAAAACGGCGTCTCGCCGGAGAGCATCTCGTATAACATCACGCCCATCGCATACATGTCGCTGCGGCGATCCCCGCGCTTGCTTTTCAGTTGTTCTGGCGAGATGTAGTCGGGGCTCCCCATCACCTGCGATAGTTTTCCGAACGTCAGACGTCGCGCGCCGGCCTTGGACGCGATGCCAAAATCGATCAGTTTGACATGGCCTTCATCATCCACCATGATGTTTTCCGGCTTCAGATCGCGATGCACCACGCCCTGGCCATGCATGTAGTCCAGCGCCTGCAATACATGGAAGACGATGGCGATAGCGCGTTCCGGCGGCAGCTTCCCCTCCGCGCCCATGAGCTTGCGTAGAGGCCGTCCCTCCACCCATTCCATCACCGCGTACAATCTGCCCGGCACGGGCAGCTCATACACTTTCATCACGCTCGGGTGATCCAGCATCTTCCCGATTTCAGCTTCACGCAGGAAACGCTCGTACAATACAGGATCGCCCTCCATCTCTTCGTGGGGAATCTTGATAGCAACCGGCTGGCGGTTGCGCATGTCAGTTGCGCGGAAAACAGACGCCATGCCACTGCGGGCCACCAGGGATTCTACGCGGTAATGGTCGAGCAGGTCGCCGGGGTGGAGGTTCATCGTTCCGGAGTTTTCGCGTGGCGGTCGCCGCAAAACATTTTAGCACAGCGTATAACAGGCGCCCGCGCTGTATACCCGCGCTGTGTACCCACGCGCTGCGCTTAGACGTTGCTGCGGAAGTTATCCATTTGGCCGCGCAGCGCGGAGAAGTGGCCGATAAGTCCGAAACGGCGCTAGCCCGCGATCTTTTCAATGCGCACGGCAGCGCCATAGCACAGCACCTCAGTAACCCCCTGCATGACTTCGGTAGCGTCGTAACGCATGCCGATCACGGCGTCGGCGCGCCCATTATCATGGCGTGGCTGACCATTTTCTCATCTCTCCAAGCTGGCGCCAATGGTCCCGAAGATGGAGCGGGAGCGCACGATGATGCCAACCGGAAGGCCCAACTCGCGCTGATCGCTCCAGTTACTTGTGAGCGGTTCCGTCGGCGTTCACTGCGAACTCTAAGGTTTTGCCAAGCTTGCCTGTGTAGCTTGCCTCATACCTTACACTTGAGCCCTTGGTTACCGCCTCGACTTTTTTTAGCTTGTTTCCGGCGATCTTCTGTTCAATGGCTTGCTTGGCAGCAACAGGCAGGCTGTTTAGGTCAACTTCTTCCTCGATCTCGATCACAGCTCCGCCCTGGTCTAACAGCAGGTCGCGGGTTTTCCCATTGACCTTCGTCTCAACTTCATAGACTGTCTTTCCACCTTCCACTTCCTTACTCAAACCAACTAAAGTTGCGTTCGTGCTTTGCTCTTTGGCTGCCTTCTGTACTGCAGGCGGCAGATTTTCCATTTTGACCTTGGATTCGGCGATTGCGCCGCTCGCCAGAAGTAGGCCACAGATCGTGATTGTCAACGTTTTCATGCTAGTTCTCCTAGCCCAATTATGGCGGCACATCCTGAAGGCCGCCTTAGGAGTAACGCAATGGATATGTAGGGTAACGAGATAACGCTAGGCCGCGATCTTTTCAATTCGCACCGCCGTCCCATAGCACAGCACCTCAGTAACGCCCTGCATGACTTCGGTAGCGTCATAACGCACGCCGATCACGGCGTCGGCCCCCATCATCATGGCATGGCTGACCATTTTCTCGAACGCCTGCTCGCGGGTCTTCTCGCATAAATCGGTGAGCAGAGTAATGTTCCCGCCGACGATAGTCTGCAGGCTGGCGCCGATAGTCCCGAAGATGGAGCGGGAGCGCACGATGATGCCGCGCACCAAGCCCAGGTTATGGGTGATGCGATATCCGTCTAAGATGAACGCAGTGGTGACGAAATCGTGGGTCATAGACAGATGATCCCACGGCCGAAACCTCAGGAGTATGTGGCCTGCCCACAACTAGTTACAACGGCCCGCAAACAACCAGACAGTACCCTACACTTCCAGGTACTAAGTGACGATACCTATGATGTCATTCAAAAACGCGATTGAACGTGACATCAGAACATGCTTAACGCAAGACCCAATACCAGGGTTGACGGCGGCCATCCGGCGGAACAGCCGCGGTGTTTTCAATTCACCATCACCTGGTCTTCCTTGACAGCCGGGCTTCAACTTCGCGAAACGGCAGGCCGCACCTGCGCGCGGACTCCGCCATCGCAGGTACTGGTTCCCACCGCACACACACCGCAAGCGGAATCGAACGGCCGTTGGGAGATGGTCGTTCCGAAGATGGTGCGGACCGGTCCCAAGAGTTTCCCCTCGGCCAATTCATTCAGGCCATCCGAAGCAGCAGCCGCGGCCAGTTCAGCTTTTTCGCGCCCGATGTTTGCAAATTTCGGAGCCCAGCCATTTCTGTCGAGAGCGTTCTCGGTAATCGGGCGGCGCACCCGAGCTCTTCTGGCCGGTCCGGCTCCAGCCCCGGCACCGGCGTTGGTTCCGCTAGCAGCTGCGACCGGAGCAACGCTCGACCGCCGCGCGGCCCGGGAGTTATTCTTGTCCCACATCGCCAAAGCGCTTCATAGCCGGCCCGCGTCCGCTTCGAATCTTGCGGCGAATCGCCGCCAGGGCTCGTAACAAATGAAGAATCGCCTCACATCCTTCGACGCGCCGCCCGTCAGCGATCTGCTCGAAGCCGCCTCTGCGCTTCGTTCGTCCGGCTTATTGTCGGAGGCTCTCGGGATGCTAACCAGTCCCCGTGAATTCGACGCGGATCTCTGCGCCGCGCGCGGAGCGATTGAATTCGCCTTGGGCCGCTTCGAAGATGCGGCGCTGAGTTACTCCGCGGTAGCGCTCTCCCAGCCCGGGAATCCAGATGCGCAATACAACCTGGCGCTCAGCCTCCAACGTTGCGGTCGTTGGGACGAGGCGGCCGAGGGGTTCGAGCGGGTTCTGCGCGTCGATCCCGATTGGACCGAAGCTCTCCTCGCGCTCGGCGCGTGTCTGCTCGAAATGAATCGCGCCCAAGACGCGCTCGCGTGCTTTGACAGCGCCTGCAGGCACGTCCAGCATGGCCCGGCGCTCTTCGGAAAGGCCGTCGCCTTGCAATTACTCGGTCAATTCGATGAAGCCGCAGAGATCTACGAAGAGCTGCTTTCGCGCGCTCCAAATTCGGAGGAAGTCTTGTCCAACTGCATCGCCATGAATATCGTTAACCACAACCTGGCGGAAGTTCGCGAGCATTCCCAGCGGCTACTCGAACTCAGTCCTCATTCCGAGGTCGCCCTGCGGGGCTTAGTGACCGCCGCTCTCGAAGATGGGAACCACCAGGCCGCAGTGTCCTATTGCGAGCGCCTATTGGATGCGTCGCCCGATTGTCTAGAAGCGTGGCACAATTTTCGCATCGCGATCGAGCACTTCCAGTTCGGCCCCGCCGAAACCGCTTTCGCTGTGCACTCAGGAGGGAAAATATGAATCGTTTAAGAGTCCGCGTCGAATTGAACCGGCGCAAGACCGGTGTGCCAATCCATGAACTGGTGAGCGTGGTCGATGAAACCCACAAGTTTTTTCAGCTTCTGGCGAAAGACGTTCAGATCGAAGTCGACCGCGGTGAGTGGCACGCTACCAACTTCGATCCCGAGTCTTTGAATTTCACCGCCGAATTTGACGGCCCAGCCTCCGCCCAACAAATTCGCGCCTTCAGCTCCGCGTTCGGCGGCGCCACTTCCTTGCGCCGCGACACCATCGCTCAATTCACCCGCATCGCGGACTTCATCGGAGAAGACGAACTAGTAGGCTTCGGCCTCTATCAATCCGATCAGGAAGCCGAGCCTTCCGATTGGCGCTGCCTTTCCCGTCAGGATGCGATGCGTTTCGCAGGCGAGATCCAACTCCTCGCGCAAGCCACCGGCGAGGCGGAACGAGACACTCCCCTCCCCGCTGTTATAAATGGGAGCGTCGGCGGTCGCCGCCTTTTCAAAGACCGTCGCGAGCGGGACACTCTCGCATCGGCCGATCCGGTCAAGCGCATTCGCGAAGTGGAGTCCACCCTCTCGCAGCGGATTGCTTTGCTCGAAAACGAACTCGAAACGCAAGCGCGTAAGATGCAGGTCCTGGAGCATGTACCGGACGCCGACGAGAAATTCCTGAAGATGTTGGGCGCAATGGAATCCTTCTGGGCCCACTCTCCTCAGCAGTTGGCGCTGAGCGCGCCGGAATCAATCGCGGGCTATGGTGAGAGCACGCCGCGACCGGCAACTCCCGGCAGATCGCGTATGGCATGGGTGCTCGCGGTACTCTTAGCCGGAGCAGCGCTAGCGTTGGCGGCTGCGAGGTCTTCGGAAATCGAAACGTGGTTGTCGAAAACCTTGGGCCTCCGCCGCGGACCGCAATCCGCGCTCGCAGCATCGGTTCCAATGGCGTCGTACCGCGCGCCGCTGCCCACACCGCCCGATGCGCTGGTGGTGCCCATCACTCACGGACCGGTCGAATCCGAAAACGCGCAGACGCGCAACGACTCAACGCCTGAAATGGTCAATGAAATTGCATTGGATGTTCCCGAAGAACTGAGATCGATGGTCGCCTCCGAGGCGCTGGTGAAAGTGAGAGTCGGTATCGATCAGGCGGGAAAAGTCACCACTGCCGACGTAGCTTCTACCAAAGGCGAAGGCGCCCACGTACTCGCCACCGAAGCGCTGAAGGCCGCGCGCGGGTACCGCTTTCGGCCACGTCACGGCAAGAAGATGTTGCCCAGCCAGACGGTGCTTACGTTCACGTTCAACCCGGATTCTGACGCGTTGCTCACCGAAAATTGAAGATCGCGAGTACCATGAAGAACAATGGCGCGAAATTCGACGAAAGTGCTGGTGGTAGATATCGGCGGCACGCACATAAAGCTCCTCGCCACCGGCTATCGGACACCTGTTAAGATCCCCTCCGGACCCGGTATGACCCCCCGCAAGATGGTCGCGGCGGTCCAAAAAGCCGTCGGCGCGTGGGAATACGGGAAGGTCGCGATCGGGTATCCCGGTCCCGTGTTACACGGCAAGCCAGTCGCCGAGCCTCACAATTTAGCAAAAGGTTGGGTCGGCTTCGATTTCGAGAAAGCGTTTCGACGCCCGGTCAAAATGGTGAATGACGCCGCCATGCAGGCCCTCGGGAGTTATGAAGGCGGACGAATGCTGTTTCTCGGCTTGGGCACCGGGCTGGGGTCGGCGCTCATTGTCGACGGCGTTCTCGAACCCCTGGAGTTGGCTCATCTCCCGTATAAAAACGGACGCACGTATGAAGACTACATTGGACTCCATGGTCTCGAACGGCTGGGCAAGAAAAAATGGCGCTTCTATGTGGCCGATGTGGTCACTCGATTGAAAGCCGCGCTCGAAGCCGACTATGTCGTAATCGGCGGCGGCAATGCAAAACTGCTCAAAGACTCTCCACCCGGGTCGAGGCTGGGAAGCAACGCGAACGCATTTCGCGGCGGCTTCAAGCTCTGGCAGAAACGTACAGCCTAAGATACAACCATGCCGGACGGTCCCACCGAAAGGCTGACAGACCGGTACAATCGCGAAGCCCCCGCGTACTGCGAACTCTGGGCTCCGGTCCTGCGCAGCGCCGGACTTAGTCTCCTTCACCAACTCGCCCACACTCTGGTTGAGCGAATCCTCGACGTGGGAACCGGCGTGGGTACGTTGCTCCCGGACCTCCGCGCCGCATTCCCGGGCGCATTTGTTCTGGGCGTGGATCGGGCGCACGGCATGCTCGCGCTTGCACCCGGAGAGTTTCCTCGCGCCGTGATGGATGCAAGACAACTCGCCATCCCTCCCGCGAGCGTAGATCTGGTCCTCATGATCTTCATGCTATTTCACTTGGAGGAGCCGCTGGACGGATTACGCGAGGCGCGCCGCGTGCTTCGGCCCGGCGGCCGTGTAGCGACCTTGACTTGGGCCGGAGACCTCACATCGAAGGCAACGCAGATCTGGACCGATTCTCTCGATGCGCACGGCGCCCCGCCGGTGGACCCCGCCGTCGAGGCGCGCCACGCCGCTGTCGATACACCCGAGAAAATGGAGACGCTTCTCCGGCTCGCAGGATTCAGATCGCCGCGCTGCTGGACAGACGACTTGGTCAGCACGCTCGATCTTGAACACCTGCTCCGTTTGAGGACCAGCATGGGCTCCGGCAAGTCCCGCTTCGACACCCTCGCCCCCCTGACCCGTGAAGCGTGCATAGCAACCGCCCGCAGCCGCATGCAGATTCTCGAGTGCGAAGATTTTGTGGCCCGCGGAAGAATCGTATACGCGGTGGCGAGCGCCTGACGGTTAACTCATACGGTAGACTAATCGTGAATAGGAGGTCTTGATGCTACGGGCCACGCTTCTAACTGTTTTCATGTCCTTCGCCACCGCCACCGCGCAGACGTTTCCCTACGACCATATTCATCTGAGCGTGCCCGATCCCTCAGCGGCCGCGGATTGGTACGTGAAATACTTCGGCGCGCGCAAGAATCCGGAAGGCCCCGACAGATTGATGTTGGGCAGCACGCGGCTCGTGTTTATCAAGAAGGCGGACGCGAAGCCGAGCAGCGGCAGCGTCGTCGATCACATTGGCTTCTCGTTCGCCGACCTCGACGCGAAGGTGAAGGAATTCGAAGCCGCGGGCATCAAGATTGTCACGCCGCCGCGCGATGCTCCCGGACTTTTCAAGCTCGCGTTCGTCGAAGACCCCTGGGGCACTCGCATCGAAGTCGTGCAGGATCCGGACAAGCTCGGGCTGCACCACATCCACATGCGCGGGCCCAACCCGGACGACATTTTCACTTGGCTGCTGGCGAAGTTCGGCGGCGAGCGCACCAAGTTCAAAGGGCGTCTCGACGCCATCAAGTACAGTTCGCCCGGCTTCGATGACATGTGGATTCTGGTGCAGCGCGGCGACTCCGAGCCGAGTGAAGGCCACGCCATCGATCACATCAGCTGGCGTTCCTCTGGCGCGCTGGCCAAGACCATCGACAATTTGCGCGCCCAAGGCGTGACCGTCCTCGTCGAACCGCGCGTTACGCAGCTGGCCAACGGTCCCGCGATCAATATCGCTTATGTCGCTGGACCAGCCGGCGTGAAAATTGAGATCGTCGAGCGCCCCGGGCTTAAACCCGGCGAGTAATGATTCACCGCTGAACCGTAATCACTCCTTTATCGCCCTCGATCTGCATCGGCGTGTCTAAAGCAGCCGAACTGCTGCGAACCCGTTCGAGAATTTGCTTGGCGCTCGCGCCTTGCACGACATACGGCTGAAACAGCTTCGAATCGTATGGACCGGTGTGTCCTTCCGGCTGTCCTTTCCCCGCAATGGGCAACACTTCGATTTTTACCACCGACTTCTTCCCCATCGTGAAGCGAGCCAGATAGCCGTCGTCCGCATTAGGACTGGTATGGCCCCGCAGCACATTGCTGGGAGCATAGAGAATGACCTTGCCGTGATAAACTTCGATCCCTTTCGGATGCGGCGGATGATGCCCCAGGATCACGTCCGCGCCGGCGTCGATCAGATCGTGCGCAAATTTGCGGTTCTCCGGACTGACGTCGGACGATCGTGATGTGGACCAATGAATCGCCACCATAACGTAATCCACCTGAGGCCGCAGCTTGCGGATGTCTTCTTTGATCAGGAATGGGTCCATCGGAACCAGCCCCGGGCGGCCGTCAGCCGCGTAAACCGACTCGCCAAAATTGTTGAATTGCGTGTAACCCAAGAAACCCAGCTTGATCCCATTCCGGGAGACGATGGAGGGCTTGCGCGCGTCGGCCAGATCGTTTCCCCCTCCGACATGCGCAATGCCGGCGGCATTAAGAGCGCGGATCGTATCCAGGAACCCGCGTTCTTCGGCATCAAAGGTGTGGTTGTTGGCGAGGTTCACGATACTGATCCCGACCGATTTCATGACCTTCGCGAACTTCTCCGGCGTCCGGTTTAAGCCAACCTGACGGGCATGATCGGAGAGCGCGCCCTCGCAATTCACAAACACCAGATCCCCTGTGTGAAAGATCGGAGCCAGCCGTTTCAGCGGGTAATTCAAGAGTTCGTCATTGGACGAATAGTCTTGCGTGTAGTCCTGGCCCGAAGAAAGCTGCCACGCGATGGCCGCTTCCTGCTTTGGCAGCGGGAAGCTCAAGCTTGGTCCAGGCGACTCCGCTCCACCCCCCTTCGCGTAAGTCTTCCTTTCTTCCGCTTCCGTGGCCCCCTTGAGGCCGAGCTTATCCAGGTAAGCCTTACTCTCGCCCTCGTACACATAAGGAACCGGAGGCCAGTCGCCGGTCACTTGATCGCGAACATCCCGTTTTCCAAAAACCAACATGCCATACGGCCTGGGATCGCTGATGGGATATCGAACCGTCGGAGGCCGCGAAGTCAGCGCCCATTCCACATCGCCTCCCACGATGAGAACCACCTGATCCGCCGCCGCAGCCGCGTGCTTCCACGGCAGAATCAGCAGCAGAATAGCAAAGAAAGAAACCAACACCCCAATTCGGAGCGAATATCGCATTTTTGCTCTCCCTGTAGACTAGTGAATTCGTACAGCTTGGATCTTCTCACACCTTTGGCCGGATCGAAAAGGCCGCCCGCGGCAGGCCCCTGGATGTATAATCGACGATGGTCCCGCATAAGGAGCCCACACGCATGCATCACGCTTTTCCACTCACAGCTTTCATCACCGCAGTAGGATGCTTGCCGGCGCTCGCGCAGCAGGGAACATCGCAACCGGTGACGTCTCAAATGTTGCTCGATGGCTTGAAGGACCCAACCAAGTGGCTCACCTTCGGAGGCGACTACACCTCGCAGCGTCACAGCCCGCTCACGCAACTGACACCCCAGAACGTCAATCGTCTGACGCCGCAGTGGCTCTTCCAAACCGGGGTCCTCGCGCCCGGCCGCGGCATCGAGACCACGCCTATCGTGCTCGACGGCGTCATGTATATCACCGGCAACAACAACCACGCCTGGGCGCTCGACGCGCGCACCGGCCGCGCCATCTGGCATTACCAGCGCACCCTGCCCGACGTCCTCCGCGTCTGCTGCGGAATGGTGAACCGCGGCCCCGCCATTCTGGGCGACAAACTCTACATGGGCACGCTCGACGCCCACCTGATCGCGCTCGACCGCAAAACCGGCAGCGTGCTCTGGGATGCGAAGGTCGAGGAGCCCAAGAACGGTTACTCCGTCACGCTCGCGCCGCTGGTCGTCAAGAACAAAGTGATCGTCGGTGTGTCGGGCGGCGATTACGCGGACCGCGGCTTCATCGATGCCTATGACGCCGAGACCGGCGCGCGTGCCTGGCGCTTCTACACCGTTCCGGGCGAGGGCGAACGCGGCAGCGAGACCTGGCCCAACGTCGAAGCGTCGCAACGGGGCGGCGGCGCCGTCTGGGCGACCGGAGCCTACGACCCGGCGCTCAACCTCGTTTATTACGGCACCGGAAACCCCAACCCGGATTACTACGGCGACGATCGCAAGGGCGACAATCTCTACACCTGTTCGCTCTTGGCGCTCGACCCCGATACCGGCAAGCTCAAATGGTATTACCAGTTCACCCCGCACGACATTCACGACTGGGATTCGACGCAAGTCCCCGTGCTCGGCGCGTTCACCATTGGCGGCCAGCGCCATCAGGTGGTGATGCTCGCGAACCGCAACGGCTTCTTCTACGTGCTCGACCGGGAGAGCGGCAAGATGCTCCTTGGCAAGCCCTTCACCGGCACCAACTGGGCGCGGGAAATTGGCGCCGACGGACGCCCGGTGGTCCTCGATAATGTCGGCACGAAGGAAAAATGTTTGCCCGATCAACGTGGCGGCACGAATTTCATGCCGCCGTCATTCGATCCCGTCCGGCGTCTCTTTTTCGTGACCGCACGCGAAACTTGCGCCACCTGGGAATCGATCAAGCCCACCAATATCACGTTGGGCGAGCGCGTCCCGAGCGGCGGTGCGCAGCGCTTCGAAGGCGGCCCCGAGCAATATAGCGCGCTGCGCGCCATTGATCCCTCGACCGGCGAGCGGCGCTGGGAGCACCGCTTCCGCAGCTACCCGTCGAATATCACGCTCGATCTATCGGGCGGCGCCATGTCAACCGCAACCGGGCTCGTCTTCACCGGCGACAACGACGGCTACTTGTATGCGTTCGAATCCGCCACCGGCAAGCAGTTATGGCGCTTCCAGACCGGCGCCTCGATCTGGGGCGCGCCGCCCATCACCTACATGCTCGACGGCGTCCAGTGGGTCGTCGTCCCATCAGGCGTGACGTTGACAGCGTTCGCACTGCCCGGCAACCGGTCAAACTCAAAGTAACCGCCCCGCGAACCTAGAATAGAGTCGATGAAGGGCGTAGCCGCCGGCATAATTTTAGTGCTGCTAGGCGTATATTTTATCGACGATTACCGCCACGCCAGGCATCCACCCGGAATTCTGGTTCCCGATGACCCGTATCAGAACTTGATGGGCAGGGGCGCCCCATGGGAAGAAAACGGGAATCGTTTCACCCCCCTCGCAGATTTTCATGTCAGCGCGCGTATCCTGCGCACCGAGCCATACTGGTTCGATCATGGCTCCGCGGTTTCTCCCCTGGATTTAGCAGTAGGCTGGGGACCCATGTCGGATCAGGCGGTGCTCGACGAACTCTCCATCTCGCAGGGACAACGCTGGTACACCTGGCGTCCCGCACATCGCAACCTTCCATTGCCGAGCGAGGAAATCGTGTCGCACAGCGCCAACATCCACACCATTCCCTCCTCCCCGGAAATCAAGAAACAGCTCCGTGCTCTTCGCGTGGGAGACCTTGCAGAACTCGATGGTTACCTGGTCGAAGTGCAGACCGCAGACGGCGGGAAGTGGACCAGTTCTCTCAGCCGCACCGATGTCGGCGGCGGAGCCTGCGAATTACTGTGGGTCCGGACAGTGAAAATTCGCTGATCGCTCGATAACGCAAACTTCTTGCCGGCGTCGTAAAAACTAGGACTGAGGGCCGGCCCAAAGTGCTAAAGTAGATCCTTCGTGAAGTTTCTCCGGGCCAAGTTTTTGACTCGACGAAAGGCATCCCTGATGCGCAAGGGTTGGATTGTCCTCTTCTACTTTTTCGTATCCGCATCCGCGGTCTGGGCGCAGGGCGGCCCGGGAGTCGACCACTCGAATCACCAGGATGTTTCCCGCCCGCTGACGGAAATCCCGCCGTCGCCCCCGGACCCGGGTTTAAATCACAGACCAACCCGTCGCCCGGGCCAGCTAGGCCCCCTCTCGGCTCAACCGGATTCGGTTGCACAGACCTCCGCCAGCCCGCTGGTGGCGACCACGTCAGGGTTGAATTTTGCCGGCGTCGGCAACGGCGACTACGGATACACCCCCAATTCCGAACCCCCCGACACCAACGGCGCCGTGGGTGCTACCCAATTCGTCCAATGGGTCAACACATCGTTTGCAGTGTTTGATAAAACCACTGGCGCCCTGCTTTATGGTCCAGCCGCCGGCAAAACCATGTGGACCGGCTTCGGAGGCGGGTGCGAAACCAACAACGACGGCGATCCCATTGTCCAATACGACAAAGCCGCCAACCGCTGGGTTTTCATCCAGTTTTCCGTTACGACATTACCCTATCTCGAATGCGTGGCCGTGTCTAAAACTTCCGACGCCACGGGAGCCTACAACCGCTATTCATTCTCCTATGGCAACGTGCAATTCCCGGATTATATGAAGCTCGGCGTATGGCCAGACGCCTACTACATTTCCTTCAACGTCTTCAACAACTCAACGACTTTTGCCGGCCCCAAAGTCTGCGCCTATGACCGCGCCAAGATGATCGCCGGCCTAACGGCCACCCAGGTGTGCTTCCAGTTGAGCACCAGTGCCGACAGCCTGTTGCCCGCCGATCTCGACGGCTTCACACCGCCCCCGGCCGGCTCGCCGAATTACTATGTGAACTTCGGCAACAACTCGCTGAACCTTTGGAAATTCCACGTCGACTTCGTCACTCCGGCCAACTCGACGCTCACCGGTCCCACCAACATTCCGGTGGCCGCCTTCAGCGCGGCGTGCGGCGGCGGCGGGACATGCATTCCTCAGTCCGGCACTTCGCAGTTGCTCGATTCGCTGGCCGACCGCCTGATGTACCGCCTGGCCTACCGCAACTTCGGCGATCACGAAGCGCTGGTCGTAAATCACGCGGTCACCAGTGGCACCAGCGTGGGAGTCCGCTGGTACGAACTGCGGAATCCGGCAGGCACCCCCACGGTGTTTCAGCAGAGTACGTATGCGCCCGACACAAACTACCGCTGGATGGGCAGCATTGCCGTGGATCATTCCGGCAACATGGCCCTGGGCTACAGCGTTTCGAGCAGCAGCATGAATCCAGCCATCCGCTACACCGGCCGCTTGGTCACGGACCCGGTGAATACCATGCAACTCGAAAATACAATAACCACCGGCACCGGCTCGCAAAATGGAAACATCAGCCGCTGGGGCGATTACACCAGCATGAGTGTCGATCCGGTGGATGACTGCACCTTCTGGTACACCAACGAGTACCTCAAGACCAGCGGTAGTTACAACTGGAGCACCCGCATCGCAAGTTTCAAGTTCCCCAGCTGCACCTCCGTAGTAGCGCCACCATCCTTCACTCCGCCGGCCGGACCCTTCACTTCGCCGCAGTCGGTGACGATCAGTACGGCCACCTCCGGAGCGTCCATCCGCTACACCACCGATGGGACCATACCGACTTCCTCGGCCGGAACGCTTTACAACAACACTCCGATACCCGTCAACAGCACGCTAACGCTCAAGGCCATCGCCTATAAGACTGGATTGACCGATAGTTCGGTGACGTCGGGCGCCTACACAATCACGGTCGGCGGAGGCAACACAGCGGCCTTCGTAGCAACGGATGCCGCGAGCCAAGGAAACTGGAAGGGCGTCTACGGGTCCAACGGCTATAACGTGATAGGCGATTCGACCTCTTACCCGTCATACGTCAGCGTGACGCCCACCGGTCAGTCGAGCCACACATGGGCCGCGTCAACCAGCGATGTGCGGGGATTGCAGAAGCCGCTTTCTCTTACCGACCGCATCGCGTCCACCTGGTACACCTTCGGCACCTTTACAATGGACCTCAACTTCACAGATGGACTGCAACATCAGGTAGCGGTCTACTGCCTCGATTGGGACTCGGGCGGTGCGCGGGCGCAGACGGTCAACATCTTAGATGGCAGCACTAACGCGCTGCTAAACAGTCAGAGCTTGAGTAGTTTTCAAAACGGAAAATACCTGGTGTGGAAATTGACGGGTCACGTCATCATCCAGATAACCAATACCAGTCAGATCAACGCGGTGGTCAGCGGCCTGTTCTTCGATCCTGCAACCGGCAGCACTACCGTCGCTGCGCCCACCTTCACTCCGCCGGCTGGACCCTACGCCTCTCCGCAGTCGGTGACGATCAATTCGTTTACTTCCGGGGCGTCCATACGCTACACCACAGATGGGACAACCATACCGACTTCCTCGGTCGGAACGCTTTACAACACCAACCCGCCGGTCTCAGTTAACAGCACGCTCACGCTCAAGGCCATCGCCTATAAGACCGGATTGACGGATAGTTCAGTGACTTCGGGCACCTACACGATCACCGGCGGCGCGGGCAATACCGCGTTGTTCGTAACAACCGACACAACCACGCAAGGAAGCTGGAAGGGCGTCTACGGATCCAACGGCTACAACGTGATCGACGATACAGTATCGTACCCGTCTTATGTCGCCGTGACTCCCAGTGGCCAGTCAAACTATGTATGGACCGGCTCGACCAGCGACGTGCGGGGATTGCAGAAGGCGCTTTCTCCTACCGACCGCATCGCGGCCACCTGGTATAGCTTCGGCACCTTTACGATGGATGTCAACTTCAGCGACGGATTGCAGCACCAGCTAGCGCTTTATTGCGTGGATTGGGACCAAGGCGGTGCGCGCGGACAAACCGTCAACATTTTGGACGGCGCCACCAATGCGGTGCTGAACAGCCAGAGCCTAAGCAATTTTCAAAACGGAAAATACCTGGTGTGGAAGTTGACGGGTCACGTCATCATTCAGGTAACCAACACCAGTCAGATCAACGCGGTCGTCAGCGGCCTGTTCTTCGATCCCGCCACAGCCGGCACCACTGTAGCTGCGCCGACCTTCACTCCGCCGGCGGGCTCCTATGCTGCCGCGCAGTCAGTGATGATCGGTTCCGCCACTTCCGGAGCGTCCATACGCTACACCACCGATGGGACGACCTTCCCGACGTCCTCGGTCGGAACACTTTATACCAACACGCCCGTGCCCGTGAACAGCAACCTCACGCTCAAGGCGATCGCCTATAAGACCGGATTGACGGATAGTTCGGTGACTTCGGGCGCTTACACGATCACAGGCGGGGCAGGCAACACTGCGCTGTTCGTAACAACCGACACAGCCACGCAAGGAAGCTGGAAGGGAGTCTATGGAGCCGCCGGGTATAACGTGATCAACGATACGGTGTCCTATCCGTCATACGTCACCGTAACGCCCACTGGTCAATCGAACCACACCTGGGCCGCGTCAACCAGCGACGTGCGGGGATTGCAAAAGGCGCTCTCTGCTACTGACCGCATCGCAGCCACTTGGTATTCCTTCGGCACCTTTACCATAGACGTCAATTTCACCGATGGAGTGCTGCACCAGCTCGCACTTTACTGTGTGGATTGGGACCAAGGCGGTGCGCGTGCCCAGACCGTCAACATCTTGGATGGCGGGACCAACGCGGTGCTCAACAGCCAGAACCTGAGTAGTTTTCAAAACGGAAAATATCTGGTGTGGAAACTGACGGGTCACGTAATTATCCAGGTGACCAACGCCAGTCAGATCAACGCGGTCGTCAGCGGCCTGTTCTTCAACTGATATCGATACTAAATGGGCGCCGCGCCCCGAATCGATTCATCCAGCAATTGAATCGTGTGCATGACCGGCGGCTGGCCGCCGTCCTGGCGAGCCAACGCCGCCTGCATTTGCAGGATGCATCCGACGTTCCCGGTTGCCACGGCGTCCGGTCCAATGGCTTGAATAAACCGGGCTTTTCTATCCCCAAGCTCGTTCGCCGTCACCGGTTGCACCAGGTTATAGATTCCCGCCGACCCGCAGCAGAGCGCGCCTTCCGGCATCTCCTCCACCGTTAATCCCGGAATTCCCGCCAGCAATTCCCGCGGCTGCTTGCGCACCTGCTGCGCATGCTGCAAATGGCAGGAGTCATGATACGCGACGCACTTCGCCACCGGATGCCGCTCCGCCCGCGGCCCCAGTTCCACCAGAAACTCCGCGACGTCCTTCACCTTCCCCTGGAATCCGGCCGAGAACTCTTTGAGGTGAGACCCGCATCCCCCGGCGTTGGTAATGATCACATCCACGCCCGCCTTTTCAAAAGTCGCGTACAGGCGATTGGTCAACGCGAGCGCTTCCTTATCCTTCCCTGCGTGCATCAGCAGCGCACCGCAGCACGGCTGTTCCGCCGGGGCCACGACTTCGCATCCCTCGGCCGTTAGCACGCGGACAGTAGCCGCATTGATCTCCGGCAAAAATTCGCGCTGGACGCACCCCAGCATCAATCCCACTCGCGCGCGTTTCGCCCCCTTCGCCGGCGTCACTCTCGCAATTGCCTCGCGCTTACCCAGCTTCGGCATCAGTTTACTCGGCGATGGCAACCCCAGCTTCTGATGCGCGGACAAGAACACGCGCCCCAACTTTAACAAGCCCACATTCGGAAAGGTATGCAGGATAGACCACCGCATCATCCGGTCGCGCAGCGGCCGCGTATACGTGTGCTCGATCTCCGCCCGCGTTTCCTCGATCAGCTTCCCGTAATTCACGCCCGACGGGCACGCCGTCATGCACGACACGCATCCCAGACACGTATCCATATGCTGTACGAAATCGGGAGTCATCGCGGTCTGCCCCTCGTTCAGCATATTCATAAGGTAGATACGCCCGCGCGGCGAATCCATCTCGTTCCCCCATAGAACGTAAGTTGGACATGCCTGCAAGCAGAACCCGCAATGCACGCACTTGCTGATCAACTCCTGATTTATCAAATGCCCCCCACAAATACACCCGGATTCAGGATCCCGCGCGGATCGAACTGCCGCTTGATCGAGCGCATGAGTGGAATCGAATCGCCGCCAATGCTTCCCGCGGTGTCGCCCCAGGCGTCCATCCCTGCAAAAGGCCGCATCAACACCAGCGATCCCCCGGCGAGTTCTATCTTCTTGCGCAGCCCCGGCAAATGGTGCGATTGCACCCAGCCAATCCCGGTCGCCTGCACCACCGCGTAGCCGTCGAATCCTTCGAGCGTCTCGGCGATCCGCGCCGGCAGCACACTGATCTTCGCGCCCGCATCCAGCCGCTGCCATGCTTCCGCGCCATTCTCCTGCAGCGGAGTCATCTCGCGCAGCCGGTCGATTTGCGCTTGAATCCCCTCTTCAGTTCCTTCAAAGAGGACATCGATCTGCGGCGCTCCCGCCCCCGCCCGCACCTGTATCGCAGCCGGGACGATGCGAGCATCCAGGATCTTGCCGAGCAGCAACTGCATCGCTCCCAAATCCGGAGTTGCCGCGGTTACCGTCTGCGTATACTTCGGCAGCGGATGCAAGCGGAACGTCGCGCTGGTGATCACGCCCAGCGTCCCAAACGCGCCGGTCACCAGTTTCGATAAATCATATCCGGCAACGTTCTTAACTACTTTGCCCCCGCTCTTCGCGAGCGTTCCATCGGCGAGTGCCAGCGTCACGCCGATGATCAGGTCCCGCAAGCCGCCATAACGGAATCGCAGCGACCCGCTGTCGTTAGCCGAAAGCACTCCGCCCACTGTGGCTTTTTCCGGCCATAGCGGATCCACCGCCAGCCTCTGGCCGCGCTCGGCCAATGTGCGCTGCAATTCCGCGATAGTGCATCCGGCTTCAACAGTCACCGTCAGATCGGCCCAGGCGTGCTCTATCACGCGGTTCAAGCGCGCCGTCGACAGCATAAAGTCGGTGCGCGCCGGAGGATTTCCCCAATCCGATTTCGTTCCGCCGCCGCGTGGAATCACCGCCGAGCCGTCTTCGTAGGCGCAGCGCAAAATTGCCGCGGCTTCTTCTTCCGACTGTGGCTCGACGATCCTCACGGCTTCAAAATCTTTCCGCGATGCCCGCGATCTCAAGAGGATGCTGCTGGTATTCACCCGGCTGCTCGCCGCACATCCGCGGCCGGGGAAACACTTTGGTCGGATTCGCCAGCAAAAACGGATCGAACGCGCAGCGCAGCTTCTGCATGGTGGCCAGGTCCGGCTCCGAGAACATTTTCCCCATCATATGTTTCTTCTCTTCGCCGACTCCATGCTCGCCCGTGATGGAGCCGCCCATCTCGATGCACATTTCGAGAATGCGCTCGGCCAGGACCTCCGCCGCATGTTCCTGTCCCTCGATTTTTCGGTCGTACATCACCAATGGGTGCAGGTTGCCGTCGCCCGCGTGAAACACATTGGCGACGCGCAATCCCGAAGCAGCGCCCATGCGCTCGATCTCATTCAGAATTTTTGGCAGCGCCGTGCGCGGAATCACTCCATCTTGCACGATGTAATTTGGCGAAATGCGTCCCACCGCCGCGAATGCCGCCTTGCGTCCCTTCCACACCAGCGCGCGCTCCTCTTCAGTTTGCGCCACGCGAATTTCGCCCGCGCCATTCTGGCGGCAGATCGCGCTCACCTGGGCGATCAAGGTGTCGACTTCCGCCACGGGACCGTCCAACTCCACCAGCAGCAGTCCGCCGCAGTCGGGATAGTTGGCATGCACAGCAGCCTCCGCAGCCTGGATGGCAAGGTTGTCCATCATCTCGATCGCCGCCGGCAGCATGCCCGCGGCAATAATATCGCTGACCGCCGCGCCCGCGTCATTGGTGTTTCCAAACGCTGCGAGCAATGTCTGAACGCACTCCGGACGCTTCACGATGCGCAGCGTAACCTTAGTCGCCACGCCCAGCGTGCCTTCCGAACCCACAAACACTCCGGCCAAATCATAGCCCGGAGCATCCAAAGTCTTCGACCCGAAATGCGCGAGCGTTCCGTCCGGCAACACCACTTCGATCGCCAGCACATGCGTCGTCGTAAAGCCGTACTTCAGACAATGCGCGCCCCCGGCGTTCTCCGCCACGTTGCCGCCGATGCTGCATACCGATTGCGATGACGGGTCGGGAGCATAAAAGTACCCATCGGGCGCCACGCGCGCGGTTACGTTTAAGTTGATCACGCCCGGTTCGACTACGACCCGTTGGTTCGCCAGATCCACTTCGAGAATCCGGTTCATGCGCGCCAGACTGATGACGATGCCGTTCTTCACCGGCAGCGCCCCGCCGCTCAACCCCGTACCCGACCCGCGCGCAACAAATGGTATCCGTTCCCGATGACAGATGCGAACCACAGCCTGCACCTCTTCAGCGGAAGTGGGCAGCACGACCGCCAGCGGCATCACTCGAAAATTCGTAAGACCGTCGCACTCATAGGTGCGAGTTTCTTCAGGGGATGTAATCAGGCCGTGCGGTCCAAGGACGCCTCGTAATTCTTCGAGAAATGACATGGGGGACCCTTTGATCATACCCCGGCGTCTTTCCCGCCTAACGCACCCAGCCTGGCGCCACGTAAGCGTAGAACAAACTCAGCAATCCCATCACGCATGCCAGGAAAATGCTGTGCTTCAACGTGAAACGCAGCAGGTTGGATTCTTCTTTGCGAGGCATGCCGGTAGCCGCCGCCGCCACCGCGATGCTCTGCAGGCTGATCATTTTGCCCATCACACCGCCGCTCGAGTTCGCCGCCGCCATCAGTACCGGATTCAATCCCAACTGATTCGCCGTCACCACCTGCAAGGTGCCAAAGAGTGCGTTGGCCGAAGTGTCGCTGCCCGTAAGAAACACGCCGAGCCATCCCAGCAGCGTGCTGAAGAAGGGGAACGCCACCCCGGTGGCAGCAACTACCAGACCCAGCGTCGCCGTTTGGCCCGAATAGTTCATGATGAACGCCAGAGCCACTACGCTCGCGATGGTGAGCAAAGGCAGCGCCAGTTGCTTCGCCGTAGCTCCCGTCAGCCGCGCCAGCCGCCCCGGACTCACCTTCAACACCAGCGCCGATGCGAACACAGCGAACAAACAAGATGTCCCCGATGCCGAGAGCAGATTGAACGTATAAGGAGCGCCGTAGGGTGTGGGATTGGGAGTGATCGGAGGCATACGCTGCACCAGATTGTGCAGCCCCGGCCAGGGAATGATCACCGTCGCTTTGTCGAGAATCGCCTTGGTGCTGGCGCTGCCCCACGCCAGCACAAAAATCACCAGCAGCAAGTAAGGACTCCACGCCAAAAATACTTCGCCTGGAGTGTATTTCGACGCCAGAGCCTTGGTGTCACCCGGCGGCGTCCAAAACCGCAGCAATAACAGCAGCGCGCACATCGCCGCGATGGCAGCCAGCAGGCCTGCGAGGTTGGGTCCTATGTAACTCGAAATGTAAAACTGCACTCCGGCGAAGGCCACGCCGCAGGTGATCGCAGCGGGAAGCGCCGCGCGCAATCCCGGCAAGCCGCCCATCACCAGCATCAAATAGGAAGGCAGGATCAGCGCGAGCGGCGCGCACAGGCGGCCGACATCCGCTGAAAGCGCGTCCATCGGCAGGTTGGTCACCCGCTGCAGCATGATCAAAGGCGTCCCGATGGACCCGAACGCCACCGGCGCAGTGTTCGCCAGCAGACAAACGCTCGCGGCCAAAAACGGAGGGAATCCCAGGCCCGCCAGCATCGCCGCCGCAATCGCCACCGGCGTGCCGAATCCCGCAGCGCCTTCGATGAAACCGCTGAAGGCGAACGCGATCAGCAAAGCCTGCACGCTGCGATCCCCGGTAATGTTTCCGAGCGACTCTTTAATGATTTCGAATTTCCCGGTGTCGACCGTGACTTTATAGAGCAGGATAGCGGTGAACACGATCCATCCGATCGGCATCATCCCATTGGCGGCGCCATACAAAGCAGAACTCGCCGCAATTGTGAATGGCATATGGTAGATCGCCACCGAAGTTATGAAGGCAGTGACGAATCCCGCCATGGCAGCCAGCCACGCCGGCTTGCGCAGCACGCCCAGCAACAGCAGCACGACAAACACCGGCAGCATTGCTACCAGGGCGGAAAGCTGCAGACTACCGGCGACGGGGGCGTAGGTTTGTGACCACATGGTCTTGTATTATACCCACAGTTCGCGCGAGGAGCTAGAAGAATGCAATGGCGCGACCGGCCAGGCCCACGCCGAACCACAGCACCATCGAAAGTCCTGCGGCGAACTTGCTGGCGGGCGATGGCTGCGACGCTTTGGTAAGGCGGCTGTGAAAAGTGAATGTGAACAGCAGCGCCGTGGCCAACAACCCCATTTTGATGAAGAAGGGAATGCTGCCATAACACTTCATCGCTTCCGATGCGAATAGCAAAGAGCCGGAAATCACAGTTGCCACCATCGCCCAGCGCGTAAACGGCAAGGCATCGGAAGCGACATCAGAGAGCGAGTGGCTCGCCAATCCCCAGCCAAATAAACGCAGGTTCACCACCACCAGCGTGCCCAGCAACAAGGTGATTCCGAACAGATGGAACACTTCGAGCAGCGCGAAGGCCCAGGTCGAATCGCGAATCGCTCCGGCCACCCAGGTATGATCGGCCCACTTAAAAATTGGGAACAATAAATGTTTCATACGGATTATTTCATTCCATAAGCGGTCCAGCGTCCGAATCCAATGACGCCGAGCCAGCAGATCAACGAGGCCCAGCCCACCACTTTGGCCCCGGTGGGTGTAATGCCCGTCGCGTCCCAATTCCTCATAGTGGGCACGTACTTGATTTCAAAAAATAATGCGTTCAATCCGGCCAGCGCCAAAAATATCAGCTTGATTCGGAAGGTGGGGCTGCGGTAGCACTTTTCCGCTTCCGACCAGAACAGAAGTATCCCGCTTATAAACATCGCCGCGAACCCCGCCAGGTACCAGCGCTTCAGCTTGTGCATGATATCGGCTGCAGGAATGTGGCGGATTCCCGCGCCCACCAGCCGCAAGTCGAGCATCACCAGAATCCCTACTGACACCGCCAGCCCCAGCACGTGGACCGTCTCGATGGCCGGGAAAGTCCAGATCGATTCGCGGATGGAAGTGCCAATATCAGAATCCTGGAGAATTTGACAAATTTGGTAGAGGGTCATCCGCTTAACTACGCCCGAAGCTTACAGAGTTTATCATACTGCTTCGCGGGAATGCCGGGACGCCGCGTTAGTGTATACTGCGACGAGATTAATCATCAGGAGATTTATACGAATGAGTGAAGTATTGAGTGGCGCGGAATTTAAGAAACAACTGCGCGCGGGCACTCCCAAGCTCGGTCTTTTCGTAAATTCGCACAGCCCCACGGTAGTGGAGCAACTGGCGCACAGCGGCTACGACTGGCTGCTGGTGGATTCGCAGCACGGACCCATGAGCTATGAGACTTTGTCGACCATGCTGTCGGGCATTGCGAGCGGCGGCGCGAAATCGCTGGTCCGAGTGGGCGGCTATCAGGATCGCGCTGGAATTCAACAGTCGCTCGATACCGGCGCGGACGGCATTCTGGTGCCTTATATCAACACCGCCGAGGAAGCCCGCGCGGCCATAAGCTGCATGCGCTATCCCACGGCCGGTACGCGCTCGGTTTATTTCCCGCAACGCAGCATGAACAAGGCGGGACTGCTGGGATATGCTGGCTCGGCCAACGATAACGTGATTAAATCTTTGCAGGTCGAGACGGCGGACTGTATCAAGAACATCGACGAGATCGCCGCCGTGCCCGGTGTCGACATGCTGTTCCTCGGCCAGAATGATTTGTGCATGTCAATGGGCTTGTATGAAAAGTACGAGTTCCCCCACATGTATACGTCTCCAGAGTTGAACGACGCCACCAACAAGCTGGTCGCAGCGGCTAAGAAAAACAATGTGATTCTAGGAATTTTTCTGTTCGGTACTTCCCGCGTGGGCGAATTCATGGACAAGGATTTCACTTTTATTGGCTTGGGCAACGATCTGCACCATATGCTGACGCAAACCGGCGCCTATGTGAACGACGTGGAAAAGATCGCCAAGGAAAAGGGTAAATCCTGGACCCGGCGCGACACGGCGCTGTTCTAAATCGACCTCCACGCCTCGGGCTTAACTATGCAGCTGGTAAAAAAGATGGCCCGTATCGGGGTCGAATCGGCGTTCGATGTCCTGGTGAAAGCGCGCGCGCTTGAAGCGCAGGGCAAGAGCGTCATTCATCTCGAAATCGGCGAGCCCGATTTCCCGACGCCCCGCAACGTGATCGAAGCCGGCAAAAAAGCGCTCGACGAAGGCTGGACCAAGTATGGCCCGACGCAAGGACTGCCGGAGCTGCGGCAATCGATCGCCAGTTACGTTTCGCGGACGCGCGGGATCAAGGTCGGTCCGCAGAACGTTTGCGTGGTGCCGGGCGGCAAGCCGATCATGTACTTTGTGATCATCGCTCTGCTGGAAGAAGGCGGCGAGGCGATTTTCCCCGACCCCGGATTCCCAATCTATGAGTCGATGATCCGCTTTCAGGGCGCGAAGCCCGTGGCGATCCCATTGCGCGAGAGCCGCGGCTTTTCGCTCGATCTCGATGAGTTGCGCGACCGCCTGACGGACCGCACCAAGCTGGTGATCCTCAATTCGCCGCACAATCCGACCGGCGGCATTATCCCGGCCGGCGATATTCAGGCGATCGCGGCCATGCTGCGCGAGCGCGACATCATGGTATTGAGCGATGAAATCTATTCGCGCATTATCTACGATGGCGAGCCCAGTTCCATCGCGAGCGTCGACGGGATGCTCGAGAAGACCATTATTCTCGATGGATTCTCGAAGACTTATTCGATGACCGGCTGGCGTCTCGGCTACGGCGTGATGCCGGAATGGCTGGCGGCAGCGGTGGTGAAGCTGATGGTGAACTCCAATTCCTGCACCGCGAGCTTTACGCAGCGCGCGGGGATCGAGGCGCTCGAAGGTCCGCAGGACGCGGTCGAGGCGATGGTGGCGGAGTTCAAGCGGCGCCGCGATGCGATTGTGAAGGCCTTGAATTCTATTCCTGGGTTCCGCTGCCCGGTGCCCGCGGGCGCGTTCTACGTGTTCCCAAACGTCGAAGGCACGGGTATGGATTCGAAGGAACTCGCCGACTACCTGTTGTATGAAGGCGGCGTGGCGTGTCTCGACGGCCAGTGTTTCGGCGCCGAGGGCCGCGGCTATTTGCGCTTCAGTTACGCCAATTCGCTCGAAAATATTTTGGACGCGGTGGAGCGCATCCGCAAGGTTTCGGCGAAATGGGCCGTGAAAGTGTAAGCGCAAAACAGCTCCGCCCTCGCCGCTGAATGTCCAGCAAATCTTCGGGGGACGGTCTTCCGGCGCTCCGCTACCGCCACCTGTCATCAGCACGGCAGGTGCGGGTTAGGAGAGAATGTCATAATCGCGCTATGGCCCTGCTTCTCGCCTCCGCCCATCTTGGCGATGAGGAATTTCTCGAAGCTTTTCACGGCCGCCGGCTCCTGACTTCCGAGTTCCGCCACGCCGACCACTTGCGTCTGGCATGGCTGCACCTCCATCGCGAAAGCCTTGAAGCCGCGCTGCTACGCGTACGCCATGGGATCCAGGTGTTCGCGCTGCATCATGGCGTCGCTCATCTCTATCACGAGACCATAACCACCGCCTGGGTGCGACTGCTGGCAACGCACCACGAGACGAGCTTCGATGAGTTCCTAGCGTGCAACGAACCCCAGCTGGGCTTGCATCTGCTGCATCGCTTCTGGAATCCCCAGGTGTTGGCGAGTCAGGAAGCCAGGACCCGTTGGGTGCCTCCCGACCTGCGCGATCTGCCGTAGCAGATGAACGTTGTTCTCTTCGGAGCGACCCGCGCATGGTGAGGGCCGTCCGCCCTCGGTGACAATAGAACTCTGAAACTGGTTTCCGGTCACGCCCACCCTGCACGAAACGGGGGAGAATGATGCGGAAGAAACTTCCTGCGTCTCACCAGCGCTCGACGTGATCGTGTAGTTGCGGGAAGCGCGTGGCACTTGGATTTTAGGCGGCTACTGGAACATCGTCGATGTTCTCGAATCCCACGGCGCGACCTTCTAAGTCTAGGCGGAAATAGAAATATCCGGCGCCGACACTTCTTCCTGCTGCACACCATCCCGCAGACGAAGCACCCCTTGCGCGAGCGCACTGGTGCGCGGACCGGGCAGAATCACTCCCGTCAGGTTCAACGGGTCCGCAAGAGCGATCTCAATCTCCTCCCCTTGGCCTCCGTTACGGCGCACATCCCGCAGCAGCTCCACTGCTTCCGGCAGTGCGAACTGTTCGCCCGAGAAGCCTGCGATAAACCGCCCGCCGCGCACTTCACCGCGAGCTTCCCACTGGCGCAGGACCACCAGCAGGCTGCGCCAGGGCGGCGCCAGCGTTTCGCGCGCCAGCATGTCGCGGAACACCACTCCCCAGCGATCCAATAAGACTCGTGCGAAGAACGCAGGATCCGTCTCCGAAGCGCCTGTTTCGAGCAAAGCCCAACGGCCTGCGGCGTGACGCGGACGCGCCATTCGCCCGCGCCCTTCGCCGCGCCGCCGCTTCGGGTCGATCAAAGCCCGCAGATTCTCGAACCCATCGGCGGTGACGCGTCCGCCCGCTACCAGCTCCCACAGCCCATCTTCCACTTCGCTCGCCAAGCGGCCAGTGGAGCGCACCAGGTCATGGAAGAACGACGCCCCGCGTTGCTCGAGCGCAGCCAGCACGTCCGCCGCAGCATGAGACCAGGTCTGCTCGGCCGTTCCCTGCGCCGGCAACAAGCGCGCCGCATCCTCGCGCAGAAAAATGCCCAGCGGAGCTACTCGCGTGGGCCGCACTTTGCGAGTCCCCAACGATTCGAGCGCGGGATGCGGCGATAACCGCCCCCACATCACTTCTCCCGCCAGACACAACCGGTCGAGCCATTCCGGATCGTACTTGTGGACGCGCCGCGGCAGCACCGTCGATTCCCAAGCGGCGGCGGAAATTTCATAACCCTGGAGCTGCCGCAGCACCTGAAATAAACCATCGACGCCGTGCAATCGCGCGCCCGCGCTTAGATGCTGCCAGCGGCAGAGGAACCGCATGAAATCGGCAGAGCTGACCGGTTCGATCTCCCGGCGCAGCCGTCCCAGCGTCTGCCGGTGGATGCGCGCGAGGATGCGGCGATCGCAAAATTCCTGCCCCGCGCCGGTGAAGTTGCCGCGCAGGATCTGCCCTTCGCCTTCCAGTTGCGCGAGTGCGCTTTCGACATCGCTCACCTGCAAATTTAAGCGGTCCGCTATGCCCGCCGCCGTAAACGGACCGATCGAATCCGCCCACCCGCGCAAAATCGCCGGCGTATCGTCGATGCGATCCAGCCTTTCGGTGGCTACCCAATACCGGCCAGCCTGGGTCGACGCCCGGCCCGCCCGTTCGAGCTCTTGGTAAAACCCGGCCCACTCCTCTAACGGAGGCAACACCACCAGCGTCAACAGCGCATCATGCAATTCATCGGCATCCCGCACCACCGGCCAGGATTGCGCGGACACCTCTGCGATCGCGTCCGGATCCAGCGCGCCGATGCCAGCCGCGTCGGCCGGCGGCAGGCTCCGCCGCAACTGCACAGCACGCGTGCGGCGTTCTTCGAGCGGGGCGTCGTCTAAATAAGCGTATGGATTCGCGTTCAGAATCTCATGGCTGAAGGGCGAAGGCTCCGGCGTGTCGATCGCCACCGTTCGCAAAGTGCCCTCCTCCATGCGTTCGAGAATCGCGATCAATCCATTCAGATCCATGGCCTCATGCAGGCAGTTATCGATGGTCTCATTCACCAGCGGGTGATCCGGAATGCGAATTTCGCCCTCCAGGTTTTCCCCGCACGCCACTTGGTCCGGAAACACGGATGCCAGCAAATCATCGGCTCGCATGCGCTGGATCGGAGGCGGCACCTTGCGCCCTCCCAGGAAACGCGGCACTGCCAAAGCTCGCGCAGCGTTCCATTTCCAGCGCACCCCGAACATAGGAGCAGCGAGCATCGCCTGGGTCAGCACATCCGTCACCGTGGCGGGCCGCAGGTAGCTGAACACCAGTTCGAGCGGGAAGGAGTGCTGGTCGCTCAGCGACAACACCAGTCCGTTGTCGGTCGCCGCCGCCTGCAATTCGAAATTAAAAGCACGGCAGAAGCGCTTGCGCAGCGCGAGGCCCCAGGCCCGGTTGATGCGCGATCCGAAGGGTGCATGCAGGACCATCTGCATGCCGCCCGCCTCGTCAAAAAATCTTTCGGCCACCACCGTGTCTTCGCTCGGCATTGCTCCCAGCGCCCGAGCGCCCGCTCGGACGTATTCAGCCGCTTGCTCGGCGCCTAAGCGATCCAGGCCGCACTCGAGCATCAGCAAATCGACCGCGCCTGAGACGGTTTCAAAGGCCGCGATCTCGGTGCGCAGTTCCGAGACAGCATGCGATAACTCCCGCGTCCGCCCCGGCGCTTCGCCGCGCCAGAATGGGATGGATGGCGCCGCGCCGTGCGCGTCCTCCACGCGAACTCGCCCCGTCTCGACGCGCTTAATGCGCCAGGAGGTCGTTCCCAGCAGGAAAATGTCCCCCGCCAGACTCTCGACCGCGAAATCTTCGTCCAGGGTGCCGACGACAGTTCCCTCCGGTTCCATTACCACCTGATATTGCGCGCTATCCGGGATCGCACCGCCGTTGGTGATCGCCATCAGCCGCGCGCCGCGCCGCCCCCGCAGACGGTGATTCACCTGATCGCGATGAAGGAACGCTCCGCGCCGCCCGCGGGAAGTCGCCGTGCCTTCAGAGAGCATTTCGATCACGGCATCGTAGTCGCGGCGCTGCAGCTCGTGATAGGGATAGGCCCGCTTTACGAACGCGAACATTGCCTCCTCGTCCCAGTCTTCGCAAGCCGCCATTGCCACGATCTGCTGCGCCAAAATATCCAACGGTGCGCGCGGAATTTCCAGACTATCCAGTTCACCTCGGCGAATGGATCGGATCACCGCGGCGCACTCAACCAGTTCGTCGCGAGTCGTAGCGAAAATCCGGCCTTTGGGCTTCGCTCCCACCCAGTGTCCCGCGCGCCCGATGCGCTGCAGGGCCACCGAAATCGAACGCGGCGAACCCATCTGGCAAACCAGGTCCACGGTTCCGATGTCGATCCCCAATTCCAAGGATGCTGTCGCCACTACCGCCCGCAGCTCCCCGCGCTTCAGCCGCTGCTCGGCTTCCAGGCGCAAACGGCGCGAGAGACTACCGTGATGCGGAAGCACCGCGCCTTCGCCCAGTCGTTCGCCGAGCGCCTGGGCCGCCCGCTCAGCCTGCCGCCGCGTATTGACAAATACCAGCGTGGTGCGATGCTCCATCGCCAGCGCCGCCGTGCGGTCATAGATCTCGGACCACATCTCGTGACTCGCCACCGCGCCCAATTCATCCCGCGGCACTTCGACGGCGATATCCATGTCGCGCCGCAGGCCCACTTGAATGATCTGCGCGCGATCGCTCAGAAAACGGGCTACCTCTTCAATGGGACTCACGGTCGCCGACAAGCCGATCTTCTGGATGCGCTCCCCCGCCAGCGCCTCCAGCCGTGCTACCGACAGCGCCAGGTGCGAGCCGCGCTTCGATCCCGCGACAGCGTGAATCTCATCCACGATCAGAGTGCGCACCGAGCGCAGCATCTGCCGCGACTTTTCAGCCGTCAGCAGAATGAAGAGCGATTCCGGGGTTGTCACCAGGATGTGCGGCGCTTTGCGGGTCATGAGCTGGCGCTCGGCCATGGGTGTATCCCCGGTACGGACTGCCGCCCTTATTTGAGGCAGCGCGGCGCCTTCCGACTGCGCCAACGCGGCGATTCCCGCCAGCGGGATCTCCAGGTTCACCCGCACGTCATTGCTCAGCGCCTTCAAGGGCGATACATAGAGAATGCGGGTTTCATCCGCCAGTTCCCCGGCGCTGGCGCTGCGCACCAACTGATCGAGCGCGTGCAAAAATGCCGCCAGCGTCTTGCCCGATCCGGTAGGCGCGGAGATCAAGACGTCTTCGCCGGATTGAATCGCCGGCCAGCCCAGAAGCTGCGGCTCGGTGATGCCCGCGAACTGCTGCGTAAACCATTTTTGGACCAGCGGATGAAACCGGGAAAGCGGCATAGATTAAGACGCCCTATCTTTTAGCATAGCGTGCCCTTGGCCATCTGGAAACGATTGATTATGGTAAGCTAAAGCGTCTTCTCCCGGACGGAACCGTGCACTGAATTGAAGGCATTTGAATCGCGTGAATCTAAATTATGTTTCCCCGTAGAAATGTTGGGTTAGCCGGCCTCGGATTAACATGCTTGGCCGTTTCGTTGCTGCTGCTCGAAGGTTGCACTAAGGCCGATCCAACGGCTGCTCAAGACGGTGGCGCCGGCGGCAAGAAGGGGAATAAGAAAAAGGGCAAGGGCGGAGGCGATACCGGTCCCGTGCCGGTTGAAGTGGCCCGCGTGGTTCGCAAGAATGTGCCCATTGACATGGCGGCCGTGGGCAATGCGGAGCCGTTTTCCACAGTCTCCGTGCGGCCCCAGGTCAGCGGTCAGATTCAGGAAGTCTTTATCGAAGACGGCCAGTACGTCGCCAAAAATCAAAAGCTGTTTCAGATCGATCCCCGTCCTTTCGAAGCGCAAGTAGCGCAGGTCGAGGCAACTATGTCACGCGACCGCGCTCAGTTAAGTCAGGCGCAAGCCAACCTCGCGCGCGATACCGCCAATGACAGGTATGCCAAGGAGCAGGCCGACCGTTACCTGGCCCTGTTTCAGCAAGGCGTGGTTTCCCGCGATGACCGGGATCGTTTCGCATCCAACGCCGACGCATTGGCACAACTCGTATTAGCCGACAAGGCTGCCATCGAGAGCGCTCAGGCGCAGATCCAGGCCGACGCAGCCAATTTATCCAACATCAAACTTCAGTTGAGTTTCACCACCATTTATTCCACCCTCGACGGGCGTGCCGGCAATGTAACCGTGAAAGCCGGAAATATCGTTACCGCAAACCAGACGGAAGTGCTGTCGATAGCGCAGGTGCAGCCGATTTACGTGACCTTCTCGGTGCCTGAAAACCGTCTTGGGGAAATCCAGCGCTACATGGCGGGCACGCGTCTTGCAGTTGAGGCCGCTGGTCAGGACGATCTAATCAATCCGGAACATGGTGTCCTCACCTTCGTCGATAACAATGTCGACAGCACCACCGGCACCATCAAACTGAAAGGCACTTTCCAGAACACCCAGCGCAAATTGTGGCCCGGCGAATACGCGAACGTTACGCTGAAGTTGTCCACGCAAGCCAACGCCTTGGTGATTCCCACTCAAGCGATGCAGACCGGCCAGGACGGCACTTATGTTTATGTAGTGGCCGATAACCGCACCGCCGAGGTACGCCCCATCACCGTCGGACTGCGCCGCGAAAGCGAGCTGGTGGTGGATAAAGGGCTCTCCGAGGGGGAGATCGTGGTTACACAGGGCCAGTTACGATTAGCGCCCGGCAGCGCGGTGACCGTTCCCGGCGAAAGCGGAGGCCATGGCGCAGCGCTCACCGGCGGCGGGACCAAGACTGGCGATGCCGCCGATCCTGCGGGTGCAAGCGGCGACAAAAAGAATGGCGGCAGCTTCAAGAAGAAGCAGTCGTAATCCTGACGTCTAGCTGGCTATTCAATCACGACGTCCCTGTCGAACACCACATCTAGCGTGCTTCCCTGGTGTAATTCCACTTCATTTCCCCGTGTGAGAAGCGCCGCGGCCAGTCCTACTACCGTTCCCGCGCCCGCGCCAATCCCGGCGCCCTTGAAAGTGCGATCCGCCAGCCCGCCGATCGCCGCTCCGCTGCCCGCCAGGATCGCTACTTGAGCCGCATCCTTCCCCACCGTGGACGATTGCTTCACCAGACTCTCGTTTTCGTCCACTTTTTGACCGGTGTCGCCCGAATCCACTGCGCTCAAGCGAGGCGAAATCTTCTGCGCCTTGCCGCCCGCGAAGGTCAGGGTTTCCAGGCGAATGCCCAGCTCCGCGCGTCCCTTCACGCGTCCGCTGCGCTTCGCGTGCGAGACCGAGCCCTGCACATAGGTGCCCGGCGGAAGCACGATTTCGCCGTTAATTGCGACCGGAGTGACGGTTTGCAGATAGACCTGGGTGCCTTCGGCGGCGGTGCGGGTGCTTATAGAATTCAGCATGCGCAGGAGCACGTGCGTACCCTTGGGGATCTCCGCCGCTCCCGCACAAAAAGAAAACAGTGCGAACAGAACGGTGCGTTTCATACTGCCACGCTAGCATGAAGCGGCGCGCGCCGGGATGGCTCTGCGGCACTACCCCGCGCTATGGGCTGCAGCCAGTTGCTTCAGATCCAAAGTCTCATCGGCCGCCTGACCGGGCGTGAGCGGGATACCGGCCGCCAACATTTTTCTCGCGGTGATGTGGTCGCCGAAGCGGTTCACGGAATCTACCGCCACCATCTTTCCCTGCTTAAAATAAAACACCGAGAATTTACGCTCTTCGATGCGTCCCCGGACGACTGATTCATCCTGACCCACTGACAGCCCGGCCATCTGGAAGCGAATCTCATACTGATCGGTCCAGAACCAGGGAACGTCGCGATAAGGTCCTGGGTGACCCGTGATGGCGCACGCCACGCACTTCGCCTGATCCACCGCATTTTGCACGGATTCAAGCCGCGCGCGTCCGCCGGCGAAAATATTGGGATGATTGGCGCAATCCCCGATCGCGTATATTTCGGGATCGCTGTTGCGCAGAAATTCGTTCACCTCAATGCCGTCATTCACTGTGAGGCCCGCATCCCGCGCCAGTTGCGTATTGGGGATCACGCCTATGCCCGCGACCACCAGGTCCGCGGGGACGCGGCGGCCATCGGCAAGAATCACGCCGTCCGTGCGCACCTCTGCCACGGTGCTATTCAGCAGTACTTCCGCCCCCTCGGCACGATGCACGTCCAAAAAGAAATCCGACAAAACCGGTGCAACCGCCCGCGCCATCAAGCGCTGCGCGGCTTCTATCACCGTTACTGGTTTCCCGGCTGCACGCGCTGCCGCCGTGACCTCCAGACCGATGAATCCGCCGCCGATCACGACTACATGCTGCCGCGATTCGGCCAGGCGCTGCTTCAGAGTCACCGCTTCGTCGAGCGTCCGCAGATGGAGCGCATGCTGCGCGCCCGAGACCGGTAGCGGCCGGTTGCGCGCGCCGACTGCCAGAATTAACTGCGCGTAGCCGATAGTCCCGCCCCCGGCCAGATGCACCAGTTTCGCGCCACGGTTGATCTCGGTAGCCCGTTCCCCCAGGACCAGGTCGATGCGCTGCTTCTCGTAATACGCCAGCGCCCGCAGAAACACGCTGTCGGCTTCCTGCTTGCCGGTGAGAAAATCCTTGGATAGCGGAGGCCGCTGATAGGGCGCATGCGGTTCCTCGCAGATCAGTGTGACCGTGCCTTCGTACCCTTGCGTGCGCAGCGCGGCAGCGGCTTCAAGGCCCGCCTGCCCACCGCCCACGATCACCACCCCAGGCTGCATTGAGACGCGCCTACGTCTGCCGTTCGGGCATGCGCACGATCAGCCCTGCGAGTTGCGGCTTCATGTGGATCTGGCAGCTCAGCCGGCTGTTGGGCTTGCGCTCAGCCGCGGTCGCACCCAGCATCTCATCCTGTTCTTCGCCGATGGGATCGAGCCGGTCGATGAACGCGGGATCGACGTACACATGGCAGGTGGCGCACATCATCGCGCCGCCGCACTCGGCGACAATGCCGTCGATGCCGTTCTTGATGGCGTTCTCCATGACAGTAGTGCCCAGGGACACATCGATGGTAGTGGTCTCGCCGGTAAATGAGATGTAAGTAACGTTGGGCATGTAGTGAATTCAGGTGCGGAAGCGCTCGTCGATCTCTACTTGGTAGCCCGAGACCAGGCGATTGGTTTCGTTCGCCATCCCGACCACGGCCATCAGCTCGGCGAACTGCGTGTCCGACATGCCCGCCTTGCGCGCCGCCGCGGTATGCGAAGCGATGCAGTAGCCGCATTGATTGCTGGTCGAAACAGCCAGGTAGACCATTTCCTTAGTCAGCGAATCAAGCGCACCCGGCGCCATAACCTGTTTGACCGATTCCCAGGTCCGGCGCAGCGTCACCGGATCATGCGCCAGCGCCTTCCAGAAATTGTTGATGTAGTCGGTCTGCCGCGTGGTCATGATGTCGTCGTACACGGCCTTCACTTCGGGCGGCGCGTCCGCGTATTCGATATATCCCAGCGTGGCCAAGTTAATTCCGATTCCCCTGCGGTTCCGTGCGCCCCGCGAGCGCCTGCACCACCGGCCCGCCGCATACTCCGACGCCGGTATTCAGCAGCGCGTTCAAGAAATTGAAGAGCACCGAATACACGGTCTGCTCGGTCACCGGGGCTTTGTTAGGAAGCCGGAAGGACGCCGGCAGCTCCTTATTAATCTGCAGCCGGACCGAATAGGGCAGCGCCCGCCCGCTGCGGTCGCGCTGATTCGCAAGTTGAATGGGAGTCTGCAGCACCGCACCGCTGCTTCCGTCCACATAAAACTGGCAGCGCGAAAACCAACCGAGGTTGGCGGGATCGGCAGCGTCGAAGAGCAGCAGGGGCGCTTGCCGGGTCTCCGCGTTAAGGTCGAGCAGCACGCGCCGCGACTCTTCTTCGAAGCGAAACTCGAACCCGGCCTGGCGCGCAATGTTCTCGATGAACTCGCGGTCCAGTTCTAGCAGTAATAATTTATGCGGGCCCGCCTGCAAGACTTGCATTCACCGTTATTCTAGCAGCCGATGGGAAAAGGGGTGATGGATTGGTCGCCGACACGGACGACTCTAGGGCATACCAGACACCTCAACTGATTAGTTTGGCCGGTAGGGCTGAAGTTCTTGACAACCGTTGTCAAATATGACAACATACAGAGTGTATGAACTAGCTTGAAAGCAGTGACCGGGAAAACTCGTCCCGTTTCATGGATCAAAGCGGCGCTCAAAGAATTTGAGACCTTCCCGAAAGGCGCGAAGTCGATCTGTCTTGCCGCCCTTACAATCGCAGCGGAGGGTGGCAAAGCAGATCTCGCGAAGCCCTTGCGCGGCATGGGTTCCGGTGTGTTTGAGATTGCTCTGCCGTTCCGAGGTAATGCATTTCGCGTCGTATATGCCGTACAACTGAGTCAAGAAATCTGGGTGATCCACACGTTTCAAAAAAAATCCACGCAAGGAATCAAGACCCCCAAACGCGAAATCGATCTAATCGAAGACCGTTTGCGAAATTTGAAGGAGATGTTGGAATGAAAACGAAGAGTCCGGAAGTGACGCGCGGCAGCGGGAATGTCTTTCGCGATCTGGGACATGAGAACGCGGACGTTGAGCAGTTCAAGGCGATCCTGGCAGCTGAAATCATCAAGTGTCTCGATCGGGGAAATTTGAGCGTGCGCGCCGCGCATGGCCGCACGGGAACGGCGGCGGCTGACTTCTCGCGCATTCGTAATGCCGACCTTGGGCGCTTCACGGTCGATCGGCTTATGTCGATTATCAACCGGTTGGGATCGCGCGTCGAGGTGAAAGTGAAAGTGCGACGCGTGGAAACGAATGCGGTCAGCCAATCACTTCAGCAGGCAAGCGACCCGCGATAGCCGCCACGATTTCCTGTGCAGCCGCCAATGCCTCAGCGGTCTCTGCGGAGTCAGGATTAGACAGTACGCCTGGATAACGGAATTTCCACGCGTATTCGCTCAGCGGCACGGCCCGGTCGACCGCCCCGCGCAAGGACAGATCGATAGCCAGACACTGTTCACCAGTCTCTTCCAGGTTGTGGGTTTTGCGAAAAGCCTGGCCGTGCCACGCGAGGAATCCCTTGATCGCTTTCTCCGCAGCCTGCTGGCAGTGAAAGACGGCTTCCTCATTAAGCGGTGGTAATGTGGCAGCCAGAGCGATCCGCGGCGCGCAGGTCATGCGCGGCCTTGACCATCCAGCCTCGCGTCTCCGCCACCAGTTCTGGATCAAGCGCCATAGATGAGCACGCCTTCGCGCGCTACCGTTGCGGGAAGCGACGCGGGGACGCGGGCTCGGCGTTCGAAACTCGACTTGGGCCAGACCACCACGTCGGCTGCGGTAGCGGTGCCTCGCAGTGCCCGATACGCCAGGCGGCTGCGCTGCATCTCCGGAGGGGCGTTGTCGGGCACAATCACCATGAGATCAAAGTCACTGTCTGGACCGCCGTCCCCTCTCGCCATCGAGCCGAACAGGTAAATCCGCAAAGGGCCGTATGCTTTCACTAACCTGCGCACGAGTTCGGTGAGAGTCGGATTGCCAGCCGCGGGGACTTTCAGGGAAGAAGGCTCGAATATTGCGTGCCCTGTGGCCATGTATGGTTCCAGAACCAGTGTGCCACAACCGTATATTGGAAGACGTGTCCCAATCGCCTCCCAAAGCCCTGGTCCTTTTCGATATCGACGGCACCCTACTGCGGCGCGCGGGTGCGCATCATCGAGAAGCTCTCGTGGCGGCCGTGAAGAAAGCAACCGGTATTGCAACTACGACTGACGGCATCTCAGTTGCCGGAATGCTCGACCGCGATATCCTCACGGCCATGCTGCGGCGGGAGGGCGCGTCCGCCGCGCTGATCCGCCGCGAGATGCCGCGGATTGTGGAACACGCGCAACGCGCCTACGTGCGCACCTGCCCCGATCTTCGCCGCAGAGTTTGCCCGGGAGCGCGGATGCTGCTCTATAAACTCTGGCGGCGAGGCATCCCGGCAGGCCTCGTGACCGGGAACCTGACCCGCATCGGCTGGACTAAGATGGAGCGTGCTGGACTGCGCCGCTATCTCCGCTTCGGCGCTTTCGCCGAATTGGCTCGCGACCGTGCCGGACTAGTCGAGATAGCTCTGCGCCACGCGCGCCGCGAAGGATGGATTGATTACGCGAGTACTGTCGTGCTCCTCGGCGATCATCCCAACGACATTCGCGCGGCCAAGGCGCACGGCGTGCGCTCGGTGGCCGTGGCCACAGGACTGATCGGAGCCGCGGAATTGGCGCAGCACGCTCCTGACATTCTGGTGCCGGACATGCGCGCTCTCTCGATTGAAACGCTGTTCGGGTAGGTTCGCCCTGCGGTCCAGCTAAACTAAAATGGGGAGGATCTCTTATGACCGAATACGGCTATACCGTCATTTACGAGGCTCTGGCCGAAGGCGGGTATCAGGTGATCGTGCCGGCATTGCCCGGAATAGTCACCTAT